>NZ_JBOHDT010000024.1:0-20439 GCF_050700635.1 Aeromicrobium sp.
CCGCGATCCTGTTCGTGGTCGGCACCGTCACGGCGCTGCTCGGATACGTCGGCGGCAACTACTTCCTGGACCGCGAAGGCATCGGCCTGGCCCTCGAAGGTGACGTCGCGCGGTCGATGTACGGGTACGGGCTGTTCTTGGCTGGACTCGGTCTGCTGTCGGTGGCGGTGGCGTTCATCCTGCGGCACACCGCGCTGGCCTTGTCCCTCGTGCTCGCTCTTGTCTTCGTGATGAACAACCTCGTGCTGCTGATCCCGGGCGAGACCGGCGAGTGGATCACCAAGCTGATGCCGAGCAACGCCGGAATGGTGATCGCCACGCCCGCGCCGTTCAACCCGCTGCTACTTGACGCGTGGCCGAGCTTCGCGGTGTTCGTCGGCGAAGTGGCGGCGCTGCTCCTGGTGGCGTGGGCCGTCCTCCGCCGCCGCGACGCCTAAGGAACGACGGGCAGCTTGAGGGCCTGGTCGGCGCTGCCGGTGGCGATGGTCACTGGCGTCGGGGCGAGCCCGCCGCGGTAGTTCGTCGAGCCGCCGGCGACCACGAGGCGGATTGAGTGCCCGGACTCGAAGCGGTGGACGAAGCCGGGCAGCGTCACGGTGAAATTCTGACCGACGTCGGGCACGCGAACCGGGGCGACGAGGTTGCGGATCAGCTTCGCCTCGCCGGTGGAGTCGACGTCGAGCACCTTCATGAACAGGACGAGCTTGCCCGGGTTGAGTCCCTGGGTGGCCACGGCCGACGGGGCGTCGACCTTCAGTGTCAGCTCGGGTGACCCGACGACGTCGACGTCGTCGGTGCTGGGTGCGGACGTGAACGTGGCAAAGGTGCCGTCGACGTCCTTCTCGGGCAGCGTGATGGGCGGTGTCGGGAACGAGCGCGCGGCGTCGAGCTGGTCGGACGACGACGGCAGACTCCCTGGGGTAACGAACGACTGGGCGGCAGTGGCGATCTGCCCTTGGTCCGTGACGAGCTCCTTGCCGGACAGGTAGTACGACGTGGGCGCGCCCACCGGATACGTCGCGCTGGTCGCGTAGGCCGGCGTCGCGATGCCGGTGTAGGAGACCCAGTCGCGGAAGTAGGCGAACTCGGGGCCGGTGTCGACGCCGGTGTTCTTGAGGTGGTGGTCGAACCAGTCGGCGATGCGGCCGGTCACGTACTGCGTCTCCGTGTCCGGGCTGCGAGTCTCGATCTCACCGGGTGCGGTCGGACCCGAGTGGCCGCCGTTGAACCAGATCATCTTGGCCGGCGTGCCCTGAGCCTTCAGAGCCCGGTAGTTGGCCACACCCTCGTTGAGGTTGAACAGGGTGTCGCTCTGCCCTTGGATGATGAGCGTCGGGATCTTGATCTTCTTCATGTAGCTCGTCACGGAGGCGTGCCGCAGCTGGTCGGTCTGGTACTCCGTCAGGGTTCCCGTCGTGCCGGCGTAGACGAGAGCGGGGCACACGAACGTCGCGAAGTTCGGGCAGCCGAGCAGACGTTGCGGGTACGACGGCGCCTCCTGTACGCCCTCGGACACGCCGAGAGCCGTGAAGCCGAGGGCCCAGACCTGCTTGGCCGCCCCCGGTGTGTTGGTGCTGACGCCGCTCAGCGCGGGCTGCTTCTGTGACGTGTTGTTGGGGGCCAGCGAGTACGAGAGGTCGTTCCAGGTGATCAGCGGCACGATCGTGTCGATGCGCTGGTCGAGACCTGCCGCCGCGAACTGCACCCCACCGCCGTAGGAGCCGCTGACCATCCCCACGCGAGGGTCGTTCGCGCTCGGCAGGCCGTCGCGCTGGATGACGTCGAGCACCGGCGCTGGGTCCTGGTGAGCCTTGTCGGTATACGCCACGCCGGTTGTGCCACCGAGGTAGCCGACGAGCTGCTTCGCCGCCTCGCCGTCGAAGTCGGGGTCGTCGAGCGTGATCTTGCAGTCGGACCCGCCGAAGCCGAGCCCGGAGTAGGAGAGCACCGCGTAGCCGCGGTTGGCGAACTCCTTGCCGATGCCGGCCTGGTCGGCCTTCGATCCGCCGAAACCGTTGGTCGTGAGGATCGCCGGAACGCGGGAAGTGGGAGACGCGGAGGTCGGGAGGTAGAGGTCACCGACGATGTTGCACTCCGTCTTGGCGTCAGGCCCGACCAGCACCTTGAAGTTGAGCGCGGTGACGGTGAAGGACTCGGCGGCGGCGGCAGACGACACGGGAGCGACCAGCGCGGCGAGGCAGAGTGCAGCAGTGGCCAGGCCGCCCAAAGGACGGGTCATGCGCATGGGTTGCTCCCTCGATCTCTCCCTACCCCTGAGTATGAAAACGACGTAGCGGCGCGCAAGTTATGCAGTCTCAGCACGGGCTCGATGACCGGGAGGACCGGGCCGCAGCCGGCGGGTGATCTCCCCGGCCGTGGAACGCACGGCGGTGGCCAGATCGTCGACGTCCGGGGACCGGCGGGTCTCCCACGTGACGGCGACGCTCGCGTGGATCGTCCCAGCTTCGACGGCCGCCGCCACCGAGGCGAAGCCGGGCGTCACCTCGCCGTCCTCCGTGGCGTGGCCGCGGGCTCTGGTGGTGACGAGCAGCCGACGCAGCTCGGTCGGCGACGACGGTCCCGTACCGGTGCGCGTCACGAACACGTCACGGCTGGGAAAGAGGGCACGGACCTGGGCGGCCGGCAGCCCGGCGAGGATGGCGCGGCCCGACGCGGTGAGGTGGGCGGGCAGACGCACACCCACATCCGTGACAAGAGGTGGCCGGCCCGGTGCGCGCTCCTCGATGACGTAGAGCACGTCGGCACCCTGAAGCACCACGAGGTGTGCGGACTCCCCGACCTGATCCACCAGGCGGGCCAGTGGGGCGCGGGCGAGCCGGGCCAGCGGTTCCTGGCGCGCGAACCCGTGCCCGACCTCCCAGGACGCGAGACCCATGCCCCAGGTCCGGTCCTCGGGATAGTGGACGACGAAGTCCTCGTTCGCCATGGCCGTCAGCAGGTGGTAGGTCGTCGAGCGGGGAAGGCCCAACGCACCGGCAATGCGGGCTGCCGGGACGGGTACAGGCTGGCTCGACAGCAGCCTGAGGACGCGTAGGGCGGACGTCGCGGCGGGAACGGGACGGCTCATCTCCCCATTGTCTCGGATCCGAGATGCATCTGTCTCGGTCGGTCTTTCGGAGGGACGCTGCCGGGGCGTCTCATGGAGTCATGGACGTGATCGTGGATGTCGGCCCACTGAGTCTCGATGACGTGGCGCGGGTCGCACGCGAGAACGCGCGGGTGTCGATCGCGCCCGAGGCCCGTGAGGCCATCGTCAGAGCGCGCAAGCACGTCGAAGACCTGGCCGCGTCGGACACCCCGGTGTACGGCGTCTCGACCGGTTTCGGGGCCTTGGCCAACCGCGACATCGCGCCCGAGCAGCGCACACGCTTGCAGAAGAGCCTGATCCGCTCGCACGCCGCCGGCGCCGGTCCGCGGGTCGAGGACGAGGTCGTGCGCGCCCTGATGCTGCTGCGACTCTCCACCCTGTGCACCGGTCACACCGGCGTCCGGCTCGAGACCGCCGAGGCCTACGCGGCCATGCTCAACGCCGGCCTCTCGCCCGTCGTCCTGGAGCACGGCAGCCTCGGCTGCTCGGGCGACCTCGCGCCGCTCGCCCACTGCGCTCTCGCCGTGATGGGAGAGGGCGAGGTCGTCGACGACGGCGTCGTCCGGCCAGCCGCCGAGGCTCTGGCGGACCACGGACTCGCCACGGTCGAGCTTGCCGAGAAGGAGGGTCTCGCGCTCATCAACGGCACGGACGGCATGCTCGGGATGCTCGTCCTCGCGATCCGCGACCTCACGCAGCTGCTTGAGATGGCCGACCTCACCGCCGCCCTCAGCATCGAGGGGCTGATGGGCACCGACCGCGTGCTGGCGGCAGACCTTCAGGCGCTGCGTCCGCATCCGGGCCAGGCTGCGTCGGCATCCCACATGGCCGCGCTGCTCGCCGGGTCGCCGATCGTGGCGAGCCACCGGTACGGCGACGACCGGGTGCAGGACGCCTATTCCCTGCGCTGCGCGCCACAGGTCCACGGCGCCGCGCGCGACACCGTCGACCACGCCGCCGCGGTTGCCGAGCGCGAGCTCGCGGCGGCGATCGACAACCCGTCCGTGCTCGACGACGGCCGCCTCGAGTCGCACGGAAACTTCCACGGCGCCCCGCTGGCGTACGTGCTCGACTTCCTCGCCATCGCGGTCGCCGACGTCGCCGGGATGAGCGAGCGTCGCACCGACCGTTTCCTCGACGCCGCCCGCAATCACGGCCTGCCGGCCTTCCTCGCCGACGACCCGGGCGTCGACTCGGGCATGATGATCGCGCAGTACACCCAGGCCGCGATCGTCAGCGAGCTCAAGCGGCTCGCGGTACCGGCCAGCGTCGACTCCATCCCGTCCAGTGCGATGCAGGAGGACCACGTGTCGATGGGCTGGTCGTCGGCCCGCAAGCTGAGGCGTGCCGTCGACGGGCTGACTCGCGTGCTCGCGGTCGAGATGATGACCGCCGCGCGCGGGGTCGAGCTGCGGGCTCCACTCCGTCCGGCCGCCGGCACGGGCGCCGCCATCGCCGCACTGCGGGAGAAGGTCGCCGGACCCGGACCGGACCGATTCCTCGCCCCAGACATCGAGGCAGCCGTCGAGCTCGTCCGCTCGGGTGCCCTCGTCGAAGCAACGAAGGAGCAAGCATGAGAGACATTCGCGCACCCCGCGGCACGGAGCTGACCGCCCGGTCGTGGCAGACCGAGGCACCGATGCGGATGCTGATGAACAACCTCGATCCGGAGGTCGCCGAGCATCCCGAGCAGCTGGTCGTCTACGGCGGCTCCGGCAAGGCGGCGCGCGACTGGCGTTCGTACGACGCCATCGTCCGCACCCTCACCGACCTGCACGACGACGAGACGCTGCTCGTCCAGTCGGGCCGCCCGGTCGGCGTCATGCGCACGCACGAGTGGGCGCCGCGGGTGCTCATCGCCAACTCCAACCTGGTGGGCGACTGGGCGACATGGCCGGAGTTCCGCCGGCTGGAGGCGGCCGGACTCACGATGTACGGGCAGATGACCGCCGGCTCCTGGATCTACATCGGCACGCAAGGCATTCTGCAGGGCACCTACGAGACGTTCGGCGCCGTCGCCACGAAGAAGTTCAACGGATCGCTTGCCGGCACCATCACCCTCACCGCGGGACTCGGTGGCATGGGTGGCGCGCAGCCGCTGGCCGTGACGATGAACGACGGCGTGTGCGTGTGCGTAGAGGTCGACCAGTCGCGCATCACCCGCCGCATCGAGCACCGGTACCTCGACGTCCAGGCCGACGACCTCGCACACGCGATGCGGCTCGCCGAGGATGCGAAGGCGCGGCGCGTCCCACTCTCGATCGGCGTGCTCGGCAACGCCGCCGACGTGTTCCCCGAGCTGCACGCGGCGGGTGCACCGATCGACGTCGTCACCGACCAGACCAGTGCGCACGACCCGCTGTACTACCTGCCGCGCGAGATCGCGTTCGACGACTGGGCAGCGGAGCGCGAGAAGGATCCGGCCGGGTTCACCGAGCGCGCCCGCGCGTCGATGGCTCGCCACTGCGAGGCGATGGTCGGTTTCCTCGACGCCGGAGCCGAGGTCTTCGACTACGGCAACTCCCTGCGCGCCGAGGCACGCGAAGGCGGCTACAACCGAGCCTTCGACTACCCGGGATTCGTCCCGGCCTACATCCGGCCACTGTTCTGCGAGGGCAAGGGTCCGTTCCGGTGGGCCGCGCTCTCCGGCGACCCGGCCGACATTCGCGCGACCGACGAGGCAGTGCTCGACCTGTTTCCGCATGATGACCACTTGGCCCGTTGGCTACGCATGGCAGATGAACGAGTCGCAACCCAAGGACTTCCTGCCCGCATCTGCTGGCTCGGCTACGGCGAGCGCGAGAAGGCCGGGATGCGATTCAACGACATGGTGGCGAGCGGTGAGCTGAAGGCCCCAGTCGTCATCGGTCGCGACCACCTCGACTGCGGCTCCGTCGCCTCGCCCTACCGCGAGACGGAGGCCATGCTCGACGGCTCCGACGCCATCGCCGACTGGCCGCTGCTCAACGCGATGGTCAACGTCGCGTCGGGCGCCACCTGGGTGTCGATCCACCATGGTGGCGGCGTCGGGATCGGCCGCTCCATCCATGCTGGCCAGGTGTGCGTCGTCGACGGCACCGCTCTCGCCGGCGAGAAGGCCCAGCGGGTCCTCACCAACGACCCGGGCATGGGCGTCATCCGTCACGTCGACGCCGGCTACGACGAGGCCGCCGAGGTCGCGGCCGAGCGCGGTGTCCGCGTCCCCATGCGCGAGAGTTCCGGTCCTTGAGCCCGTCGAAAGGGCTCGACGCCATCGCGGACATCGGGCTCGACGCCCACACGGGCGGCTACCGCCGGTTCGCGTGGAGCGACGCCGACATGGAGCTGCGGGAGTGGTTCGTCGGCGAGGCCGAGGCACGCGGCATGGACGTCGTCGAGGACGGCAACGGCAACCAGCTCGCGCGGACCAAGCCCGGCCCCGACGCGCTGCTGCTCGGCTCGCATCTCGACTCCGTGCCGGACGGTGGGGCCTTCGACGGTCCGCTCGGCGTGGTGTCCGCCTTCGCCGCGCTGGACCGGCTTCCCGAGCACAACCGGCCGATCGTCATCGCCAACTTCGCGGACGAGGAAGGGGCACGGTTCGGCATCGCGTGTGCCGGCTCGCAACTGGCAACCGGCGCACTCGCCCCGGACAAGGCCCTCGCGCTAAAGGATCGTGACGGATACACGCTCGCCGAGATTCTGACGCAACGTGGCCGCGACCCTTACAGGGTGGGTCCGCCCGGCTGGCTCGACGACATCGGCACGTTCGTCGAGCTGCACGTCGAGCAGGGGCGCCACCTCGTGCACACCGGTGACGCGGTCGGCGTAGCCACCGCAATCTGGCCGCACGGGCGTTGGCGGCTCGACTTCTGCGGTGTCGCCGACCACGCGGGTGCGACCCGGATGGAGGACCGGCGCGACCCGATGCTCGCGTATGCCGCGACTGCCCTGGCAGCCCGCCGGCTTGCGACGGATGCCGACGCGCGGGCCACGTTCGGACGTCTGGAGGTTGCACCTGGTGGCACGAACGCCATCCCGTCGCGCGTGCGGGCATGGCTCGACGCCCGCGCGTCGACCGAGGACGAGCTGGAGCTTCTGGTCGACGAGATCGTGGCCGAGGCGCGTCAGGCGAGCATGGCCGACGACACCGAGATCGAGGTCTCTGCTGACTCGGTGAGCCCGGCGGTCACGTTCGACGTTCCCCTCCGCGACCGTCTCGCCACCCTGCTCGACGCACCGGTCCTGCCGACCGGCGCCGGCCATGACGCCGGAGTGCTCAGCCCACACATCCCGACCGCGATGCTCTTCGTCCGCAACCCCACCGGGGTCTCCCACTCGCCGGCCGAGCATGCCGAAGCCGACGACTGCGTGGCGGGGGTCGACGCGCTGGCACGCGTCGTGGAGACTCTGGCCACATGACGAGAACGCGCCTCGCGACCTCCGACGACGCCGAGATCGTCGCCAGCATGCTGCACGACTTCAACGTCGAGTTCGACACTCCGACGCCGGGCGTCGAGTTCCTGGTCGGGCGTTGCCGCACGCTGCTCGACGCCGGCGACATGACCGTCGTCCTGGGCGGTGACGCCCTTCGACAGGCTCAGGATCCCCCGCTCGGCCTCGGCGTGCTGCGGTTCTGGCCCGCGCTGTGGAGCGACGGCTTCGTCGCGTACCTCGAGGAGCTCTACGTCGTGCCGGACCGCCGCGACCAGGGCATCGGCGGGGCGATCATGGCGACCGCCATGGATCTCGCGCGCAGTCTCGGCGGAGTCGAGATGTACATCGGGGTCGACGAGCCCGACGTCGACACCCGCCGCTTTTACGAGCGGCTCGGCTTCCGCAACCACGACCCCGACGACCCGTCGGCCCGGATGTTCTTCTACGAGCGCGAGCTCTGACGATGCGGGCGTTCGCGAACTGCCATAGCCACGTATTCCATCGAGCGCTGCGCGGGCGCGCCGGCGGTGACTCGTTCTGGTCGTGGCGTGACGACATGTACGCGTTGGCAGCCGTGCTCGATCCCGACCTGCTCCACCAGCTCGCGCGTGCCACCTACGCCGAGATGCGCCTCGCCGGCATCGACGCCGTCGGCGAGTTCCACTACCTGCACCACCAGCCGGACGGCACCCCGTACGACGACCCGAACGCGATGGGCGAGGCGCTCATCGTCGCGGCGCGCGACGTCGGCCTGCGGCTCTGCCTGCTCGACACCTGCTACCTCGCCGCCGGCTTCGGGGAACCGGCGGACGGCGTCCAGCAGCGGTTCGAAGAGGGCGACGCCGACCGGTGGGCCGCCCGCGTGCACGACCTCGATGCCCGTCACGGCGACGAGCCCGATGTGGTGATCGGCGCCGCGGTGCACTCGGTGCGGGCCGTGCCTCCTTCTCAGCTGCCAATCGTCGCCGAGGCGCTCCCCGACGCCCCGCTGCACGTCCACGTGTCGGAGCAGCCGGCCGAGAACGAGGCGTGCCTCGCCGCGACCAGGATGACACCGGTAGCGCTGCTCGATGAGGCCGGCGTGTGGACGCCGCGCACCACGGCCGTCCACGCGACGCACCTCACCGACGAGGACATCCGGACTCTCGGCGGCGCCGGCGTGTTCGTGTGCTTCTGCCCGACCACGGAGGCCGACCTCGGCGATGGCATCGGACCCAGCGTCGCCCTGCGCGACGCCGGTGCCCGCCTGACCCTCGGCTCGGACGGGCATACGGTGATCGACATGTTCGCGGAGGCCCGCGCGGTCGAGATGCACGAGCGGTTGGCGTCCGGACGTCGGGGATCTTGGAGCCCTGACGACCTGTGGGACGCCGCGACCAGCACCGGCCACGCCTCGCTCGGATTCGACGCCGGCGGCACCTTCGAGATCTCGCCGTCGGTGCGCACCGCCGGGTCCGACGAGTCGCTCTGGTCGGCCACCGCAGCCGACGTCGTGCCCCCCGCCGACCTCGACCCGGCGAAGGTCGCGGCCGATCTGGACGCCGCGATCGACGCGTGCTGGAGCCGCGTGTGACGAGCCTCCTGGTCACGAACATCGGCGAGCTCGTCAGCTGGGACGACGAACGACCGGTGCTGCGCGACGCCGCGCTGGTCGTGGAGCACGGGAAGGTCACCTGGATCGGCGAGCGCACGGCCGCGCCAGATGCCGACGCGGTGCACGACGTCGCCGGCGCCGCGGTGATCCCCGGGTTCGTCGACTCCCACACCCACCTCGTCTTCGCCGGCGACCGTGCGGCGGAGTTCGAGGCGCGGATGGCCGGCCGACCGTATGAGGCCGGCGGCATCCGCACGACGGTGGCCGCGACCCGCGCGGCGAGCGACGAGCAGCTGGCGGCGAACGTCGCGCGACACGTCGCCCAGATGCGGGCCCAAGGCACCACCACCGTGGAAATCAAGAGTGGGTACGGCCTGACGGTCCACGACGAGGCCCGCTCCCTGGCGATCGCGCGGCAGTTCACCGAAGAGACGACATTCCTCGGTGCCCACGTCGTGCCGGACGGAACTGACGTCGCGAGCTACGTGGACCTCGTCACCGGGCCGATGCTCGAGGCCTGCGCCCCGTACGCCCGCTGGATCGACGGCTTCTGCGAGGAGGGCGCGTTCGGCGCCGACGAGGCCCGCACCGTGCTGAAGGCCGGGATCGCGGTCGGGCTCGAGGTGCGCATCCACGCGAACCAGCTCGGGTCCGGTCCCGGTGTGCAGCTCGCTGCCGAGGTCGGTGCCGCGGCGGCCGACCACTGCACCTACCTCGACGATGCCGACGTCGCCGCGCTTTCGGATGGCGGCGTGGTGGCCGGGCTGCTGCCCGGCGTGGAGTTCTCGACCCGCTCGCCCTATCCCGACGCCCGACGCCTGATCGACGCCGGCGTCACCGTCGCGCTGGCCACCGACTGCAACCCCGGCAGCTCGTACACCTCGTCGATGCCGTTCTGCATCGCGCTCGCGGTGCGCGAGATGGGCATGACGCCGCTCGAGGCGGTCTGGTCGGCGACGCGTGGAGGCGCGTTCTCACTCCGCCGAGACGACGTGGGTCACCTGGCCGTCGGCGCGAAGGCCGACCTCGTCGTCCTGGACGCGCCCTCGCACGTCCACCTCGCCTACCGCCCCGGCGTCCCCATCGCTTCGGTCCTCCAGATGTGAAGACTTCCGGCCCACCAGATCGCAGGGTGGGCCGGAAGTCTTCACATCTCGAGGTCAGGGCTTGTCGTCGTCGTCTGACGCGAGATCGGTGGCACCTTCGCTGACGTCCTTGCTGGAGGGCTGCGGATCGGTGAAGGGGACGGTGTCGGCACCCGCCTCCGGCTCCGGGTCGGGCACCTCCTCGACGGCGGGCTCGTCTTCACCGGTCGGTTCGGGCGCCTCCTCCTTGACGTTGCTCTTGGCGAGCACCTCGGAGTCGTCTTCGGGCGTCTCGGGCGCGGGCGCGGTCGCACCAGCATCGGCGGCAACGACGGTGGCTTGCTCCGCCTCGGCCACGACGGACACCGCGTCGCCGCGCTTGACCGACGCCAGCAGCATCTGGGCGACGTCGAGCACCTCGACCTCCTCGCGGGCGTTGCCCTCGGCCTGCTGGGCGGTGAGCCCGTCGGACAGCATCACGTGGCAGAACGGGCATCCGACCGCGATCTGGTCGGCGCCGGTGGCGACGGCCTCCTCAGTGCGGTTCGCGTTGATGCGCGAGCCGACCGTCTCCTCCATCCACATGCGGGCGCCGCCGCCACCGCAGCAGAAGGAGCGCTCGGAGTTGCGGGGCATCTCGGTGAACGTGGCACCCGGGATGACCTCGAGCAGCTCGCGGGGCGGTGCGTAGACCTGGTTGTGGCGACCGAGGAAGCATGGGTCGTGGTACGTGATCGTCTTGCCGTCACCGTTCGTCGACCCCGCGGAGGGCGCGACCGGGGTCAGCTTCTTCTCGCGCACGAGCCGGTTGAGCAGCTGGGTGTGGTGGACGACCTCGAGCTCGACGCCGAACTCGGCGTACTCGTTCTTGAGGGTGTTGAAGCAGTGCGCGCAGGTGGAGACGACCTTCTTGACCTTCGTCTCCTTGAACACCTCGGCGTTCTCCATGGCCAGCTGCATGAAGACGACCTCGTTGCCGGCGCGACGGGCCGGGTCGCCGGTGCAGGTCTCGCCGTCGCCCAGGACGGCGAACTCGACACCGGCCATGTGCAGCATCTCGGCGACGGCCTGGGTGGTCTTCTTGGCCCGGTCCTCGAACGCGCCGGCGCAGCCGACCCAGAACAGGTACTCGACCTCGTCGAGGCTCTCGACGTCGACGCCCACCTGCTTGACCTCGAAGTCGAGGCCCTTGGCCCAGTCCATGCGGCCCTTGGGGTCCATGCCCCACGGGTTCCCCTTGCGCTCGAGGCCCTTGAAGATGTTGTTGAGCTCGGACGGGAAGTTCGACTCCACCATCACCTGGTAGCGCCGCATGTCATCGATGTGGTCGACGTGCTCGATGTCGACCGGGCACTGCTCGACGCACGCTCCGCAGTTGACGCACGACCAGAGGACGTCGGGGTCGATCACCGCGCCGCCGCTTGGGTGCCATGCGTCGCCCTCGGTCTCGCCGACGAGGGGCCGCTCGGCCTCGGCAAGCACCGATGCCGACAGGCCGGCGCGTTCCTCGTCGCTGTCGGCGAGCAGGTACGGCGCCTTGGCGAACGCGTGGTCGCGCAACCCCATGACGAGCAGCTTGGGGCTGAGCGGCTTCTCGGTGTTCCACGCCGGGCACTGGTCCTGGCAGCGGCCGCACTCGGTGCAGGTGGCGAAGTCGAGCATGCCCTTCCAGCTGAAGTCCTCGATCTTGCCGACGCCGAGCTTCTCGAAGTCCTCCTCCTCGAGCTCCTCCATCGACTCCATGGTGACGGGCTCGCCGCGCACCATCATCGGCTTGACCGCGCCGAGCGCGACCGGGCGACGCCCGAACAGGACGTTGACCGGCGCCAGGAATATGTGCAGGTGCTTGGAGTTCAGCACCTGGATCAGGAAGACGAGCATGACGCCGATGTGGAGCAGCAGCCCGATGTGCTCGAGCATGACGTTGGTGTCCTCACCCAGCGGCTCGAGCAGCCTGCCGACCGCCTGCGAGGCGAACGCCCCGTCGCCGTAGGGGAAGTGACCGGTGTTCACACCCGCGCCGCGGAACAGCATCATCGTCCAGATGACGTTGAAGATCATGAACAGCACGAGCCAGGCGCCACCCAGGTGGGAGCCCTTGAACCGCGACTTCCGGCCGAGCCGCTCGGGCGAGTTCTTGAACCGGATGACGGCGAAGGTCGCGAGGCTGAACAGTGCCATGACCGCGATGAAGTCCTGGAGGAAGCCCAGCAGGTCCCAGTGGCCGATGATCGGGATGGCGAAGCCCTCCTGGAACAGCGAGCCGTAGGCCTCGAGGTACACCGAGGCCAGGATCAGGAACGCCCAGAACACGAAGAAGTGCGCGGCTCCGGGCACCGACCACTTGAGCAGCTTCTTCTGGCCGAAGACCTCGACGAGCTGGGTCTTGACCGCCTCGCCGAGTCGGCCGCGGACGTTCTCGATGCGGTCGGGGGCCGGCTGCCCGCTGGTGATCAGGCGGTAGAGAAAGTGGACTCGCCGCCCGGCGATCGGGAGGGCGATCGCGTTCATCAGGATGCCGATGACCAGCACAACCGTCATTACTTACTCCAAACAGTCAGTCACGTTCGCCCTGAGACTACCCGTGATCGACCGCGCCGACGCGCTGAGGCAATCCTTGCCAGCTCAGCTTTTGACGATGCTGTGCTGGCTGCTGGAGCCGTGACTCGGCCGGTTGGCGTCGTCGTACTCGAGCTCGGCCGCGATCGAGACGGTGAGGCCGCCGAGCAGGAAGCCGATGACTCCGGCCGCGAGCGTGTTGGTGTTCATGAGTGTGCTCCGTCTCCGTGCATGTAGCGGTGGGTGAGCGCGTGGCCCTTGCCCTTGGTGAGCAGGTAGCGGTTCACCGGGAAGGCCGCGATGAAGGCAGCCGTGAGGGCGATCATCATGCCGAGCCAGAAGATCGGATTGACGAGACCCGCGTCCATCGCTCCGGGGATCACCGCCATCACCAGGTTGTCGACGATCTCCATCACCGTGATGGAGAGGGTGTCGGCGGCGAACACGATGCTGAGTGCCCCGAAGAACGACAGCCCGGCCTGGAGCAGCGGCAGGGTCGAGAGCGCATAGCCGAACAGAAAGGCCAGTCCGACCGCCAGGGCGATCGTCACGCCCGTGGAGAGGCCGGCGGCGGTGCCGATCATCAGGCCGAGGATCTCCCCGATCGCGCAGCCGGTCAGGCAGTGCAGGGTGGCGTTCGCTGCCATGTTGTTGAGTTGCGGGTTCGCTGAGCTCATGTCTTGCAACATACCATAGGGGGGTATAGTGTGGGAATCATGAACGAGACGCCACACCCCCACGGTTACATCCACCAGAAGGATGACTACCTCAAGCGGCTCCGTCGCATCGAGGGGCAGGCCCGCGGCCTGCAGCGGATGGTCGAGGAGGAGCAGTACTGCATCGACATCCTGACCCAGGTCTCCGCGATGACGAAGGCGCTGGAGTCGGTGGCGCTGGGCCTGCTCGACGAGCACCTGGCCCATTGCGTGGTCGACGCCGCTCGCGCCGGCGGACCCGAGGCGCAGATCAAGGTCAAGGAAGCCTCCGACGCCATCGCTCGCCTCGTCCGATCCTGACCACCCCCACACGAGAGGAAAATCAAGAATGAGTGACACCGCTACCTACACCGTCGCCGGCATGCACTGCGGCCACTGCGCCGCCTCGGTCCGCGAGGAAGTCACCGAGATCGCCGGAGTCGAGAACGTCGACGTCGTCATCGAGACCGGTGCGTTGACGGTCACGAGCAACCAGCCGGTCGACCAGGCCGACGTGAAGGCCGCGGTCGAAGAGGCCGGCTACCAGCTCGTATGACTACGCCAATCAGGGTCGCCGGATTCGTCGCAGCGCTCGCTGCGGTGTTCGCCGTCGCGCTCGGCATCGGGACCGCGGTGGGCCCGCTGGGCGAACCAGCTGGGCACGACGCCGGGCACCAGGGGGAGGGTGACGCGGCTGCGTCCGAAGCCGCCGACCTACCAGGCGGGCTGATGGTCTCGCAGAACGGCTACACATTCTCACTCGACGAGAAGGTGGCGAAGGCGGGTCAAGACGTCCCGATCTCCTTCACCATCGACGGGCCGGACGGCCGCCCGGTCACGGAGTACGACCTGGAGCACGAGAAGCGGCTCCACCTGATCGCGGTGCGCCGCGACTTCGAGGGTTTCCAACACGTCCATCCTCGCCTCGGCGCGGACGGTCGTTGGGACGTCGATCTCGACCTGGCACCGGGCCAGTGGCGGCTGTATGCCGACTTCAAGGCCACCGGAGCGGAGGCACTGACCCTGGGCACCGATCTCACCGTCCCCGGTGACGTCGAGGCGGCCGCGGCCTCGGAGGAGACCCGCACCGCTCGCATCGACGGGTACACGGTGACGCTCGACGGAGACCTCACCCCCGGAGCCGACGCCAAGCTGCGGCTCGCGGTGGAGCGCGACGGCAAGCCGGTCACGGACCTGCAGCCCTACCTCGGCGCCTTCGGCCACCTGGTGGCGCTCCGCGAAGGCGATCTCGCCTACCTGCACGTCCATCCCGACGGCACGACGGGCAATGGCATGACCGAGCCGGGCCCCGAGGTCGTCTTCTACGCCGCCGTCCCGAGCGACGGCACGTACCGCCTGTACCTCGACTTCAAGCACGACGGAGTCGTCCGGACGGCCGCGTTCAACGTCTCCACCGGCGGCGCCGCGACCGAGGATGCCGCGAAGAGCGAGGAGTCGGCCGATGGCCACGGCGACCACTGATCTCGAGCTGGCGATCACTGGCATGACCTGCGCCTCGTGTGCCAACCGCATCGAGCGCAAGCTCAACAAGCTCGACGGCGTCAGCGCCACGGTGAACTACGCGACCGAGAAGGCGAAGGTCACCTTCCCCGAGGCGTTGTCGCCGGCCGACCTCGTGAGCACCGTGCGGCAGGCGGGGTACGACGCTGCGCTCCCGCTCGACGAGCAGGACGAGGCCTTGATCGACGACCCGACCCGCAGTCTCCGTGAGCGGCTACTCGTGTCGGCCGTGCTCACCGTGCCGGTCGTCGCCATGGCGATGGTCCCGGCGCTGCAGTTTACGTACTGGCAGTGGTTGTCCCTCACCCTTGCGGCGCCGGTCGTCGTGTGGGGGGCATGGCCGTTCCACCGGGCCGCGTGGCTCAACCTGCGGCACGGCACCTCGACGATGGACACACTCATCTCGATGGGGACGCTCGCCGCGTTCGGCTGGTCGGTCTACGCCCTGTTCTGGGGCACGGCCGGCACGCCGGGCATGACCCACCCGTTCGAGCTGACTGTGGCCCGCACCGACGGTGCCGCGAACATCTACCTCGAGGCCGCCGCGGGCGTCACCACGTTCATCCTAGCCGGGCGCTACTTCGAGGTCCGGTCCAAGCGGCGGGCCGGAGCGGCACTCCGGGCGCTGCTGGAGCTCGGCGCCAAGGATGTCGCGGTCCTGCGCGACGGTGCCGAGCAACGCATTCCGACCGATCAGCTGGCCGTCGACGACCGCTTCGTGGTGCGTCCCGGCGAGAAGATCGCGACCGACGGCACCGTCGAGGACGGGGTCTCGGCGGTCGACGCCTCCATGCTCACCGGCGAGTCGGTTCCGATCGAGGTCGGACCGGGCGACACCGTCGCGGGCGCAACCGTCAACGTCGGCGGACGCCTCGTGGTCCGAGCCACCCGCGTCGGGGCCGACACCCAGCTCGCCCAGATGGCCCGCCTCGTCGAGGACGCCCAGAACGGCAAGGCGCAGGTCCAGCGTCTGGCCGACCGGATCTCGGGAATCTTCGTGCCGATCGTGATCGCCCTGGCGGTGGCGACCCTCGGGTTCTGGGTGGGCGCCGGTGGCGGGCTGCCGGCCGCGTTCACCGCCGCGGTCGCGGTGCTGATCATCGCCTGCCCCTGCGCCCTCGGCCTGGCCACACCGACCGCGCTGATGGTCGGCACCGGGCGGGGCGCCCAGCTCGGCATCCTGATCAAGGGGCCGGAGGTGCTGGAGTCCACCCGCACCGTCGACACCATCGTGCTCGACAAGACCGGCACCGTGACCAGCGGACAGATGACCCTCACCGACGTCATCGCAGCCGACGGCGAGGACGCCGACGACGTGCTCCGCTTCGCCGGCGCGCTCGAAGACGCGTCCGAGCACCCGATCGCCCAGGCCATCACCGTCGGCGCGCGGGAGCGACTCGGCGACCTGCCCACCGTCGACGACTTCGCCAACCTCGAGGGCCTCGGCGTCCAGGGCATCGTCGTCGACCGTGGCGACAGCCATGCCGTGCTGGTGGGCCGGCCGCAGCTGCTCGCGAACTGGTCGCAGCACCTGCCCCCCGAGCTCGTGGATTCCCTGGAGAAAGCCCAGGCGACCGGCGGCACCGCGGTCGCGGTCGGCTGGGACGGACGGGCACGCGGCATCATCGTGGTCGCCGACGCCGTCAAGCCCACATCCGCCGAGGCGATCACGCAGCTGCGGTCGCTGGGCCTCGCTCCCGTGCTCCTGACCGGTGACAACGCAGCCGTTGCCCGCACCGTCGCCGCCGAGATCGGCATCGATGCTGACGCGGTCATCGCCGACGTGCTGCCTGCCGACAAGGTCGACGCCGTCAAGCGTCTGCAGTCCGAGGGCAAGGTCGTCGCCATGGTCGGCGACGGTGTCAACGACGCCGCCGCGCTCGCCCAGGCCGACCTCGGCCTGGCCATGGGCACCGGCACCGACGTGGCGATCGAGGCCAGCGACCTCACCCTGGTCAGAGGCGACCTGAGGGTTGCAGCGGACGCGATCCGGCTCTCCCGGCGAACCCTGACCATCATCAAGGGCAACCTGTTCTGGGCCTTCGCCTACAACGTGGCCGCCCTGCCGCTGGCCGCAACCGGGTTGCTCAACCCGATGCTGGCCGGCGCGGCGATGGCGTTCTCGTCGGTGTTCGTCGTCAGCAACAGCCTGCGGCTGCGCCGATGGTCGTGACTACTCCGGCTCGTTGTCGGCGTCGCCGCCGACCTTGTACGGAGTACTGACGCCCTCGTACATCAGGTGCGCCACCAACCCCTCCGCGGCGTGCGGGAGGTTGTGGCAGTGGTCCATCCAGATGCCCGGGTTGTCGGCCTTGAAGACGAGGTCGACCGTCTCGCCGTCCTCCACGTCGATGGAGTCCAGCGCGGCCATGCTGCCGCGCGCGGGCTTCCCGTCCCGGCTCAGGACCACGGCGTGGTGGCCGTGCAGGTGCATTGGGTGCACCTCGCCGCTGTGGTTCTCGATGCTGAACTTCACCACGTCGCCTTCGCGCACCGTGAACATGGGCACGTCCGGCCACAGGTGGCCGTTGATGGTCCACCACAGGCCGGGTCGGCCGTCGAGGAAGCCGGGTCGACGGCCGATCGAGTAGTCGAAGGTGCGGTCGGGCTGGTAGGCGTCGAAGGTGAGCTCGGTCGGCGAGCCGTAGGGGAGCAGGTCGAGCTCCTGTTTCGGCTGCGGCGGCTTCTTGGGGGTCTGGGCCGGGTCGCGCGGCCCGATGACGAACGTCGTCGCCCCGCTCAGCTGCACGCGTGCGCCTCCCGTGGTGGGCACGGTGACCTCGAGGTCGGCCCTCCCGCCGCCCGGCAGCTTCAGGAACCGGTTCGTCACGGGCGTCGGCTCGTTGATGTCACTGCCGTCGAGGGCCACGACGCGGTAGGGCACCGAGGCCCACACCGGCATCGTGGCGTTGTCGGTGTTGACGACCCGGATCCGCACGCGTTCGCCGGCCGGGGCCGGCACGGTTGTGGTGCCTGGCTTGCCGTTGAGGGTGCGGTTTCCGTGGTAGGTGTGGGCCACGCCGAGGAGGTCCTTGTCCTGCTCGATCCCGTCCTTCGGCTGCACGACCAAAGAGCCGAACAGCCCGCCGATCACCTGCTCGTGCGAGACCTGGTGGGAGTGGTACCAGTACGTGCCGACCTGCTCGGCGACGAAACGGTACGTGTGCTGCCCTCCGACCTCGACCGCGTCCTGCGTCACGCCCGCGACGCCGTCCTCGGCGTTGGGCACGTCGATGCCGTGCCAGTGGATCGTGGCGCCCTCCTCGACCGAGGCGTTGCGCAGTGTCACCTCGACGAGGTCACCTTCGTTCGCGCTGATCTTCGGCCCGGGGGTGCGGTCGTTGAGGGTGAAGCCGTCGATCTCCTGCCCGGACGCGAGCTTGATCGTGCCTTCGCGTGCGACCAGGTCGACCGTGACGTCCGCACGCCTCTCCGGGTCGATCCGCAGATCGTCGACGCTGGTCGCGCCCGCGCCGTGAGACCCGTGCCCTGATCCCTTGGGACCGCCGCCGTAGTCGGGGTAGCCCATGTCCATCACGGAGTACGCAGGCGGCATGAGGCTCTGCTGCCAGAACCAGCCGAGCGGTAGCAGGATGGCGGCCGTGGCCGCCACCCCGATCAGCAGACGTCGCCGGTCCTTCGTCACGCAGCCTGTTCAGACGGTGTCGGTGGTGATTCCGTAACGGACTTCGCCGCCCTGGACGCCATCACGGCCGCACTGAAGATGATGAAGGCGTTCAGGCCGTGCAGCAGCGACAGCAGCGGCGTCCCCGTGGCCGCCGCGAAGGTGCCCAGGAGATACTGGACCACGATCGCGATGAAGACGATGCCCGCCAGCATCGGCCCGCGCGGCACCTTGGCGAAGAACGAGATGATCAGCAGGATCAGCCCGGTCAAGGGGATGACGACCGTGCCGATGATGAAGAAGTGCAGGAAGCTGCCGAGGGATCCCTCGAACGTCGGCGGGTTCTCGTCCCAGCCCTCGATGACGGACTTGTCGAGCGTGTTCCCGGCGTCGATCCAGGTGAACACGCCGCCGATCGCGTAGGCGATCATCGCCGCCTGGACGACGACGAGAACGGCGATGGTGCCGGCCAGGATGCGGTAGGTCTGACGCATACGGGTTCCTCCCTAGTTTCCCTCAGGGACAGAATGGCACCACAGCGGCCTCAACATGACGATATCGGTGATCTTTCTTGCCGCGCGCCATGCTCGCCCTTCACGGGCACGATCGGCACGGCCAGCAGCGCGAACAGCGCCACGGACGCGAATGCAATCGCGTAACCGGCGTCGGTCACGAGCGCCCCCACGAACGGAGGGACGAGTGCGGCGGCGACGTACTGACCGGTGTTGTGCACGCCCATCGCCCGGCCCGACCAGAAGGGACCGCCGAGCTCGGCGACAGCAGTGAACGCCAGCCCGTTGCTGGCCACCGTGACGGCCGCGGCCACGATGATGATCGCAACGGCGAGCAGGGTGGCCTCCACGAGCCCGAGCGCCGTCATTGTGACGACCGTGGCGACCGCGACGAGGCGCATCGGGCGAAGGCGGCTGCCGACCCGGTCCGACCACCAACCGGCCGCGATGCGCGCGCCTGCGCCGAGGAGCTGGGTCGAGCCTACGAGCGCGCCCGCGGCCGTCGTGGACCAGCCGCGGGCGTCGATGAGCCAGACCAGCATGAACGTCCATATCGTGAGCTGCGGGACGACGAGCAGCATCGACGCGACGTGGATGCGGGCCAGCCGGGAGCTGCCGCGGTACGGGTTGGCGAGCTGGCCGCGCCCGGCCGCTTCCTCGCGGCTCGGGCGCGTCGGATCGACGACGAGGAGGGCGACCGCGACCGTAGCCACTGCACTGACCACCGTCGGGACCAGCAAGGCGGCCCGCAACCCGCCCGCCTCTGCCGTGACCGGGACGATGAAGGCCGCCAGACTGATGCCGAACGGCAGTGCCGTCTGCCGGATCCCCATGGTGAACCCGCGTCGCTCCGGCGGAAACCAGCCGACGACGAGCCGTCCGCTCGCCGAGTTCGTGCTTGCCGCACCGACCCCGACGAGCAGCAGGAAGGCCCCGATGACCACGTACGACGTGCCCGAGCTCGATGAGCCCAGCGCAGCGCCGAAGCCCCCCACTGTGACGATCGTCAGACCGATCGTCAGGGAGAGCCGTTCACCGATCCGGTCGACGACGGCGCCCCACACGACCAGCGTGAGCATCGTCCCGACGAGCGACGTAGAGGCGAGGAGCCCGGCCTGCACGAGCGTGAGTCCGCGTTCGAGCGTCAGAAACGGGATGAGGAAGACCGGCGCGTTGGCCAGCAACGTGCCCGCGACCTGCGCCAGCATCCCGACCGCCAGCATCGTCCACCGGCTCGGCGCGTCGCCGGCGGGAGCCATGGTTCAGCGGGGGAGGGCGCCGGCCGCGGCGAGCGCCTGCATGAGCAGGGTGCCGCGCCCGCCT
>NZ_JBOHDT010000025.1:0-4291 GCF_050700635.1 Aeromicrobium sp.
CCAGGATCTCGGCGACGCTCGACGTGATGTCGGTGGTGGCCATGCCGCGTTCGCCTCGCACCAGGGCGACCTCACACGCTGCCGACGCGAGGTCCTCGGGCTCCATCTGCGAGCTGAGGAAGATCGACGGGTCGAACGACCACGTCCACCCGCCGTCGACCTTGCGCACCGACTGCTCGGCGATGTGCTTCCGGACGTACTCGAGGCCGGCGACGTCCTCGGGCAGCGTGCGGAACCGGGTGACGATCGTCTCCCGGTCTGGGCGCACCTTCTGCGGGGGCAAGGTGGAGTTCCTCTGCAACCACGCCCGCGCCTCCGGTGACATCTCGCGCACCGGGGAGTCGATCGCGGCGACGCCGCGGACGTCCGGGCCATGCTCGACGGCAGCGGTGAACGCCACGAATCCACCCATGCTGTGCCCGATGATCACCGGCGGCGTGTCCGACTCCCGGGCCGCGACGGTCATGACCTCGTCGGCCCATGTCGAGAGGGAGTACGACTCCCGATGCTCGCTGGACCCGTGACCGCTGAGGTCGATCGCCATCACGCGGTGATCGGCGGCAAGGAAAGGGGCGATGTGGTCCCACCAGCCGGCGTGCGCTGCTCCGCCGTGGACCAGGACGACACCGGGCTGACCGGGCTTGCCCCAGGCCCGATAGCTGATGCGGGCTCCGGCCGCGTCGACCTCGTCCGTGTCGAACGGCTCGGCGATCGCGCCGGTGAACCAGGTGGGGGTACTCATGCGGGCCTTCCTCAGTTACAGTCACGCTTGACTGTTTCTGTCAACGGCAGCACGATACCGCCGTCCGGTCGCGAGGAGAACTCATGGGTCTGTCCGGAACCACCATGATCATGTCCGGCGGCAGCCGCGGCATCGGCGAGGCCATCGCCGTGCGTGCGGCCCGCGACGGCGCCAACATCGCCCTGCTCGCCAAGACGTCCGAGCCGCATCCCAAGCTGCCAGGCACCATCCACACTGCGGCGGCGGCCATCGAGGAGGCCGGAGGTCACGCCCTCCCCCTCGTCGGCGACGTCCGCGACGACGAGTTCGTCGCGAGCGCCGTCGAGCAGACCGCCGCACAGTTCGGCGGCATCGACATCGTGGTCAACAACGCCAGCGCCATCAACCTGTCACGCACCGAGGACCTGTCGATGAAGGCGTACGACCTCATGAACGACATCAACTGCCGCGGCGCCTTCCTGCTGTCGAAGCTGTCGATCCCGTGGCTGCGCAAGTCGACGAACAACCCACACATCCTCACGTTGTCGCCACCCATCTCGACCGACCCGAAGTGGGCCGGTCGAGCCACCGGCTACACGATCGCCAAGTTCGGGATGAGCCTGGTGACGCTCGGGCTGAGCGAGGAGCTGCGCGAGGACGGCATCGCGGCCAACTCCCTGTGGCCTCGCACCGCCATCGACACCGCTGCGGTGCGCAACGTCGTGGGCGCCGGCCTGGAGACCCACTCCCGCAAGCCGTCGATCATGGCGGACGCCGCCTACGGGATCCTCACCAAGCCGTCGCGCGAGGTGACCGGCCAGTTCTTCATCGACGACGACGTGCTCGAGGCCGCCGGTGTCACGGACTTCTCCGTCTACCTCAACGGCGGACGCGAGGAGGATCTCGCGCTCGACTTCTGGGCCGAGCCGAAGGGTCCGCACAACCCCGAGCTTCGTCTGATGTGAGGTCACACCGTACTTGACAAGGTAGTTAATTAACATCTATGTTAAGTACATGGCAACGACACAGCTCGCCACCGCAGAGCTCGACCGGGTCTTCGCGGCCCTGTCCGACCCGACCCGGCGCGAGATCCTGACCCGGCTCGGCGCCGGCGACGCGACGGTCAGCGAGCTGGCCGAACCCTTCCCGATCAGCCTCCCGGCCATCTCCCGTCACCTCAAGGTGCTCGAGAACGCCGGCTTGATCACCCGTGACCGACGGGCACAGTGGAGGTCCAACAGCCTTCACGCCGCGCCACTGAAGGAGGCGACCACGTGGATGGAGCACCTCACCCAGCTGTGGGACGCCCGGTTCGACCGCCTCGACGCCCATCTCGAGGTCATGAAGCGCATGCAGGACCAGCCGAAGCCAGACCAGCCCACCGACAAGGACAAGGACCAGGACGATGACTGACACCACGTACGAGGTCGAGATCTCACGTTACTTCGACGCCGCACCCGAGATCGTGTACCGCGCCTTCACCGACCCCGAGCAGCTCGCCCAGTGGTTCGGCCCGCTCGCCTTCCACGTGCCGCTCGACTCCATCGACGTCGACATCCGCGACGGCGGGCACTGGAGGATGACGATGGTCAGCCACGTGGGACCCGCGATGGAAGCGCCCGTGAACGCCACCTTCAGCGAGGTCGTCGAGAACCGGCTGCTCGTCGGCTACGAGATCGCCGAGAACATCCCCGGCGTCGAGGACGGCACCAAGTTCACGCTCTCGATCGAGTTCGTCCCCGAGGGAGACGGCACCCGCCTCGAGCTGCGCCAGGGCCCCTTCGGCGAGGAGCTGCGCGAGATGTCCGAGATCGGCTGGAACCAGTCGCTCGCCAAGCTCGACGGCCTACTCGCCACCCCGGCGAAGTTCCGCAACGATCCCGACGAGTTCGTGGACTGAACCAGTCCATCCCCGGCCACACCTCCGCGAGTGGCGCAATCCGGCTGTTCTGAGACGGCGTGTCGCGCCATGCTGCGCCACTCGCAGTTGGGTTTGCGCCACTCGACGCTCAGGTCCGGTTCTATGCTCGTCAGATGGTCGAGGCAGGCTCCATCGCCGAGCTGCTTGCGAGCGCGACGGACGTCACCACGATCGACAGCGCGGGCAAGTCCGGGGCGCGGCTCGAGCGGGTGAGCATCGGCGGCGAGCCGCACGTCGTGAAGTACCTCGACCCGAGCACAGACTGGACGATGCGCGCCGCCGGCGTCGACGGCAGCGCCACTCTGGAGCTCTGGCGCCGTGGCATCCTGGCCCGGTTGCCGGCGAGCATCAACCAGCCGATCGTCGGGATCGCCCACGAGGACGGAGTGACCGCGCTCCTCATGCGCGACGTCGGCGACTGGCTCGTGCCCGTCGCAGGCGACGTGGTCCCGCTCGACCAGCACCTGCGCTTCCTCGATCACATGGCAGACATGCACGCAACGTTCTGGCAGACATCCGACGACATCGACGTGGTGTCGAACCGGACACGTTACCTCGAGCTGTCACCGCACACGGCCGAGCGGGAGGCGGCCCTCGGATCCACGCACCACGTCCCACCACTGATCGGACAGGGCTGGCCCCTGCTCGCCGAGGTGGCGCCGACGGCGGCGGCCATCGTCTCCCCGCTGGCGATCGACCCCACGCCACTCGTCGACGCCCTGTCCGGCACCCCGGAGACGCTGGTGCACGGCAACTGGAAGCTCGACAACCTGGGCTCCGACCCCGACCTCAACACCATCCTTCTGGACTGGGAGCTGCCCGGCCGGGGCCCCGCGCTGAGCGACCTCGCGTGGTACCTCTCCATCAACTGCCGACGCCTTCCACAGTCGAAGGAGGACGCGATCGACGCTTACCGCGAGGCTCTGGAGCGGCATGGGATCGGCACCGAGCCGTGGTGGTCACGGCAGCTGCGGCTCTGCCTGCTCGGTGCGCTCGTCCAGTTCGGCTGGGAGAAGGCGTTCGCCGGCTACGACGACGAGCTCGCCTGGTGGGAACGCCACGCGGTCGAGGCCGCGGAGCTGCTGTGAGCGGCCCCGAGCTCGGTGCAGAGTACGACGCCGGGGCCGAGGCATGGGCATCTGCGCCTGCGCTCGTCTACGCACGGTTCGCCACGGCGATGCTGGAGCACTCCCCCGTCACCGTCTCCGGCGCCGACGTCCTCGACGTCGGGGCGGGCACCGCCGTCGCCTGCGACGCCGCTCTTGCCCGCGGTGCACGGCGGGCCGTCGCCAGCGACATCTCAATGGCGATGTTGCAACATCGCGCGCCGGTGATCCCGGCGGTGGTGGCCGACGCCGGGAGACTCCCGTTCGCCGACGGGAGCTTCGACCTCCTGCTCTCCGCCTTCAGCCTGACCCACCTGGCCGACCCGGCCGCGGCCCTCGCCGAGTGGCGCCGGGTGGCGCCGGCCGCTCTCATCGCCACGTTTGCGCCGGGTCCGTCGCACCCGACGAAGGTTGCCATCGACGCGGTCATGACGCGATTCGGCTTCGTCTCGCCGCCGTGGTACGAGCAGCTCAAGAGCGAGCTCGAGCCCCTGGTGGAGGACACGTCGTCGCTCACGGCGATGTTGCGATCGGCCGGTTACC
>NZ_JBOHDT010000026.1:0-3503 GCF_050700635.1 Aeromicrobium sp.
CCGACCGGTCGGGAGCTGCAACGAGCCGGTGCAAGAATGGCCGCATGCGCATCGCCAATCACATCGTCGACCTCATGGGCAACACCCCGCTCGTGAAGCTGAACAACGTCGTCCCCGCGGAATCCGCGACCGTGGCGGCCAAGATCGAGTACATGAACCCGGGCGGAAGCGTCAAAGATCGCATCGCCGTCAAGATGATCGACGCAGCCGAGCGATCGGGCGAGCTGAAACCCGGGGGAACCATCATCGAACCGACGTCCGGCAACACCGGAGTCGGACTTGCCCTCGTGGCCCAGCAGCGTGGCTACCACTGCGTCTTCGTGTGCCCCGACAAGGTCAGCCTGGACAAGCAGAACACCATGCGCGCGTACGGCGCCGAGGTCGTGGTGTGCCCGACGGCCGTTCCGCCGGACCATCCCGACAGCTACTACAGCGTCTCCGACCGCCTTGTCCGTGATACCGACGGCGGCTGGAAGCCCGACCAGTACTCCAACCCGGCCGGCCCGCAGAGCCACTACGAGACCACCGGCCCCGAGATCTGGGCGGACACCGACGGACAGGTCACACACTTCGTTGCCGGTGTCGGTACCGGCGGCACCATCACCGGCGCCGGCCGGTATCTCAAGGAAGTCTCCGAGGGACGCGTCAAGGTCGTCGGCGCCGATCCGGAAGGCTCCGTGTACTCCGGGGGTGCCGGTCGCCCATACCTCGTCGAAGGCGTCGGCGAGGACTTCTGGCCCAGCGCCTACGACCCCGAGGTCCCGGACGAGATCATCGCCGTCAGCGACGCCGACTCCTTCGACATGACCCGCCGGCTTGCCCGTGAAGAAGGGCTGCTCGTCGGTGGCTCTTGCGGCATGGCCGTGGTCGCCGCCCTCGAGGTGGCCGAGCGCGAAGGACCCGACGCCCTGGTGGTCGTCCTGCTGCCCGACGGCGGCCGCGGCTACCTCTCCAAGGTGTTCAACGATGACTGGATGTCGTCGTACGGCTTCCTGCGAGTCCCGCTCGACGGCCACACCGATCGACCCACAGTCGGCGACCTGCTCCGCCAGAAGTCCGGCGACATGCCGGCCCTCGTGCACACCCACCCGATCGAGACGATTCGCGACGCGATCAGCATTCTGCACGAGTATGGCGTGTCGCAGATGCCCGTCGTCGGGCCCGAGCCGCCGGTCGTCATCGGCGAGGTCGCCGGCAGCGTCAGTGAGCGCGAGCTGCTCAGCGCCGTGTTCGAGGGACGCGCCGCGCTCACCGATCCGGTCGAGAAGCACATGGAACCGCCGTTGCCATTGATCGGCTCCATGGAGGACTTCGAGACCTGCCTCAAGGCGCTCAGCGAGAGCGACGCCGTGATGGTCATCGAGGACGGCAAGCCGCTCGGAGTCCTCACCCGCCACGACCTCCTCGGCGTTCACATATGACCACCCCACGAAACTGCTCCCAATCTCGCGTCACACATGCGGGCTACAGCCAGCTTCGGTCGCACTTTCGCGGGGACCCCGGATGAGCGAGAAGCGCAGCGCCCACGACAAGGATGCGTGGCAGGGCTTCGCCACCCGCGCGATCCACGCCGGCTTCGACCCCGACCCGCAGACCGGCGCCGTCAACGTGCCGATCTATGCGACGTCGACGTTCGCCCAGGACGGCGTGGGCGGCATGCGCGGCGGCTACGAGTACGCCCGCACCGGCAACCCGACCCGCACCGCGCTCGAGGCCAACCTGGCCGCGCTCGAGGGCGGCGCCTTCGGCCGCGCGTTCAGCTCGGGCATGGCCGCGACCGACACGGCCCTGCGGTCGATGCTGCGTCCCAGCGACCACCTCGTCATCCCCGACGACGCCTACGGCGGCACGTTCCGGCTGATCGACAAGGTGTTCACCCACTGGGGGGTCACCTACACGACGGTCGCCGTCAACGACGTCGACGCCATCCGAGCCGCCATCACGCCGGAGACGAAGGTCGTCTGGATCGAGACCCCCACCAACCCGCTTCTGAACATCGCCGACATCGAGGCGATCGCCGGTGTCACCCACGACGCCGGACTGAAGCTCGTCGTCGACAACACGTTTGCGTCGCCCTACTTGCAGCAGCCGATCGCGCTCGGAGCCGATGTCGTCCTGCACTCGACGACGAAATACCTCGGTGGACACTCCGACGTCGTGGGTGGTGCCCTCGTCACCGACGACGAGGCGCTGCACGAGGCGTTCGGATTCCTGCAGAACGGCGCCGGCGGCGTGCCGGGCCCGTTCGACGCCTTCCTGACGCTGCGCGGCGTCAAGACGCTCGCCGTGCGCATGGAGCAGCACTGCACCAATGCCGAGGCCGTCGTGGAGTTCCTGCAGGGGCACGAGGCGGTGGCGCAGGTGATCTATCCGGGACTTCCCGAGCATCCGGGCCACGACGTCGCCGCACGTCAGATGCGTCGCTTCGGCGGCATGGTGTCTATCCGCCTCGCCGGCGGACGTCAGGCAGCGCTCGACCTGTGCGCGCGGACCGAGGTGTTCATCCTCGCCGAGAGCCTGGGTGGCATCGAGTCGCTGATCGAGCATCCTGGGGCGATGACCCATGCGTCCACTGCCGGGTCGGAGCTCGAGGTGCCGGACGACCTGGTGCGTCTCAGCGTCGGCATCGAGGACGTGTCTGACCTCGTGGGCGATCTCGAACAGGCGTTGAGCTAGGCGGTTTCCTCGTCGTCGACGATCTCGGCGTCGATGGTGAAGTCGAGCTCGGGACGCTCGAGGTCGTCGAACGCGACGAACTCCTCCTGGGTGAGCCGCTTGGTCTGGGACTCGATCGGATGCGGCGCGGCGATGAGCTTGGACTCGTCCACCTGGTCGAGCTTGCGTGCGGTGACCAGGACGCGCTGCTCCAGGGAGGCGGCGAAGTTGTTGTAGTTGGCCACGGTGGACTCGATCGACCTCCGCAGCTTCTCCGAGTGCTCGGCCAGTTTGGCCAGGCGTGAGTAGAGCTCCTTGCCGAGGTCGAACAGGTGCTTGGCGTCTTGTGTGAGGACGTCCTGCTGCCAGGTGAACGCCACCGTCTTCAGGATCGCCCACAGGTTGACCGGCGTCGCCAGCAGCACGCCCTTGGCGAACGCGTGCTCCATGAGCCCCGGATCGGCGTCCAGGGCCGAGTTCAGGATCGACTCGTTGGGGATGAACGCCACCGTGAACTCGGGGCTGGCGGCCAGGCCGGTCCAGTAGGTCTTGCCGGCGAGGGCGTCGACGTGGTGCTTGACCTGCTTGGCGTGCTGCGCGAGGTGCTGGGCGCGCTGCTCGTCGGCGAGGTCGGGGCGGTTGGACTCGATGTACGCGGCGTACGGGACCTTCGCGTCGACCGCCATCTGCTTGCCGCCCGGCAGGTTGACCACCATGTCGGGACGGCGCGCACCCGACTCGGCCTCGATCGTCTCCTGCATCGTGAAGTCGACCTGGCGCAGGAGCCCGGCCGACTCGACGAGGGACTTGAGCTGGGTC
The DNA here is from genome assembly GCF_050700635.1 of Aeromicrobium sp. Taxonomy (GTDB): domain Bacteria; phylum Actinomycetota; class Actinomycetes; order Propionibacteriales; family Nocardioidaceae; genus Aeromicrobium. The sequence continues at coordinate 3,475 of NZ_JBOHDT010000026.1, forward strand.
TCCCCGTAGACACCCCGCACGGAGTTGTT
>NZ_JBOHDT010000027.1:0-18132 GCF_050700635.1 Aeromicrobium sp.
GTTCAGCGCCAACCCGATCCGGATCGCGGCCTCCACGGCGCGCTCGTTGGCGACCGGCAACGCACCCGGCAGGCCGAGGCAGACCGGACACACCTGCGTGTTGGGCTCGGCGCCGAACTCCGTCGAGCAGCCGCAGAACATCTTCGACGTCGTGTTGAGCTCGACATGCACCTCGAGACCGAGCACCGGGTCGAACTGCGCGACGGCGTCGTCGTAGGACACCAGTGTCGTGACCGTCATCGGGTCACCTCCAACTCGGGAGCCTGCGCGAGCAACGGGCCGCCCCACTGCTCCACGAGCATCGACTCGAGTGCAGCCGCGACCCGGTAGAGCCGGTCGTCGGCCATTGCGGGCGCCAGCACCTGGATGCCGGCCGGCAGCCCGTCCTCGTCGGCCAGGCCGCTGGGTAGCGACAGCCCGGGCATGCCGGCGAGGCTGGCCGGGATCGTGGCGATGTCGTTGAGGTACATCGCGAGCGGGTCGTCGACCTTCGCCCCGATCGGGAACGCCGTGGTCGGCGCGGTCGGCGACACGAGCACGTCGACTTTCTCGTACGCGGCGTCGAAGTCGCGACGGATCAGCGTGCGTACCTTCTGGGCCGAGCCGTAGTAGGCGTCCCAGTAGCCACTCGACAAGGCGTAGGTGCCGAGGATGATCCGGCGCTTGACCTCGGAGCCGAAGCCCGCCTCCCGGGTCGCGGCCATCACCTGCTCCGCGGTCGGGTCGCTGACGCGGTCGGGCAGCACCCGAAGGCCGTAACGCATCGCGTCGAACTTGGCCAGGTTGCTGCTCGCCTCGCTCGGCAGGATCAGGTAGTACGCGGCGAGCGCGTGGACGAAGCTCGGGCACGAGACCTCGACGACCTCGGCCCCGGCGCCCTCGAGAAGCCGCAGCGACTCCTCGAACCGGGCGACGACGTCGGGCTGAAAGCCCCCAGAAGATTCAGCACTGCCGCCGAGCTCGCGCACGACGCCGATCTTGAGGCCGTCGACGTCCGCACGACGCGCAGCCTCGACGACCGGGGGCACCGGCCCGTCGATGCTGGTGGAGTCACAGGGGTCATGGCCGGCGATGACCTCGTGCAGCAGGGCGGCGTCGAGCACCGAACGCGTGACCGGCCCGGCCTGGTCGAGGCTGCTGGCGAGGGCGATGAGGCCGTAGCGGGAGACGCCACCATAGGTCGGCTTGACGCCGACGGTGCCGGTCAGGGCGCCGGGTTGACGGATGGAGCCTCCGGTGTCGGTACCGACAGCGATCGGCGCCTCGAACGCGGCGACCGCTGCTGCCGATCCGCCGCCAGACCCGCCAGGGATGCGGCCGGTGTCCCACGGGTTGTGAGTGGGGCCGAATCCGGAGTGCTCCGTGGACGAGCCCATCGCGAACTCGTCCATGTTGGTCTTGCCGAGAATGGGTAGTCCGGCGGCCTTGAGGCGTCGCGTGACGGTGGCGTCGTAGGGCGGGATCCAGCCCTCGAGAATGCGCGAGCCGGCCGTGGTGGGAACTCCCCGGGTGGTGATGACGTCCTTGACCGCGATGGGCACACCGGCCAGCGCCGGCAGGTCCTCGCCGGCTGCGTGGCGTGCGTCGATGTCTCGTGCCGTCGCGAGCGCGCCGTCGGCGTCGACGTGCAGGAAGGCGTGGATCTCGCCGTCGACGTCGGCGATGCGGGCCAAGTGCGCCTCGGTGACCTCGACGGACGTGATCTCGTCGGTCGCGAGCTTCTGGGCGAGCTCGGCGGCGGTGAGGTGGATGAGGTCGCTCACTGCTCGTCCCCCAGGATCTTCGGCACGAGGAAGCGCTGCTGCTCGCTCTCCGGCGCACCCGCCAGCGCCTCGTCAGCGGCGAGGCTCTCGCGCACCTCGTCAGGTCGGAACACGTTGCTGATCGGCAGCGGGTGGCTCATGGGTGCGACGTCGTCGCCGGCCGCGTCCTGGACGACCCGGACGTGCTCGAGGATCGCCGGAAGCTCCGCCGCGAGGTGGTCGAGCTCCTCGTCGCGGAGCGAGATGCGCGCGAGCTCGGCCAGGTGGGCGACGTCCGCGCGCGAGATACCCGAGACGGGGTCAGACATGCAGATTCCTTCAAAGACGGCGGGTGCCGACTCATCCTAGTGACCGGTGTTCAACTGACCTGCAAGAGTGTCCGAGTGAGAACAGCTGAGCGCTTGACCGAGCTTCGCCGCGACGACCTCGTCCTCGACGTCATCGACGACGGGCCACTCGACGGAACGCCGGTCGTCCTCCTGCACGGCTTCCCGCAGCGTGCGTCGTCGTGGAACGGCGTCACGCCGCACTTGCACAAACGCGGCGCGCGGACGTACGCGCTCGACCAGCGTGGCTACTCACCGCGCGGGCGGCCACACAGCCGGTTCGGCTATCGGGCCTCGGCACTGGTGGCTGACGTCCACGCCCTCATCGAGGCCATCGGCGAGCCCGTCCACCTCGTCGGCCACGACTGGGGCGCGGCAGGCGCTTGGGGAGTCGCCTCCCGCCACGGAGGCTCGATCAAGACGCTGACCGCCGTCTCGGTGCCGCACCCGGGCGCCTATGTCCGCTCGTACGTCCGCAGCACCCAGGCCCTGAAGTCGTACTACATCGCGCTGTTCCAGCTGCCGTTCCTCCCCGAGTGGCTGCTGAGCCGCCGGGGCGGAATCACTGACAGGCTGTTGCGCGGCAGCGGCATGACCGGCGAGATGGTCGAGACGTATCACCGCGAGATCGTGGAGTCCGGAGCACTGCGGGGCGCCCTGGGCTACTACCGGTCCATGCCGCTCACGAGCCGGCAGATCTTTCCGGGCAGGGTCGCGAGGCCGACCACCCTGGTCTGGAGCGACGGTGACGTCGCGATAACCCGAAAGTCGGCGGAGCTCACGGCGCCCTTCGTGACCGCCGACTACACGTTCGAGGTGATGGGGGGCGTGAGCCACTGGATTCCGGACGAGCGTCCGGCCGAGCTCGCCGAGATCATCGCCCGCCGCGCAGGGTTGGACGCGACGTGAGCAGGAGGAACGACGAGCCGCGGGTCGGCTTCGCCGACATGGTGGCGTTCGGGTGCGAGCTGGCGATGTTCGTTCTCGTCATCGCGTCGGTGAACTACCTCGTCGATGGTTGGCGGAGCTGGCTGATCGGCATCGGTGCGGCCCTGGTGGTCGCCCTGATCTGGGCCCGGTGGATGGCCCCGACCTCGTCGCACCGGCTCACCGATCCGAGGCGGTACGTCGCCCAGGCGTTGCTCTTCGGCTCCGTCGGCGTGCTCGCGGGCGTCTCCGGATTGCTGTTGTGGGGCGTGGTGTTCACGGTCACCTCGCTCGTGGCGTTCGCGTTCTCACGAACCGAGCGCCACGCGCGCTAGGGTCCGTTCTCGAGAAGCTTCTCGAAGCCCGCTTCGTCCAGGATCGGGACGCCGAGCTGTTCGGCCTTCGCCGCCTTGGTGCCCGGTGAGTCGCCGACGACGACGTAGCCGGTCTTCTTGGACACCGAGCCGGAGGCCTTGCCGCCGCGGGCGATGATCGCCTCCTTGACCGAGTCGCGGGTGAAGTTCTGCAGCGATCCGGTGACGACCACGGTGAGTCCCTCCAGAGTGCGGGGCACCGACTCGTCGCGCTCGTCCTCCATGCGCACGCCGGCCTCAGCCCACGCGTCGACGATGCCGCGGTGCCAGTCGACTCCAAACCACTCGACGATGGCCTCGGCCAGCGTGGGGCCGACGCCGTCGGCCTCGACCAGGTCGTCGACGGACGCTTCGGCGATGGCCGGCAACGACGCGAAGTGCTCGGCGAGGGCACGCGCCGCAGTGGGGCCGACGTGCCGGATGCTGAGCGCGACCAGCACTCGCCACAACGGTTGGCCCTTCGCCTTCTCGAGATTCTCGAGCAGTGCCACGCCGTTGGCGCTGAGCACTCGATCACCCGCGCCCGCCTCCTTCTCGGCCTTCTTGGCGGCGCGAGTGTAGAGCGGGACGGTGAGCAGGTCGGCCTCGGTGAGCGCGAACAAACCGCCCTCGTCGACGACCACCCCGGCGTCGAGCAGGGCGACGGCACCCTCCCAGCCGAACACCTCGATGTCGAACGCGCCCCGACCGCCGACGTGCGTCAGACGCTCACGCAGCTGCGAGGGGCAGGCGCGCGTGTTCGGGCAGCGGATGTCGGCGTCGCCCTCACGCGTGGGCGCGAGCTTGGTGCCGCACGCCGGGCACTCGGTGGGCATGACGAACTCGCGCTCGCTGCCGTCGCGCAGTGCGACGACCGGGCCGACGATCTCGGGGATGACGTCGCCGGCCTTGCGCAGCACCACCATGTCGCCGATGAGGACGCCCTTGCGCTTGACCTCGTGCTGGTTGTGCAGCGTCGCCATCTCGACCGTCGACCCGGAGACGCGGATCGGCTCCATGACGCCGAACGGGGTAACCCGGCCGGTGCGGCCGACGTTGACGCGGATGTCGAGCAGCCGCGTGTTGACCTCCTCGGGCGGGTACTTCCAGGCGATCGCCCACCGGGGAGCCCGTGAGGTTGAGCCGAGCCGGTTCTGGAGATCTACCTCGTCGACCTTGAGGACCACCCCGTCGATCTCGTGGATGACGTCGTGCCGGTGCTCGCCGTAGAACTCGATGAACTCCTGCACGGCGGCGAGGTCGGGCAGGACCTTGGCGCGGTCGCTGGTGGGCAGCCCCCAGGCCTTGAGCGCGTGGTACGCCTCGGACTGGCGCTTCGGGGTGAATCCCTCGCGGTAGCCGATGCCATGACAGACCATCGAGAGCGGCCGCCCCGCGGTGACGGATGCATCCTTCATGCGCAACGACCCGGCTGCGGCGTTGCGCGGGTTGGAGAACGGGGTCTTGCCCGACTCGGCCCACGCGGTGTTGAACTCCTCAAACGCCTCGGTGGGGAAGAACACCTCGCCGCGGATCTCGACGTAGGCCGGGACCGGGTACTTCTTCGAGGCCTTGAGGCGGTTGGGGATGACCTTGACGGTGCGGACGTTGTTGGTGACGTCCTCACCGACACGTCCGTCGCCTCGGGTGACGCCGCGCGTGAGCACACCATCCTCGTAGGTGAGCGAGATGGCGAGGCCGTCGACCTTGAGCTCGCACAGGAAGTCGGCCTTTTCGGCACCCTCGCGGACCAGGCGCGCGTGCCACGACTCGAGCTCCTCGGGGCTGAAGGCGTTGTCGAGGCTCATCATCCGCTCACGGTGCTGGTACGACTCGAAGGTCGACGACGCATACCCGCCGACACTCTGGGTGGGCGAGTCGGGCGTGCGGAGCTCGGGCAGCTGCTCCTCGAGGTCCTCGAGCTCGCGCATGAGCACGTCGTACTCGCCGTCGGAGACCGTGGGAGCGTCGTCGAGGTAGTAGCGCGTGCGATGATCCTCGATCTGTTCGGAGAGATCCTTGTGCCGCTGCCGGAGATCGTCCGTCATGCCCACGAGCCTATAGTCGCGGGGTGACGGGTTATCAAAGGTTGTGGCCGACCATCGCCGGAGTCGTGCTCCTCATCGGGGGTGTGGTGATCGCCGGGATCTTCTACGGCGACGTCGTTCTCACCGTCGCCGGAGGGGTCATCGCCGTTATCGGTCTCGGCCTTCTCCGTTACGCGATGCTGCGCCGGCGACGCCTTGCGCGAGGCTGAGCGCGCGCCTCGCCCACGCCGGTGATGCCCCGGCCAGACCGCAGGTCGGTGTGACGACGGTGCGTGTTGTGTAGGCGTCCTCGTCGAAGCCGAGCCGCGAGAAGAACCCTTCCACCCGTCGTCCCAGGCCGGCGTCCGTGACCTCGGCCTCGGTGGACGGGACGACGCCCGGCCACAGGTCGATGCCGGCCTCGAAGGCTTCGGACCACGAGTCGTCGGGCTCGGCGAGACCGACGTCGAACGACACGGCCGTGAAGCCGGCACCGGCGAGGAGCGCCACCGGCACGTCGGCGGCGCAGGAGTGCACGACCGAACGGGCGCCAGCAGAGGTGACGGCGTCGACGACGGGGCGCAGCAGCGCGTCGGCCTCGGGTGGGTGGACGATGCGGTGGCGGCCGAAGCCGCTGGCGGTCGGGATGCCTCCGCCGAGTACGGCCGTGATATCGGGCTCGTCGACCTGCACGACGATCTGCTCGGCTCGTCCGAACCGGCGTCGAACGTCGGCCACGTGCGCCGTGAGGCCCTCGGCGAGCGACTCCGCCAGCTCGCGTCGTGCCCCGTGGTCGGCCACGAGCTTTTCGCCGCGGGCGCGCTCGACGTGGGCGGCGAGGGTGAGTGGCCCGGTGACCTGCACCTTGACGGGACCGGTGTGGTCGTCGAGCAGCTCCTCGGCGGCGTCGAGATCCTCCGCCAGCAGGGAGCGGGCGCGACGCAAGTCGCTTCCCGATCCGACACCGAGACGCCAGCCGGCCGGCTGCAGGTCAGCCTCCAATCCCTCGAGGACGGCAAGGGCGCGGCCGATCATGCCGGCGTGCGGGCCGCGTGCGGGCAGCTCGGGCACGAACACGAAGTCGCCGACCTCGCCGCGAATGACGCGCAACGTCTCGGCGACGTCGGTGCCGGGCATCGACCCGACACCGGTTGCCGCCGTCACACCGTCACGCGACGAGTCTGCGCGATGGTGGCGGAGCCGACGACGCGGGTGCCGTCGTAGATGACGCAGGCCTGACCAGGGGCGATGCCGTAAGCCGGGTCGCGCAGCTCGACCCGGACCTCCGACTCGTCCACCTCGACCGAAGCCGCGTGCTCGTCACCGTGGGCCCGTAGCTGCACCGTGCAATCGAGGCGCCCGCCCGGGACGCGTCCGCTCCACAGCGGCTTGATGCCGTCGAGCGCGTCGACGCGGAGGTGCTCGCGCGGGCCGACGGTGACAGTGCCACTGACCGGCTCGATGTCGAGCACGAACCGCGGCTTGCCGTCGTCGGCGGGCACGCCGAGGCGCAGCCCGCGTCGCTGTCCGATGGTGAACGCGTAGGCGCCGTCATGCTCGCGAAGGGTTTCGCCGTCCTCGTCGACGATCGCGCCTTGCTTGGGTCCGAGCTTGTCGCGCAGCCAACCGGCATTGTCGCCGTCGGCGACGAAGCAGATGTCGTGGCTGTCGGGCTTCTGCGCCACCTGCAGGCCACGTTGCTCTGCCTCGGCGCGCACGGACGTCTTGTCGGTTCCACCGAGCGGGAACAGTGAGTGGGCGAGCTGCTCCTGCGTGAGCACGCCCAGCACGTACGACTGGTCCTTGCCGTGGTCGATGGCGCGGTGCATCTCGACGGTTCCGTCGTGGGCGGCGCGCAGCTGCGCGTAATGCCCGGTGACCACGCCGTCGAAGCCGAGGGCGAGTGCGCGGTCGAGCACGGCCGCGAACTTGATCTTCTCGTTGCAGCGCAGGCAGGGATTGGGGGTGCGGCCGGCGGTGTACTCGGCCACGAAATCGTCAACGACCTCGTCGGCGAACTCCTCGCTCATGTCCCAGACGTAGAACGGGATGCCCAGCACGTCGGCAGCGCGCCGGGCGTCGCCGGCGTCCTCGATAGAGCAGCAGCCGCGCGCTCCCGAGCGGTACGACCGCGGGTTGCGACTCAGCGCGAGGTGGACGCCGGTCACGTCGTGGCCCTCGTCGACAGCCCGCGCGGCAGCCACAGCCGAGTCGACGCCCCCCGACATCGCCGCAATCACTCTCACGACGCACTCCGCACCATTGACGCGGCGAGTGCGCGCTCGTGGACCGCGGGCAGCGCGGTGATGAGCGCGTCGACGTCGGCCTCGGTGGACGTGTGGCCGAGGCTGAATCGCAGCGACCCGCGCGCAGCGACCTCGTCGTAGCCCATGGCCAGCAGGACGTGGCTGGGCTGCGGCACCCCGGCATCGCAGGCCGATCCGGTGGAGCACTCGATGCCCTGCGCATCGAGCAGCATCAGCATCGCGTCGCCCTCGCAGCCGGGGAAGGTGACGTGGGCGATGTTCGGGAGCCGGTGCTGCGGACCGGGCTCGGGATCGCCGTTGACGATCGCGTCGGGCACGACCCGGCGGATGCCGTCGACCATGCGGGCGCGCAAGGACTCGATGCGCGCGGCCGACTCCGCCTGACGGTCGACGCTCACCTCCATCGCCTTCGCGAAGGCGGCGATGAGCGGAACTCCGATGGTGCCCGAGCGAAGGTCGCGCTCCTGCCCGCCACCGTGCATCAGCGGAGTGGGCTCGACCTCGCGACGGATGACGAGCGCACCGATGCCGACCGGGCCGCCGAGCTTGTGCGCCGTGACCGTCATGGCGTCGAGCCCGGAGGCATCGAAGTCAAGCGGGATGTAGCCGGCCGCCTGTACTGCGTCGCTGTGCACCGGGATGCCGTGCTCGCGAGCGATCGCGACGACGTCCGCGACCGGCTGCACGGTGCCCAGCTCATTGTTGGCCCACATCGTGGTGACGGCGGCGACGCTCGCCGGGTCGGACTCGACCGCCTCGCGCAGCGCGTCGACGACGATGCGGCCCTCGCGACCGACCGGCGTGGTGTCGACGCGGGCGCCTTCGTGCTTGGCGAGCCAGGTGACGGGGTCGAGCAGCGCGTGGTGCTCGATGGCGCTGAAGACGATGCGGTCGCGATGCGGGTCGCTGTCGCGGCGGGCCCAGAACAGTCCTTTGATCGCGAGGTTGTTGGCTTCCGTGCCACCGGAGCAGAAGACGATCTCGCTGGGCCGGGCACCGAGCTTCTCGGCGATCAGCTCGCGCGCCTCCTCGACGGTGCGCCGGGCAGCGCGTCCTGACCCATGCAGGCTCGACGCATTGCCCGTACGAGCGAGCTGTTCGGTCATCACCGCGATCGCCTCGGGGACCATCGGCGTGGTCGCCGCGTGGTCGAGGTAGACGGTGTGACGGGAGGCATTCATCGCCTATTCAGGGTAGTCGCAAGGGGCACACGCCCTCCACGGCGAGCACCCATCCTGAGCAAACGTCAGTCGCTTGGCTAGAGCGCCTCTACGCTGCGTCCATGGATGACTACTTCGTGGTGACGTCGCGCAGCTCAGTGGCTTTCGACTCTCCGCAGTCGGCTCCGGTCACCAACGGAGGGCCCGAGCTCGCCGATCTCCGGAAGTACGGGCAGCGGGTCCTTCGCCGGTTCGTCGCGCAGGCCCGCGCCGACGACCAGCCGACGTTCGCGCGGATCATCGCCGATCACCTCGAGGTCCCGCTCGGTGACCTGCCCATCATCGAGGAACGATGGGCTTCCTATGAACACGTGAACGTCCAATCCGCCCTTGACGTCTGGAGCAACGAGTCAGGGCGCACCGTCCAGACGGTGGGCATGACGAACTACCGGCATCGGGGACCGTTCGGACTGGGTGACCTCGTTGGTTCGGGCGACGACGGCGACATGTTCGACCATGGGCCGCGACCCGGGAATGTCTCCCGCGTCGCGCGCGCCACCGGCCCGAACGGCGAGTCCATCGAGTGCATCCGCGCGGCCATCCTCCTGGTCAGCGAGGGCGACGACCGGATCGTCGTGCTCTACCGCGGATCCGACCCAGAGAGCGAGTCGTTCGGCGTCACGCTCGAAGCCATGGCCAATCGTCCGGACGTCGCCGCCCGCACGACAGCAAGATTGCGCGAGCTCGCTCACCAGCACAATGTCTATCGCGCGCAGGTCGTCTCCTTCGGCCATCAGATATTCGACGACCACCTGGACTCCGTCCTGAGACTCCACCCTCGCGTACCTCTTGATCCGAGCGCGTTGGTGCTCCCTGAAGCGACCTTCGACGACGTCCGGAGGCAGGTCGTGGGGGTGGCGCGCAACCGGCAGCGCCTCCGGGCGTCCGGCCAGCATCTCAAGCGCGGCCTCTTGCTCTACGGACCGCCAGGTGTCGGCAAGACGCACACCGTGCGATACCTGGTCGGGGAGCTGGGCGACACCACGGTGATCGAGCTGAGCGGCGACACGCTCGGAGCGATCAAGGAAGCATGTTCGATCGCGCGATCGCTGCAACCGGCCATGATCGTCGTCGAGGACGTCGATCTCATTGCGGAGCAGCGCGATCACTACGGTGGTGAAACTCCGCTTCTGTTCACGTTGCTCAATGAGATGGACGGTCTGGACGAGGACGCCGACGTCGTGTTCCTCCTGACCACCAACCGCGCTGACCTTCTCGAGCCGGCCCTGGCTGCCCGCCCCGGACGTGTCGACCAAGCCGTCCACATCGACCTGCCGGACCGCGACGCACGACGACGCCTGATCGAGCTTTATCGGGCGGACCTGGAGGTGGACTTCAGCCGTCTGGACGGTGTGCTCGGCCGCACCGACGGCGTGACTGCCTCATTCCTCAAGGAGCTGCTCCGTCGGGCCGCGGTGGTGGCTGCGGATCGAGACGGCTCGGATGACGCTGATGCACAAGTGACGGTAACCGCCGACGACCTGGACCATGCGCTGGAGGACCTGCTGGACACCCGGAACCAGATGACCCGCGCTGTGCTCGGTTACACGGAGCCGATGCGTGACCCCGGTTCAGCCTGACTCCAGGGTCCTCACGATCACGGTGTGACCCCGCTTGCGGGCGTGCTGGAGCGGCGTCACGCCGTCCTTGTCGGCGATCGAGGCGTCGGCGCCGGCGTCGAGGAGAGTGCGCACGACGCGCTGCCACCTCTTCGTCCCCTCTCCGAGGATCACCGCCTCGAGCAGCGCCGTCCATCCCAGTTCATTGACGTGGTCGATCTTCACCGGCGTGTGCTCGACGACCCACGCCACGTAGTCGTCGTGCGCGCGCTCGGAGGCCGGGATGAGCGACGTGCCGCCGAACCGGTTGAGCAGGCCGAAGTCGGGCTTCGCGGATTCGACGATCTTCGCCATCCGGACGCTGCCGCTCACGCCGGTCACCAGCCAGGCGCTGTCGTGACGGTCGTCGAGCGCATCTGGGTCGGCGTCCAGGTCGACGAAAAGTCGGGCCACGGCGGCGTGGTCGCCCGTGGCCGCCAGCAGCAAGGGCGTGCGCCGGTTCGCGTCGCGGGCCTCGATGTCGGCGCCCTCGCGAAGCGCGATCGCGGCGGCATCGGCGTCTCCCGAGTCGGCCGCTCGGAGAAGAGCGGCGTTGGCTTCTGACTTGGTCATCCTGTTGGCCTCCAGGGCGCCGTCGATCGTGGTGGCGATCCGGTCGAAGCCGCGCTGCCTCGCGTGGGAGACGGGACTGATGCCGTCGCGCTTCGGGGCCACGGTGAGATCCGCCCCGCCCGCGACCAGCGCGCGGACGGTGTGGACGTACCGGCTGCTCCCGTCGCCGAGGACGATCGCCTCGTGCAGGGCCACCCAGCCCAGGTTGTTGACGTGGTCGACGTCGATGTCGGTCTGCAGCAGCCGCCCGACGATGTGGTGGTGGCCGCGCTCGGCGGCCCTGATGAGCCCGGTGCCGTTCCACTTATCGAGGCTGTCGACGTCGGCGCCGTTGTCGAGAGTGAGCTCCAGGAGGTCGAGGTAGCCCTCGCTCGTGGAGATCAGGTACGCGCTCTGCTCGGACTTGTCCTTCGCGTTCACGTCGGCTCCGGCCGCGATGAGCAGCCGAGCCTTCCGGACGTCGTTCTTCCACGCGGCAGCAATGAGCCTGCGGTCGAGCACGCGCTTCGACATTCCCTCGTGCGGGTTCGCCTCGGCTGCTCGAGTCGATGCCGCCGCAGGAGTCGGCGTCTTCGTCGATGTGGCCGGCTCGTCGGACGGCCCACCACATGAGGTCAGGACGAGGGCCGCGAGCACGGTCGCCGCTGCCGCCCTCATCGAGCCCTTGCCTCGTCGAAGGCCTTCCGGCTCGTGCGCAGATGCCGCTCGTTGACCTCGCGCGCTCGGTCGACGGTTCCGGACTCCATCGCGTCGACGAGCTCACGGTGCTCGGCGTGGATGGCGGCGGGATCGGTGTGCTGACGCAGGAGCCACCGCATCCGCTGGTCGAGGTCGGCCAACAGCTGGCGCACGAGCGGGCCCTGACCGAGTGAGGCCATCACTTCGTGGAACCTTGCGTTGGCCGCCACCGCGCCTGCCAGGTCGCCGACGTCGAGACAGCGCTGCGCGGCCTCGAGGCTCGTGCGAAGTGGAGCCAGCCCCTCGCCGGGCGGGCCGGACGTGAGCTGCTCGACCAAGAGGCCTTCGAGGACGGCGCGGACGTCGAAGAGTTCGTCGATCTCATCGGCCTCATACGTCCGGACGGCGGTGCCACCGGTGTCGCGCTCGACGGCGAATCCCTCCCGCACCAGCGTCTGCAGGGCCTCGCGCACCGGTATCCGGGAGACACCGAGGTCGCCGGCGATCGAGCGTTCGACCAGCCGGCTGCCGGCGGGATAGGTGCCGTCGACGATGCGCTCGCGGATGCGTTCGCACACGTCGCCGCGCATTGGTCGGTAGTCAATGGCCTTCACACCAGAATGGTATACCAAATGACAAGGAGTCCAGCTGGGCGGTCAACTAACCCAGCAGACGTGTGTCCAGCCCTCGCATGAGACCTCGTGGACCCGTGACCGCGCGCGCAGCCAGCAACGTGCCTCCGACGTACGGAGTCGCGCTTGTTCCGGAGTCGTGGCGGATGGTCAGTCGTTCGTTGGGGAGCCCGAAGACGGCCTCGGTCGTGAGGGTGTAGCCGGGAAGCCGAACGGCACGCCCGGTGCGCCGGGTCGTGCCCGCCACACAGATGGCCACCGTCATGGTCGTGCTCCCTTCCGCAGGTCGGACACCGCAGCCAGCACATCGGCGGCGCGGGTGAGGTCGTCGTCCGTGGTCGCTCGGCCAAAGGTGAAGCGCACGGCGGTCTGGGCGATCTCGCGGCCGTAACTCATGGCGGTGAGGACGTGGGACGGCTCGTCGCTGCCGGCCGCACACGCCGATCCGCTCGAGCACACGACACCGCGGCGCTCCAGGTCGAGCAGCACGGATTCACCGCTCCTCCCAGGGAGCACGAATGAGGCGTGGCCGGGCAGTCGACGTGTGGCGTGACCGGTGAGCTCGGCTCCCGCGACCTCGGACACGACGCGGGCGATGAACGCATCACGTCGGGCCACGACCTCGTCCGACGGCCCTCTTGCGAGCTGCAGAGCCGCCGCGAGACCCACGGCACCGGCGACGTTCTCGGTGCCGGACCGTCGCCCGGACTCCTGGCCGCCTCCGTGGATGAGCGGCTCGAACGGGGTGCGGCGGCTCATGTAGAGCACGCCGACGCCCTTGGGCGCACCGAGCTTGTGGCCGGAGATGCTCAGGGCCTGGACTCCCAGATCCTGCACATCGAGAACGAGCCAGCCCGCCGCCTGAACGGCATCCGTGTGAAACGGGATCCCCCGCTCACTCGCCAGCACAGCGAGCTCGGCGACCGGCTGCACGGTGCCGACCTCGTTGTTCGCCACCTGGATGCTCACCAGCGTCGTGTCGTCGCGCAGCGCGGCGGCGAGGTCTTCGGTCGAGACAAGCCCGTCGTGGTCCACACCCAGCGTCGTGACCTCGAACCCGGTTCGACCGAGGAACGCGGCCGACTCCAGCACTGCGGGATGCTCGATCGCGCTGACGACCACGTGGCGCCCGCGCGGCTCGGCCAGCGCGATGCCCTTGATCGCGGCGTTGTCGGACTCCGTGCCCCCGGACGTGAAGGTGATCTCACCGGGGCGGGCGCCCAGGGCTGAGGCGACGTCGGCCCGCGCCTGGTCGAGTCCGCGGAGTGCAGCCTCGCCGACCTCGTGATGGCTCGACGGGTTGCCGAACTCGGGCCCCAGGAAGGGCCCCATCGCCGCGAGCACGTCGCGCTTGAGTGGGGTGGTCGCGGCCTCGTCGAGGTAGATCATGGGGTGCTTCGGACGTCGAGCGCGAGGTCGAGGGCTCGGACGCTGTGCGTGAGCGCTCCGACGCTGATGACGTCGACCCCCGTGGCCGCGACGTCGGCGATGGTGTCGAGCGTGATGCCGCCGCTGGCCTCGACGATCGCGCGGCCGGCGACCATCTCGACGCCCTTGCGGAGCGTGTCAGGGTCGAAGTTGTCGAGCATGATCGTGTCGACCTCCCCGGACGAGAGCACCGGCTCGATGTGGGAGAGCCGGTCGACCTCGACCTCGATGTGCGTCGTATGAGGCAGCCGTTCGGCCGCCGCGCGAATGGCCTCGGTGATTCCGCCCGGGACGTCCTCGACAAGGGCCAGATGATTGTCCTTGGCCATCACGGCGTCCGAGAGCGAGAACCGATGGTTGTGACCGCCGCCGCAGATGACGGCGTGCCGCTCCAAAGCACGCAGGCCGGGCGTGGTCTTGCGGGTGTCGACGACCCGGACCCCGGTGCCTTCGACCGCCGCGACATACCTCGCCGTCAGGGTGGCGATGCCGCTCATCCGCTGGATGAGGTTCAGCGCCACCCGCTCGGCCTGGAGCACCGACCGGGCCGGGCCGGACACCGACGCCAGCACGTCCCCGGTCTCGAACGTCTCGCCGTCAGCGGTTGCGCTGGTGACCTTGACGGAGAAGTCGCGGCGCGACATCGCGATCGAGAACACCTCCGCACCGGCGAGCACACCCGGCTCTCGTGCCACGAGATCGGCAGTGGCCAGCGCCCCGGCCGGGAGGAAGGCCTGCGACGTGAGGTCGCCGAACGGAGCGTCCTCCTCGAGCGCGAGGTCGACGACTCGCTCGATCTGGTGACGGCTCAGCATTCAGGCCCCTTTGATCGCAGAGTGCCGAGCCTTGGACGGCTCGGGCTCGGGGAAGTCCGTGCGGTGGTGACCGCCGCGCGACTCCTCCCGGGCGAGCGCACTCGCCACCACGGCCCGGGCGACGACGAGCAGGTTGGCGTCCTCGGCCGACTTCGCATCGGTGACCCCCGGCTGGCGCCAGGAAGCCAGCTTGGCGGCCGCTGCGGCCAGATCGTCGCCGTTGCGCGAAAGTCCGGCGGCGTCCCACATCAGGCGCTGGAGGTCGTTGCGCACGAACGACTCGTCGTCGTCATCGGGAGCGGTGTCACCGAGCTCGACCACGAGCGGATCGGTCCAGTCGCCATCGAAGGTGTCCTGCTGGTCTGGAAGCTCGAGAGCCTCGACCACGCGCGAGCCGTAGACGGCGCCCTCGAGGAGCGAGTTCGAGGCCAGCCGGTTGGCGCCGTGGAGGCCGTTGCAGGCCGCCTCGCCGACGGCGTACAAGCCGGACACGGAGGTGCGTCCCCACTCGTCGGTGCGTATGCCGCCCATGTAGTAGTGAGCCGCCGGCGTGACCGGGATCGGTTGCTCGCCCCAGTCGAAACCTTGCGCACGGGAGGCGGCGTCGATGTTGGGGAACCGCCGGGCGAGGAACTCCCCGCCGAGTGCAGTGGCATCGAGCCGGACGGGTTTGCCCTTCTGGCGCGCCATCTGCTCGGCGATGCCGCGAGCGACGACGTCACGGGGGGCGAGCTCGGCGTCGGGATGGACGTCGGCCATGAACCGGTGTCCGTCCTCGTCGATCAGCACCGCTCCTTCACCGCGCACGGCCTCGGAGACCAGGAAGTTGCCCGGAGCGGCGAGCGAGGTCGGGTGGAACTGGTAGAACTCCAGGTCTGCCGCGATCGCGCCGGCACGCAGGGCCATCGCGAGCCCGTCCGCGGTGGCGATATCCGGATTGGTCGTGTACGGGAACAGCTGGCCGGCTCCGCCAGTCGCGAGCACCACGGCATCGGCCCGATGCTCTGAGCCGTCGAGCAGGCGCACTCCGACGCACGCCCCGCCCTTGAGCACCACGTCGACGACCGTGGTGCGCTCGTGGATCTCGACGTCGCTCTCACGGAGTCGGTCGATGAGGGCGTACGCGATCCCGGCACCGGTCGCGTCTCCCCCGGCGTGCAGGATCCGAGCGTGCGAGTGTGCGGCCTCGAGGCCGTGGGCGAGGTCGCCCCCATCCTGACCAGACCCCTGCCGGTCGAACTGCACGCCACGCTCGATCATCTCGCGGATCGCGGCCGGGCCCTCCCTGCACAGCACTTCGACCGTTTCCTGGTCGCTCAGTCCGGCCCCGGCGATGAGAGTGTCTTGGACATGCTCGGCCACCGTGTCGTCGCTGGTCATCACCACCGCCACGCCGCCCTGCGCGTACCGCGTGTTGCTCTGCGCGAGGTCGGACTTGGTGAGCAGCGTGACGTGGTGTCCGGCGTCGACGGCCTCGAGGGCAGCCGTCAGCCCCGCGACGCCGCTCCCGACGACGACCAGCCGGCTCACGTCAACCCGCCTTCGGGAGCGCCACGAGCATGCGCTCGAGCGCGATCTTGGCGTCGCGGGCGACGTCGTCATCGACGATGATCTCGTTGCGGACCTCGCCCTCGACCAGCCCGTCCAACGTCCACGCCAGGTAGCCGGGATGGATCCGATACATCGTCGA
Source organism: Aeromicrobium sp. (assembly GCF_050700635.1). Taxonomy (GTDB): domain Bacteria; phylum Actinomycetota; class Actinomycetes; order Propionibacteriales; family Nocardioidaceae; genus Aeromicrobium. Next base: position 16,298 of record NZ_JBOHDT010000027.1, read on the forward strand.
GCACGGGCACACCACCGGATCGAGGCAGAAGACCGTGCGGTCCGGGTACTCGGCGGCGAGGCGGTTGACCATGTTGATCTCGGTGCCGATCGCGATGACGTCACCGGGTTGGGACGCTGCCACGAACCGGCGGATCTTGTCGGTGGAGCCGAAGGCGTCCGCGGCGTCGACGACCGGCATCGGCGCCTCGGGGTGCACGATCACCTTGACGTCGGGGTACTCGGCGCGCGCCTTCTCGATCTGCGCAACAGTGAAGCGCTTGTGCACCGAGCAGAAGCCGTGCCAGAGCAGCACCTTGGCGTCCTGCAGGCGCTCGGCGGTGTTGCCGCCGAGCGGCCGGCGCGGGTTCCACGTCGGCATCTGCTCGAGCGGGATGCCCATCGCCTTGGCCGTGTTGCGGCCGAGGTGCTGGTCGGGGAAGAACAGCACCCGCTGCCCGCGCTCGAATGCCCACTCCAGCACCGTCGAGGCGTTGGACGACGTACACACGATGCCGCCGTTGCGTCCGCAGAACGCCTTCAGCGCGGCCGAGGAGTTCATGTACGTGACGGGGATGACGGGCTGCTTGCCGCCGGCGTCCAGCTCGTCGCCGTAGATCTCGGTGAGCTCCTCCCAGGCCGCCTCGACGGACTCCTCGTCGGCCATGTCGGCCATCGAGCAGCCGGCCGCGAGGTTCGGCAGGATGACGTGCTGCTCGGGCCGGGCGAGGATGTCGGCCGTCTCGGCCATGAAGTGCACCCCACAGAAGACGATCGTCTCGGCGTCGGGCTTGGTCAGCGCCGCGTTGGCCAGCTGGAACGAGTCGCCCACGAAGTCGGCGTACTGCACCACCTCGTCGCGCTGGTAGAAGTGCCCGAGGATGACGATGCGATCGCCGAGCTTCTCCTTGGCCGCCCGGATGCGCGCATGCAGCTCTTCGTCGTCCATCTTCTGGTACTCGACCGGCAGCTGACCCGGTCGGACGACGGGATCGGGGATGACGTCGTCCTCGGAGCAGCCGGGACCGTAGCCGGGCACGAGGTCGAAGACCCACGGGCCTTCGACGAGCTCGACGTCGCAGCTCGCTTCGGGCTCGGCGACGATCTGGTCGTTGACCGACCGGTTCGGGACGGGATCGGTCGTGGTGGCGGTCATGGTCGCTCCTTGGTGGTGGACGCTGTCTCATCTGCCGCCCGCGGCCCGGCATCCCCGCCGGAGTCGAACCGGTACAGCGCCGGCGGGCGGTGGCTGGTGCCGGTGACACAGGTTCCGGTGGGCACGATCGTGTGGCTCGCCAGGACCTGGCGGCGGAAGTTGGCAGGGTCGAGCGGCTTGCGCAGCACGGCCTCGTGCACCTCGCGCAGCTCGGCGAGGGTGAACTCGGGATGGAGGAAGGCGTGGGCGATCGGTGAGTACGTGATCTTGGCGCGGAGGCGTCCGAGCGCGTACTCGACGATGCGATTGTGGTCGAACGCCAGCTGCGGGACCTCGTCGGCCACGAACCACTCGACGTTGTCGCCGTCGACGGCCCGTGCTGCCTCGTCCGGCCGTACCAGGGCCCAGTAGACGATCGATACCACCCGGTCCGCGGGTGAGCGGTCGATCTCGCCGAACGAGTAGAGCTGCTCCAGGTAGTTGGTCGTCAGTCCGGTCGTGCGCTCGAGGGTGTTGCGGGCCGATGCCGCGAGGTCCTCGTGGGCCTCGAGCGGGCCACCAGGGAGCGCCCAGTCGCCTTCGTACGGCTCGCGGATGCGCCGCACAAGCGGGAGCCACAGCGTGTCGCGTCCCGTCTTCGAGTGCGGCCGGAGCGCGAAGATGACCGTCGACACCGCGAGCGAGACTCGCTGGTCGATCTG
>NZ_JBOHDT010000028.1:0-12727 GCF_050700635.1 Aeromicrobium sp.
CTTGTCGTCGACCTCGGCGGCCAGCAGGCCGGACTTGCCGGAGTTGCCGCGGAAGATGTCGCCGAACCGCGGGCTGATGACGACCTTGAAGCCGTAGTTCTGCAGCGCCCACACGGCGTGCTCGCGCGACGAGCCGGTGCCGAAGTCGGGGCCGGCCACGAGCACGGTGGCGTCCTTGTAGGCGTCCTGGTTGAGCACGAACGACGGGTCGTTGCGCCAGGCGGCGAACAGCCCGTCCTCGAAGCCGGTGCGGGTGACCCGCTTGAGGTAGACGGCCGGGATGATCTGGTCGGTGTCGACGTTGCTGCGTCGCAGCGGAACGCCGGAGCCCGTGTGCGAGGTGAACTTCTCCATGTCAGGCTTCCAGCGGCGGTAGATCGTTCGGACCCGCCAGATGTCCGAGCACCCCGCTGGAGACGGCAACCTCCGGCGAGACGAGGTGCGTGCGCCCGCCCTTGCCCTGACGACCCTCGAAGTTGCGGTTCGACGTCGACGCGGCGCGCTCACCCACCATGAGCTGGTCGGGATTCATGCCAAGACACATCGAGCACCCTGCGCCGCGCCACTCGGCGCCGGCCTCCTTGAAGATGACGTCGAGGCCCTCCTCCTCGGCCTGCAGGCGCACGCGCACCGAGCCCGGCACCACGAGGATGCGGGTGTCGGCGGCGACGTGACGTCCCTTGATGAGCGACGCGGCGGTGCGGAGGTCCTCCGTGCGCCCGTTCGTGCAGGAGCCGATGAAGACGGTGTCGACGTCGATCTCGCGCATCGGGGTGCCAGCCGAGAGGCCCATGTACTCCAGCGCGCGCTCGGCGGCGATGCGTTCGTTGGCGTCGTCGAACGACTGCGGGTCGGGAACGGAGCCGGACAGAGGAACGCCTTGGCCGGGGTTGGTGCCCCAAGTGACGAACGGCGCGACCTGCGAGGCGTCGATCGTGACGACCTTGTCGAACTTCGCGTCGTCATCGGTCACCAGGCTCGACCAGTATGCGACCGCCTCGTCCCAGTTCTCGGGCGCGTGCGGTCGGCCCTGGATGTAGTCGAACGTGGTCTGGTCGGGGGCGATGAGACCGGCCTTGGCGCCCCACTCGATCGACATGTTGCAGATCGTCATGCGGGCTTCCATCGACAGCTGGCGGATGGCCTCGCCGCGATACTCCACGATGTAGCCCTGGCCACCGCCGGTCGTCTCCTGTGTGATGAGCGCGAGGATGAGGTCCTTGGCGGTGGACCCCTCGGGCAGCTCGCCGACCACATCGACGGCCATCATCTTTGGCCGGGCCTGCGACAGCGACTGGGTGGCGAGCACGTGCTCGACCTCGCTGGTGCCGATGCCGAACGCGATCGAGCCGAACGCGCCGTGGGTGGACGTGTGCGAGTCGCCGCAGACGATGGTCATGCCCGGCTGGGTGAGGCCGAGCTGTGGGCCGATGATGTGCACGATTCCCTGGTCGAGGTTGCCCATCGGATAGAGGCGAAGATCAAACTCGGCCGCATTCCTGCGAAGTGTTTCAACTTGCTTTCGCGACACCGGGTCGGCGATCGGCTTGTCGAGGTCGGTGGTCGGGATGTTGTGGTCCTCGGTCGCGAGCGTCAGGTCGGGACGTCGCACCGTGCGGCCGGAGAGGCGCAACCCGTCGAACGCCTGCGGGCTGGTGACCTCGTGGATGAGGTGGAGGTCGATGTACAGCAGGTCGGGTTCACCGTCGGCATGGCGGACGACGTGGTCGTCCCAGATCTTCTCGGCAAGGGTCTTTCCCATGGCCACGAGCCTACGCTTGTATCTCAGGATCCGATACGGCAGTATCAAGGTATGGACAAGTCAAGCGGCGTCGGGGTTCTCGACAAAGCCGCGCTGGTGCTTGCCGCACTCGAACCGGGCCCGGCGACGCTGGCCGGACTCGTCGCGAGCACCGGCCTGGCACGTCCGACGGCGCACCGCCTCGCGGTCGCTCTCGAGCACCATCGTCTCGTCGCCCGCGACATGCAGGGACGCTTCACGCTCGGGCCCCGTCTCGGCGAGCTGGCCGCAGCAGCCGGCGAGGACCGTCTGCTCGCCGCCGCCGGTCCCGTGCTCGCGCGGCTGCGCGACATCACCGGCGAGTCCGCCCAGCTCTTCCGGCGCCAGGGCGACTTCCGCATCTGCGTCTCCGCCGCCGACCGTCCCACCGGCCTGCGCGACTCCATCCCGGTCGGCAGCCAGCTGACGATGAGTGCCGGCTCCGCGGCCCAGGTGCTCCTCGCGTGGGAGGACCCGGAGCGGATGAACAAGGGCCTCCTCAAGTCGACGTTCTCCGCCGCCGAGCTGTCCGCCGTGCGCCGCCGCGGCTGGGCCCAGAGCGTTGGCGAACGCGAGACGGGCGTCGGCTCGGTGTCCGCTCCGGTGCGCTCCCCCTCCGGCAAGGTCGTCGCCGCGGTGTCCGTGTCCGGCCCCCTCGAGCGCCTCACCCGCCAGCCGGGACGCATGCACGCCCCGGCCGTCGCCGCCGCGGCCGAACGACTCAGCCAGACCCTCCGCCGCGCATCCTGACTTCTGACGCATCAGAACAGACCGGGCTGCTCCAGGGCGAGTAGCACCTTCTTGCGCTCTATCCCGCCGGCATATCCGGTGAGAGTCCCGTCGGCGCCGATGACGCGGTGGCAGGGCACGACGATCGGGATCGGGTTGGCCCCGTTGGCAGCTCCGACCGCCCGCGATATGACCGGCTCATAGCCGAGGCGACGGGCGACGTCGCCGTAGCTGGCGGTCTCGCCGAACGGGATGCGCTGCAGCTCCGCCCAGACCTTCTTCTGGAACTCCGAGCCCTCGCTGGCCAGCGGGAGGTCGAAGTCGGTGCGGTCGCCGGCGAAGTACTCCGTGAGCTGACGCTCGGCCTCGTCGAGCAGCGGGTCCGCCGCCTTTTCGCGCCTCGGTCGGGCGTCGAAGTCGATGGCCGTCAGCAGTCCGGCGTGGGCATGCAGCCGGAGTCCGCCGATCGGCGAGTCCATCCATCGTGTGGTCATGAGGGGATCCTTTCGGGCTGTGCAGATTCGTTCTGGGCGGCGAGCCGCCACAGGTGGAGAGCGGCATAGGAGCGCCACGGTTGCCAGGTGGTGGTGCGGGCGGCGTCGACACCGTGCCGGTCGAGCATCCGCCGGATGTAGAGGTCGGTCTCGATCATGACGTCGGGGTGGCCGAACGCCCGCATGACGATGTAGTCGGCCGTCCACGGTCCGATGCCGCGGTGCGCGAGCAGCTGCTTGTGGGTGTCCTCGCGGTCGGCCCCGGGACCCAGGTCGAGCTCTCCGGCAGCCACCGAGTGCGCGATGCCGATCAATGCCTGCGCCCGGGAGCGAGGCATGCTCAGGGCGGCGTCGTCGGCGTCAACCATCGACTCCGCGGTGGCGAAGGCGTGCGTGAGGCCGTGCTCGGCTGCGAGGTCGAAGGAGACCGGGGTTCCGTACGTGCTCGCGAACCGGCCGAGGATGGTGCGTGCCCCCGCGACCGAGACCTGCTGACCCACGATCGCTCGAACGGCGACCTCGAACCCGTCGACCTGGCCGGGAAGCCGCTGCCCCGGCACTTCTTGCACGAGCGGGCCGAGCAGTGGGTCGTGGCCGAGCACCTCGCCGATCGCGATCGGGTCGGCGTCGAGGTCGAGAAGACGTCGGCAACGCTCGACCGCCACGGCGGCGTCGCGCAGGTCGTCGAGCTCGAGCTCGGCGTCCACGCGATCGTCGTGCGGCGTGAGTCGGACGACGCCGAGGCCGTGTGGCAGCCGCAGCACCCGCGCATAGAACTCGCCTGTGACGTGCTCGACGCCGGCGATCGCCCTGTCACCGAGAAAGGCGAGCAGACCGGACCAGGCGAACGGTTGCCGAACCGCCAGGCGGACGGTGAGCCGGCCGGACGGCTTGGCCCTCCTGCGACCTCTCATCTCCGTGGGCGACATCGCATAGACGAGCCGGATCGAGTCGTTGAACTGGCGGATGGACGCGAACCCCGCGGCGAATGCGATGTCGGCCATCTGCATGTCCGTGGTCTCGATGAGAACCCGGGCCGACTGCGATCGACGGCTGCGGGCCAGCGCGAGCGGCCCGGCCCCGAGCTCGTCGGTGACCATCCGGTTGACGTGCCGGGTGCTGAACCCGAGCCGTGACGCGAGTCCGTCGACGCCCTCGCGCTCCACGACGCCGTCACCGATGAGGAGCATCGCGCGGGCGACGGCGTCGGCGCGCACGTTCCACTCCGGCGAACCGGGGGTCGTGTCGGGTCGGCAGCGGCGGCAGGCTCGGAAGCCGGCGTCCTGTGCGGCGGCGGCGCTCGCGAAGAACTGCACGTTGCGCTGCTGCGGCGTGATGGCCGGACAGGATGGACGACAGTAGATGCCGGTGGTGCGGACGCCGGTGTAGAAGACGCCGTCGAAGCGCGGGTCGCGCGACTTCACCGCCCGGTAGCACCGTTCGTGGTCTTCGATCATGTCCCCATCATGACGGCCGCGGGAGACACTTTCTAGCGGAAATCGGACATGCACGCCTGGGTTGAGTGGCCCGCGAGGAACGAGCGGGTTGTATCGAAACCTCAGGGCGCCTGGAGCGCTCCCAGGATGACGCCCATGATGGCGAGCCCGACCACGACGTAGCCGGCGTTGATCGCCCAGAAGCGGACCGAGCGCGACTCGTAGATCGCATTCTGCGCCATGATCGCCGCCCCGATGCCGAAGCCCGTTCCCGCGCCGACCTTGAGTCCGCAGTCGGCGCCGCGGTCGCCGATCAGCAGGCCGAGGGTGACGGCGATGACGATCCCGCAGAGGATGGAACCAACGAACATGAGGGGTTGCGGTGAACCCACCTCGTCGTCACCGATACCCATGTCGGCACGCCACAGCTTGCCGAACAGGATCGTGTACCAGAGGGCGCCGAGGAAGAAGAAGGCCAGCGCGGCCAGAATGACACCGAGGATCGAGAGATCGTTCATGCGCAGACAGTAGCGCCTACTTCGTTTCGCGATCTCCTTCGATGACGACGAGCTCGTAGTTCTCGTCGAGCCTCACGTCGACGGTCTTGCCGTCCGTCTTGGTGATCTCGACCTCCCAGGTCGCACCGTTCTCGGAGTCACGCTCGACGGCGTTCGCGGTACCGCCCTTGGTCAGCTCCAGGGCAGCAGCAGAGGCCTTGTCTGCCTGCGACCCGGTCACGGTCCCCTCGCCGTCGTCGTCGGACGACGCGTACGCGATACCGGCTGCCGACACGACGAGCACTGCAGTCGCACCGAAGCCGGCGATGATCATTCGTTTCTTCATGTCGGCCACGCTACGTCGGCACTCCTGTAGCCACCCTGAATCGTCAGGGGTACGGCAAATCCCTGTAGCCCCGACGGGCAGCTTAGAGTCGGATTGGCCTTGCCAGAGGTGTCCGATACCCGAGAGATTCCACATGACCTTCCCTGGACTGCACGCTTCGCCGCGGAGCCGGCGGAACTCTCGGATGGGCAACCGGCCAGACCTGCCGCCGTGGGATGTGCGGTCGTGACGGGCTTGCTGGTTCGCGGCGGGTTGTTGTTGGGTACGTCCGAACCCGTCGACGTGGCCATCGACTCCGGCGGGCGCATCGCTGCCGTGACGCCGCACGAACCCGGAGCGGTCGACGCGGTAGAAGTCGTCGACGCCAGAGAATGTCTGGTGTTGCCCGGTCTAGTCGAGGCGCATTGTCACCTGGACAAGACGCTGTTCGGACGGGAGTGGGTGCCGCACTCGGCCGGGGATGCGCTCTCGGACCGGATCGCGAACGACCGGCTCCGTCGCACTGAGCTGGGAATTCCTGACTACGCGTCCATGGAGTCACTGGTGACCGCGATGTCTGGCTTCGGGACGACCACGATTCGCACGCACACCGACGTCGACCCGGACGTGGGCCTCGACGGCGTGATCGCAGTCCAGCAACTCTCGGACGACATGTCCGGCCGAGTGACCATCCAGCAGGTCGCATTTCCGCAGCACGGTCTGCTGTCGATGCCGGGAACCGCCGAGTTGCTCGCGGAGGCGGTACAGAGCGGAGCATCGGTCGTCGGCGGTCTCGACCCTGCTGCGGAGGGCGACCCAGTGCGATACCTCGACACCATCTTCGGGATCGCGGACCGACACGGCGCGATGGTCGACCTGCACCTGCACGGTCACGGGTCGACTGGTAGGCGGGAGCTGGATCTGGTCATTGAGAGGACCGCGGCGCTGGGTCTGCCCGGTCGGGTCGTCGTCAGCCACGTATATGCCTTCGGCGACCTCGACGATCACGACGCACGTGACCTCGCCGACCAGCTGGCCGGAGCCGGGATAGGCGTGATCACTGCTGCACCGTACAACTTTCCGGTGCCCCCGCTACGGCTCCTGCACGAGGCCGGCGTTGTCGTCGGCTGTGGACACGACGGCATCCGGGATCTGTGGGGGCCGTATGGCACTGGCGACATGCTCGACCGCGCCAGACACATCGCCTACCGGAGCATGTTCCGCCGTGACGAGGACATCGAGCTGGTGCTCGTCGCAGCCACCACGGGAGGTGGTCGCCTTCTCGGCGGCGAGGCGTCCGGAATCGTCCCCGGCGCAATCGGCGACCTCGTTGTCGTACCCGCGGCATCGGGTGCCGAAGCGGTCGTCGTAGCCCCTCACGACCGAACCGTCGTGAAGGCCGGCAGCGTCGTCGCGAGCGGGACGAGTGATTCGGTCGGCGTCAGTTCCTGGCCACCAGTGCGTCGCCGGTCGCCGTCCGGGAGTAGTTGACCTCGCGACCGTCCCTGCGCCGGGCGACGAGGCCGGCCCGCAGCAGAACCCCGAGGTGCGTGCTCACTCCGCCCGGGCTCCAGCCGGTGCGGTCGGCGAGTGCCCTGGTCGACGCGGGGCGATCCAGGGTCCTCAGGAGGCTGGCGCGTCGTCGGCCGAGGAGGTCGGCGAGCGCCACTCCGGCGTCCACGTGCTGCAGCCAGACATCCCCGATCCCGGGGGGCTGGTAGGTCAGCGCAGGGTCCCACGGGGCCTCCACCCGTGGCCATGCGCCGAAGGCGAGCACTGACGGCAGTAGCAGCAGGCCGCGCCCGCCAAGGTGCACGGTCCGGGGCTCCATCCGGACGGCGGCCACGGAGAGAGTCCGGCCGTCCCAGCTGGCGGTGGGGTCGAGGTCGGCGAATGCCGCGACGCCGCCGGTGGTGACGAGCCGACGGGCTCGGGCGGCGATCTCGCTCTCGAGGAAGGCCGACATCCGGTCCCACCAGGGTTTCAGCGTCGCCGCCCAGAAGGCGCTCATCTGGGCGACGAGCTCGGACACGGCCGGCTCGGTGTCGTCGAGGAAAGGTCTGGCCTCGGGTGGGATCCCCTCGGGGTAGGCCCTGTGGAGGTCGGCATGGACGATTTCGGGGTCGGTCGATGCCACCCGGGCCAGCTCGTCCTCGATTCGCGGGTGCGGGTTGAGCGGGGGTGGAGCGTTGAAGTTGGGCCACCTCGTGCGCCCCAGAGGATTGACCGCGAACAGCAGGCCAAGGCGAAGGCCGGCGACGCGAGGTGCGGCCGACTCGACCCACCTGCGGTGCGGGGGAAAGCGCCGCGGCTGGCGGAGCACGTACGTCGCGGCAACGAGCTCGGTCAACGGTGAGACCGCGAAACGCGTGCGCAGCAGGTCGTCCTCGCCGAACACGAAGTCGATCGATCGCTCTGGCAGGTCCGACATGGATTCAGGATAGTCAGAATCTTTCGGACTTCGGCTGGCGGCGGCGGTAGACCTGTACCACCCATCACCTCACCTTCAGGAGCACAGCATGAGCAGCGTCGTGATGCACAACGTCGTCTCGGTGGACGGGTTCATCGCCGATGACCACGACGACATCGGACCCCTCTTCGACTGGTACTACAACGGAGACACGTCCTTGACGGACCAGGGCGCGTTCCGGGTGTCCCGCAAATCGGCCGCCTACGTGGGCCCGGCATGGGCAGGGATTGGCAGCATGGTCATCGGCCGGCACCTCTTCGACATGATGAACGGGTGGGAGGGCAAACCGGCCGCCGGCGACCATGTGGTGGTGGTCTCGCACCGCCCGAAACCCGAAGGCTGGCACCCCGAGGCGTCCTTCCATTTCGTCGACGATGTCGCGACCGCCGTGGCGAAGGCGAAGGAACTGGCCGGTGACAGAACAGTCTCGGTGGCCGCCGGTGACGTCGGCGGCCAGGCCCTCGCCCTCGGGCTCGTGGACGAGGTCGCCATGGACGTCGTCCCGGTCGTGTTCGGCTCGGGGAAACGCTACTTCGGGTCGGTCGAGGGCCTTCGCCACCTCGAGGACGCCAACGTGGTGATTCAGGGCGACCGCGTCCTGCACCTGCGCTACCGGGTCGCCCGGTGACCGCGGACACCGCAAGCGATCTCGTCGCCGCGGCGATGCGAGTCCTCGGAGGCACGCGTTACGGCGTGCTCGCCACCGCGAGTGCCGACGGAACCCCGTGGGCCTCACCGGTCTACCTCGCGCACGGGGACTGGTCCGACCGGCCCCCGGATCTGTGGTGGGTCTCCTCGCCGGATTCGCGGCACTCGCGGCTGATCGCCGACAACCCCGCCGTCGCCGTCACGGTCTTCGACTCCTCCGTCGCGATCGGCAACGCGACAGCGGTGTACGCAGAGGCGCTCGCACAGGAGTGCGACCGGAACCTCGCGGCCGGAAACATCGGCCTCTTCTCCGAATGCTGCGTGCGAGACGGGGGTGGGAAGTGGAACCTGTCGCAAGTCACCGACGGGGCTCGCCACAGGCTCTACCGAGCCAGCATCACCACCCTCTACGTCCTCGCCCTCGAGGGCCCCGACCGCACGATCCAGGTGTGGCCATGAGGTGTTCCGTTTCCCGCTTTGCAGCGCCGAGCTAGGCATCGTCCGGAGACGGGAAGATCACCTCGGTGCTGCCGGCACGCTTCTGCAGCAGACGACTGGCGTGGCGGAGCAGCAGGATCAATGAGAGCAGTCCCAGCGCTCCGCCTGCGCCGGAAGCAACACCGAGGGACGCATCCAGGACCACGCTGAGGGCAACGGCACACGTGCTTCCGCCAATCACGCTGTTGATCAAGGCGACGACGCTGGCGAAGGAGAAGTACTGCCTCCGACCTTCAGACGGAACCGCGGCATTGCCGAATACTCCGCGACCGTCGTCGTGGCCGGAGAGCAGAAACAGTCTCGCCTCGTCGCCGGCGATCCGCTTGTAGTAGTTGCGGATGCGGTTGATCGCAACGCCGTACCGGTAGTCCTCCGCGCCGCACTCGACCACTCTGATGAAGGTGAGGACGCCCAGCAGGTACAGGGTGGGCAGCACGATGAGTGTGAACACCTCGAAGGTCTGGCCGGACTGCGACCCCTGCCCGAGAAAGCCCAACGCGATCAAGGTGCTCGAGACGGAGAAGATGTACAACGAGGCTCGAGAGGCGCTCTCACTCGCCGTCTGCGCCCTCGCTCCTTGGAGGGTGAAATGCTCCGTGGTGAGAGCGGTGAGGAGTTCCTGACGATCCGGCTCTCCCATGGCTACACGCTGCCGAGTCGTCGCTCGACGACATCCAGAAGTCGATCGACGAGTCTCGTGGTCTCCACCTTCGACAGCGGCTCGGTGAAGAGGGCGTAGAAGTACAGCGGTGCGACCAGCAGCTCCAGAAGTTCCTGGAGGGTCGGCGTGGGTTCACCGCGCCCCTCTGACCGGTCGAGCATGGTTTGCAGCTGCCTCTCACGCTCGATGAACGCTGCCGAGGCTGCTCGCCGTTGGCCCGGGTGAATGTCCATGACGACGGCGCGAAGGATGAGTGGAACGTTTCCCTTCTGCAACGACGTCGCGACGGCAGCGGCGTAGATCTCGAGGTCTTCGCGCAGTGACCCGGTGTCCGGTAGCGAAGCGGTCGTCGCCGACCACTCGGTGACGACGTCGTTCAGCAGGGCCGACATCGTTCCCCAGCGCCGGTAGATGGTGGCTTGGTGGACTCCGGACACCTCCGCGACCAGCGGCACGCTGATCTCCTCCCACGGGTGCGTTTCCAGCAGCTCGAGGGCAGCAGCGTGGACGGCGGTGCGTACGCGAGCGGAGCGGCCTCCGGGCCGTTGCATCGTGCGTCCGTTGTCCATGCTGGAAACTATAACGCGAATTCTCTTGCATTAGCGAACAGGCCGACATAGTGTTCCTGATGCGAGGATTCTCGCGTTTACAATTGGGAGAAGGACATGAAGCACTTGTTGTTCAGGATCGTCGCTGGATTGGTCGTTGTGGTCGCGGCTTTGGCGGCGATGGTCGGCGCTGGTCTGGGGGCGGCCAAAGATGCGGCCGGCTCCACCTATCCGGACCCGATGGCGATGAACGACGCCGTTCGGGGCATCGTCGATGACGCGCCGCGCACGAGGCACGACCGGTCGCTGCCGACCGCTGTGGTGCTGCTCGGGAGCGACGGGGCGAACGTCGCCGACACCCTTGCTCCGTTCGAGGTCCTCGCGACGTCGAAGCGGTTCAACGTCTACACGGCAGCGCCCGAGCGCCGACCCGTGCCGCTCACCGGCGGCCTGGACCTCGTGCCGGACTTCAGCTTCGCCGAGCTGGACAGGCGTTTTCCTTCCGGTGTCGACGTCGTCATCGCGCCACAGATCCCGGGCGGTTCCGCCACGGCGGCGCCGGTGCGAGACCTGCTGGAACGGCAGGCTGCCAGCGATGCCACCGTCGTCGGCATTTGTGTCGGCGTTGAGATGCTCGCCGATGCCGGCCTGTTGGACGGGCGGCCAGCGACGTCGAACTGGCTCAAGCTCTACGGGCTGACGCGCGACCACCCGGACGTGGCGTGGGAGCGAGATGTTCGCTACGTAGACGACGGGAATGTCGTCACCACCGCCGGAGTGCTCTCCGGGATCGATGGCGCCCTTCGCATCGTGGAACGCTTTGCCGGCGAGTCGGTCGCGCGTCGGGTCGCGACGGCCGTGAGTTGGACGACCTACCAGCCGGGCGGTGCAGCGACCCTTCCGGGTTCTCGGATCAGACCAGCTGACTCGGTGGCACTGCTCAACGTCGGCTACCGGAACCCGACCGATGTCGGCGTCCTGCTGACCGAGGGCGTCGGGGAGATCGAGCTCGCCTCGACGTTCCGCCCCTACACCGAGCTTGCCTACGTGGCGCGGACGCATGCCCTCACGATGGACGGCACGCCGATTCGGTCACAGCACGGGCTGACGTTCGTGCCCCGCTCCACGCTCGGCTCCACCGCCGACGAGCTGGACCGTCTCCTCGTGCCAGGCGGCGCGGCAGCAGAGGCATCCAATCCGGCCATCGTTCGCGCCGCTGCTACGGCTGGACTACAGCCTGAGTACCTGCACCGCAACGACGAGTTCGCGTTCGAGCCGGTGCTGCGCGACATCGCCGAAACCACCGACGTCGCCACCGCCACCTGGGTGGCGAAGAGCCTGGAATACCAGGTGCAGTCCCAGCTGACCGGTACCGCATGGCCCTGGTCGCTGACCACCAAGGTCGTCCTCGCCGGCCTCGTCGGCGCCGCCCTGGCGACCGCCGCCACCGTCGCGATGACGCGATTCCTGCGGTCACGAGCGGGCCTTCGCCGCTTCGTCGGCCACTACCTCGAGATGGTGCTGGCCATGTTCGCCGGAATGGGGCTACTCATGCTTCCGTGGATGGTGATCTGGCCGGGCGTCGGCAACCACGAGGTGCTCGGCACGCTGGTGATGGGCGTCAACATGACGATCGGCATGGCGACGTGGATGGCGATCCGTGGCCACGACCGACGGATGATCGTCGAGATGTCCGCTGCCATGGTCGCCCCGTTCGTCCTGCTCCTGCTGCCACTCGCCGCGGGCGTCATCTCGGACGGAACCCTGATGATGGCCGGGCACATCGTGATGTTCCTGACGATGCTCGCCGCAATGCTGCTCCGCCGCCACGACTACACCCACCATCAGGCCACATGGCCGTGGCATGTCCGACGACGTACGCCGAGCCAGTCACCCGACATCCGAAAGGCGCAAAGGTCCCCATCTGCCGGGCTTTCCCGGATGAACCAACCCTGAAGGAGTAACCATGAGCAAAGTCATCATTCACAATTCGGTCACCGTCAACGGCGCTTTCGAGGCGCCCTCACATGAGGAGTGGCTGGAGCTCGACGCCGACAGCGCCGACGGTAGCCTCCAGCAGCTGGTCCTGGCCGATGCGCTGCTCCTCGGTCGCAAGACGTACAGGGGCTGGCGGCCGTCTGGCCGCATCTCGGTGAGGATCCGTCGATGGGCCACATGGCGGAGCGGGTCAACGGCATGCCGAAGTACGTCGCCTCGCGGACCCTCACCGGGCCGCTGGAATGGAACGCCACCCTCATTGAGGGTGAGGTCTCTACGCCGTCCCCGCGCTCAAGGACAAGCACGCGGGCAACCTGATCGTCTCCGGATGCGGGGAGCTGGCGCACACCCTCGCCCAGCAGGGTCTGGTCGACGAGTTCTGGTTCTGGGTGAGTCCGCACCTCTGGCCGGCCGGGCCGCGGATCGTCGACGGAGTCGGCCCGATCCGCCTGCAGCTGGTCGCGGCCACGCCCTATCGATCCGGAGTCGTCTGGCTGCGCTACCGGCCTGCCGCGGCCTGAGGGAAAGGATCACGGGCAGCGATCACGTACGCCGTCGTATCGGCCGACCGCCTGTTGCCCGAGTGTTGCCAAGGACCAAATCGGGCTGAAAGAACAAGTGCCCCTGACCAGTGTTTCCGCTG
>NZ_JBOHDT010000029.1:0-8789 GCF_050700635.1 Aeromicrobium sp.
CACCGGCCCGAACCACCCGTCGGCTCCGATGCCGACGACGACCACCTTCTCCATGAGGCCCGAGGCTACCGCTGCCCCAGGGCGTGTCTCTTCCCCACCCGGTTCGGAAAGGGAGCGGTGCGCCGCGCCCGATCCGGCAAGGCCGAGGAGGGAGGCGCACCGGTGTTGTGCGGCGACCGACGAGAACGCCGCCGGTCGGGATGCGGGCCGCGGTCGCGCCCGTTGGGATCGGGAGACGCGCCCTAGGCTCAGCCTCCCTGGACGACCGGGTAGATGTGGTCCGCGAGCAGGCCGTGGGCCTCGCGATGCACCGTGATCGCCGTGTCGGCGTCCGGCGCTTCGACAAGGCAGAACACCTTGCCGCTGGTGTCGTCGACCCAGTACGACTTGTAGTCGACGCCGTACTTCTCCTGGATCTTGACATCCTCCGCGTGCGCGCTCGCCACGTCGGACGCTGTCGCGCCGTCGGGGAGCTCCTCGTGAACGTCCATGAAGAGTGGCATTTTTCCTTCTCCTTCGAACGGTTTCATCTGACACACTGATCGTCGTGGCAGGCTCCGTCGTTGACCATGACCACGCCCCCGCCGATCCTGACCGGGACGCCACGGCTGTGCTCTCGGACGCCTTCGCGCACCTGCGCGTCCGTGGCGCGATCTTCCTCACCGGGCTCTACTCGGAGAAATGGGCCTACCGGTCGGTTCCCACCGAGGACATCGCAGCGCTGCTCATCCCCGGCGAGGACCGGGTCATCCTCTTCCACCTGATCGGAGCCGGCCGGTGCTGGATCGCGACCGAGGGCGGCGAGAAGCACTGGGCGAACGCCGGCGACGTGATCGTGCTCCCGTACGGCGACGACCACCGGATGGGCGGCTCGGCGGAGACCTCCGTGCTGGCCGCGGCCGCCGACCTGGTGGCCGACCCGCCCTGGGACCGGATGCCGGTCATCGAGTACGGCGAGGGCGGCGCGCGAACCCAGGTGATGTGCGGATACATGCTCTGCGACGACCCGCTCTTCGACCCGCGGATGGGTGCGTTGCCCCCGGTGTTCGTGGTCAGCCCGTCTGGTGCGGCCCGAAAGTGGGTCCGGGCCGGCATCGAGTACGCCATGCACCAGACCAAGCTCGTCGGCGACGACCGGTTCGCGGTCCCGCCAGAGATCCCGCAGATGCTGCTCACCGAGGTGCTGAAGCTGCACCTGGCGAGCGCACCAGCCTCCGATCCGGGATTCGTCACCGCGTTGCGCGACCCGGTCGTCGGGCCGGCGATGGCGCTGATCCACGAATCGCCCGAACGCAAGTGGACGGTGACCGACCTCGCCGCCGCGGTCAACGTGTCGGTCTCGTTGCTCGACGACCGCTTCCGCGAGGTGCTCGGGGTCGCGCCGATCCGCTATCTCACCGGCTGGCGGATGCACGTGGCCCAGGACCTCCTCGCGTCGACCGACCTGGGCGTCGGCTCCATCGCGCGTCGCGTGGGCTACGAGTCGGAGGAGGCCTTCAGTCGCGCCTTCAAGCGGCTGCACGGCGAGGCGCCGAGCATCTGGCGCGCCTGAGAGACTGGGCAGTGTGACCGATCTGTCCGACCGTTATGGCACCCGGGGTCGACGCCGCTGGCTGTGGCCGGTCGTCGCGACGGTGGGCGTGGTCCTGGGTGTCATCTGGGCCGCGTGGATCGCGTTCCAGCCTCGACCGGTCACGGCCGAACTGTACGGCTACGACGTCGTCGACGACCACCGCGTCGATGTCACGCTCAACGTTCATCGGCCCAAGCCGATCGCCGTGCGGTGCACTGTCTACGCCCAGTCGCTGGACCACTCGGTCGTGGGCGAGAAGACCGTCGATGTGCCGGCCGGCGACCGCGAGACGACCCGGGTGAGCATCTCGCTGCAGACCGAGAGAAGGGCCGTCACCGGCGTCCTTCGTACGTGTCAAACCTTGGATTAGGTGGTAATCTGGATGCTTCACCCCGGGCAAGATGCCTGGGGTGCCGCACGTAGAGGAGTGTGCTTTCGTGACTCAGTCAACTGAGACCGAGACCATCTGGGTGACGCAGGAGGCCTTCGAACGCCTTCAGGAGGAGCTCGAGCATCTCAAGACCGACGTGCGCGCCGACATCACGGCCAAGATCTCTGCCGCTCGCGACGAGGGAGACCTGAGCGAGAACGGCGGCTACCACGCCGCCCGCGAGGAGCAGGGCAAGAACGAGGCCCGGATCCGCCAGCTCGAGGACCGGCTACGCCGCGCCGAGGTCGGCGACAAGCCGGCCGACGACGGCCTGGTCGAGGCCGGCATGAAGGTCACCATCCGCTTCGCTGGCGACACCGACACCGAGACGTTCCTGCTCGGCTCCCGCGAGCTGCTCAGCATGGACAGCGCGGTCGACCTCGACGTCTACTCCCCCACGTCACCGCTGGGCGCGGCCATCCTCGACAAGAAGGTCGGCGACGAGGCCACGTACGAGGCCCCCACCGGCTCGACCATCACCGTCCAGATCGTCGACGCAGTTCCGTTCTAGGGGTCGTTCCGACCGGTGGCAGGTCCCACTCGTCGTCAGGCGTCCTGAGGATCGCGACGCCGACCACCGCGAAGGCGAGACCGTTCGCCGCCCAAGCGGCGGCATCAAGAGCCGGGCTCCCGAGGATCACGAAGGCCACGAAGTGGGCTGGTTGCGCGATCATCGTCACGACCGCCGCCCACGTGGGCACGGCACGCACTCGCAGGAGAGCGATCCCGAGCAGCACGGTGCCGATGACGTGGCCCAGGACGAACACGCCCGCGGCGATGCCTGACGTTGGATGAACGGTTTCCGCGAGCTCGGCCATTGTCGACTCGTCGAGTCCCGCTCGAGCCCCCGTCCACAGCACGAGGTCGCTGCCGATCATGAAGATCAGGGCGAGGTACCCGGGGACGACCAGCAGCATCGCGGCGGCCGTCATCCTCGGGGCTTCGCGCCGGGTCAGTCGACCGACGGCGAGCACACCCGGGAGCAGGGTGAACGTGGCGATCAGCCCGAGCCAGAGCACGGTCGACTGTCGTCCCTCGGCCGCCAGCACGCCGGCGGCCGTCTCGCTCGGAGTCGTGGCCGAGAAGTACGGCAGGACGTGGCGCAGACCGGCGACCGCGAGCGGACCGATCGGCAGGATGAGGGCAGCCAGGACGCGGGAGGCGTGACGCAGATCGACGCCTTCGGCCAGGCCGGCTTGAGAGCTTCGGGACATGAGACCTCCAGGTGAGCTTGGTGCTTCCTGAAGCGTCGCGCCGATCCCTTCACGAGGGATGGGGCGCCGTTCCCGAATCCGGCAGGACGATCTCCCGGGTCGGCCGGGAGTGGGTTCCGGTGTCAGAGAACCGCGTGACCGATCTCGACCAGCCGCCGCGCAACCTCTGCCCGGTGATCGGGGCCGCGGGTCGCACCCTCGATCGCGACGTCGACCTCGCGCACTCCGATCCCTTCCTCGGAGCGGTCGTGGGTAACGTTGATGACGTTGACCTGCAGGGCCGCGAGGTCGGACAGGAGACGCATCAACCCTCCCGGCCGGTCGGAGATCCGCACCCGCAGGTGGATGAAGCGACCGGCGGCCACGAGGCCGTGCCGGATGACGTCGAGCAGCAGCAGCGCGTCAATGTTTCCGCCCGAAAGCACCGAGACGACCGGTCCCTCGAACTCGCCCGGGCGGTCGAGCAGGGCGGCCACGCCGGCGGCCCCGGACGGCTCGACGAGCATCTTGCTGCGCTCGAGCAGCCCGAGCAGCGCCTGGCTCATCGACTCTTCGCTCACGGTGATGACGCCGTCGAGCTGTGCGGCGACGATCTCGAACGGGATGTCGCCGGGTTTGGAGACCGCGATGCCGTCGGCCATGGTCGGACCCATGACGGTCGCGAGCGGATGTCCTTGCGCGAGCGACCCGGGATAGGACGCGGCGTCCTCGGCCTGGACGCCCACGATGTGCACGTGCGGATGTCGTTCGCGCAGCAGTGCGATGCCGGCTGCGAGCCCGCCGCCGCCGATCGGCACGATGATGGTCTGGACGTCAGGCACCTGCTCGATGATCTCGAGGCCCACGGTGCCCTGGCCGGCGACGATGTCGGGATGGTCGAAGGGGTGGATGAGCACGGCGCCGGTGCGATCGGCGAACTCCTGCGCGGCCACAAGGGCCTCCGTGACGCCCGTGCCCGAGAACTCGATCTCGGCTCCGTAGCCCTGTGTGGCGGCGACCTTGGGCAGCGCCGCACCCTCGGGCATGAAGATGGTGGCCTTGGTGTCGAGCATCGACGCGGCGAGCGCGACCCCTTGCGCGTGGTTGCCGGCGCTCGCGGCCACGACGCCGCGGGCGCGTTCGGCCTCGCTCAGCCGCGAAATGCGCAGGTATCCACCGCGGATCTTGAACGAGCCGGCCCGCTGGAGGTTCTCGCACTTGAGGTAGACCGGCGTACCCACGCGCGTCGTGAGCCACCGCGAGTGCAGCGAGGGGGTCTCCTCGATGACCCCGTCGAGCACGCCGCAGGCAGCATCGACGTCGGAGAGATTCACGCCCGCCACCTTAGGCCACGTCTGCTCAAGCCGGTTCCGGTTCAGGTGGGAGCTCTTCTGGGTCGCTCTGGAACTCCTGGGCGTCCGCTGCGAGGTGTCGCACGACTCCGTTGAGGCACGCGGCCAGCGGCACCGCGATGAGCGCGCCCACCACGCCGGCCACGACCACGCCGGCCGCGATCGCGATGATGATCGCGAGCGGGTGAACGGCCACGAGCTGGCCCATCAGGAACGGCTGCAGCACGTGCGACTCGAGCTGCTGCACCGCGATGACGGCGAGGAGCATGAACAGGGCGGTCCACGGGCCCTGCGCCACCAGGGCCACCAGCACCGCCACCATGCCCGAGATCAGCGCACCGATGATCGGTACGAACGCGCCCATGAACACCAGCACGCCGATGGCGAGCGTCAGCGGCACGCCGAGCGCCCAGGCAGCGAAGGCGATGCCCATCGCGTCGATGAGGGCCACGACGACGGTGGCGCGGACGAAGGCGGTGAGAGAACGCCACGCCGTCTGGCCGGACGAGTTCACGCGATCGCGGGCCGCACGGGGAAAGAGCGCGACGACCCAGCTCCAGATGCGGTTGCCCTCGTAAAGGAAGAAGAACGCCGAGAACAGGGCGATGAAGAAGCCCGCGACGACGTGCGTGATGGTCGTGCCGACCGCGAAGATGCGAGGGAGCACCGAGCTGTCTGTCGTGGAGATGGTGGACTTGGCCTCGTCGATCCAGCTCTCCAGCTGGGCGTCGCTGAGGCCAAGTGGTCCGGTGCGGGCCCAGTCCTGCACCTGCGAGATGCCCTCGACGATGTTGGCCTTGAGGTCGTCGACCTGGGTGGAGAGCTGTTGACCGACGAGCGCCAGCATGCCGCCGAACACCAGCAGCATCGCGATGACGACGATGAACGTGGCCAACAGGCGCGGGACGCGGTGCTCCACCAGCCAGTCGACCGCTCCGATCGTCAATGCGGTGCCGAGGACGGCCACGACGATCGGGACGGTGACCTCGGAGAAGTAGCGCAGCAGCCAGATCGCGACGCCGCCCGCAGCCGCGATGAGCAGCAGCCGCCACGCCCAGCTCGCGGCAATCTCGACACCGACGGGCACCCCGTACCTGTGTTCCACGTCACCTGTCACGCCGCCGAGCCTAACCGTCACCAGCCCGTCACCATCAAGCAATGGGCATCACGTCAAGGACGTCCGTAGGCTGGACGAGAGAGGTGGACACCATGATCTTCGGCAAGAGCAAGACCCAGCTTCCTGAAACCGCCGACGCCCTGCCCGGGCGCGAGGTGCGTCAGCACGCCGTCGGCAACCGGCACCTGGTGCTCGGCAACCCCATCGAGACCGATCCGCCCGAGGGCATGGAGGCCGTCGTCGTGGGCCTCGGCTGCTTCTGGGGTGAGGAGAAGACGTTCTGGGAGGTGCCCGGCGTCTGGTCTACGTCGGTCGGCTACGCCGGTGGCATCACGCCGAACCCCACGTACGAGGAGGTCTGCACGGGTCGCACCGGGCACGCCGAGGTCGTGCGCATCATCTTCGACCCGGCCGAGGTGTCGTTTCAGCAGCTGCTGCAGGTGTTCTGGGAGAACCACGACCCGACGCAGGGCATGCGTCAGGGCAACGACCGCGGCTCCCAGTACCGCTCGCTCGTCCTCACCACGACCCCCGAGCAGCAGGACCTGGCCGAGACATCACGCAAGCACTACCAGGAGCAGATGACGGCCGCCGGATACGGGCAGATCACCACGAGCATCCAGCCGCTCGACGAGTACTACTACGCCGAGGAACACCACCAGCAGTATCTGGAACGCAACAAAAACGGCTACTGCCCGATCCATGCCACAGGCGTCCGATACGAGGACTGAGCCGACGACGCGTCGATCAATGGGCGGATTCCCGACTCAGGAGAATCGTTCAGAACTTTCTCCGATTGGCTACGTCAAATCGCCCAGGATGGGCTAGTCCGATAGGTGGCCGAGCACACCAGAGGCCGGGCGGTCACCGCGGCCCAGTTGGAATTGGTGGCATTCGAATGTCCCGCGAGCGGCGACTGAGCCAACTGCGCCCATGTCAGCGGTCACGTGAAGAGTGTCTTCCACCGGCTTTCTTCAAGGCGATACACCTTGATTTCGGCCAGACCGGGACTAGGTGTCGCAGTACGAATGCAGCCGAGGGGGTCAGCCTTTTGGCCGTTCTTCAGCTGCCCGCCGCCGGGGTCAGCCTCGTTCGCCTTCGTCCTCAGGGGCTTACAGTGATCGGGGTCGCGCGAGAAATTGTGTTGTCCCTCATATGCGTCCAGAACCTGGATCATCAGCTTCGTCGCATCGCCCCTTGAGATGCGCACGTCCTGAAAGTTCTGAAATGAACCCTCGTCCATTGACTTGAGCACCGACAACTCCTTGGAAGGGTCGGCATCCGTCCATGCGCGAACTGACCGCACGCGGGCGAAATTCAGATAGTTGGAGTAGTCATTCGCGAGCCCATTGACCACGCAGACAAGCTGGACGTCGCTTTCGTTCTTCAGCGTCAGGGTCACGAGATTCTGATCGGGATCGATGGCAGCAAATTCTCGCTTCCTCGATACCCCCGCTGGTCGCTCATTCTTGGGAAGGATGCGCGGCACCCAAACGTTGACGACTCGCCCATCCAGCAGATTCCTAGATGAATAGTTTGCGATTTCCGAGTCGGCCGCTGCACGGATTTCGGTACGCGGGATCTCAACAAGCCCTTGCGGATCCTCGCATGTTGGCCGGAACAACGAAACGTAGTTCGAGATGTTTGGCGCCCAAAGCGCTAGGAAGAATGTAGTCAGTATTGACGTCAGGATGGCCGTCGGGATCGCCTCGATGACGCGACGCATGAAGCCCGGCCCTTTCGGGCCGCGAACCACTACTACCGGGGTGGGAGTGGGGTTGGGGGTTGGGATTGGGCCGTTCTCCATGGCGCCTCCCGGCGCTCCTTGATGTCATGGCATCAGGAACTGGTTTCTCTATTCAACGCCTTTCGAAGCCCTGATGATGGCAAATCCGTTGTTTTCCGATGCCGGACATCAGTCAGGGCAGGAGGTGTGGTCGAGGATTTGGCAGCCATGTGTCTCTACGAGACCAGTACGACTACGAGAATCTCCACGTCGTGGTTTGTGCACTAGTCCACCCTCCGGACCTTCCTTGGCTCACATCGAATTCGATCCACGCGTTGGGGCGGATCCTCCTGAGTGTCCGACCCGCGTCACTTCGGCTCCCCTCTGTTGTCAAGAACCCGATCGGACCACCGATGCCTCGGTGGTCTTTCGGCGACGCGGGGTCGGTTGTAGCGTCGGATTCGCGGGTCCGGGAAGTGGCTGATCCGAAGTGTCGATGTGAGGGGGCAGGTCGACCGCGCTGGATTTCAGAGTCGCCCCGCATTGCCCTCCCGGGCCCGTGCCGCGTGCTCGCGCATCGGTGAGGAGTTGTCGGTAGATCGCGTCGGAGATCCGGCGTTTGAGACAGCGCATTGCTTCCATCCGGGTCTTCCCGGCGGCGAGTTTGCGCCGGTAGTAGGCGCGACCTTCGGTATCGAGGCGGATCTGGGTGGCTGCGGCGATGTGGATCATGTGGTTCATCCGCCGGTTCCCGGCCCGCGAGAGCCGGTGGCGCACGGTCTCTCCGGAGGACGCCTCGATCGGGGCGGTGCCGGTCCATGAGGCGAACCGGCCGGTTGCGGTCGGTGAACCGGGCGACATCACCGACATCGGCGAGGACCCGGGCGGCAACGATCGGCCCGACGCCGGGCAGGTCCATCAGGTTCGAGCCGCTGGCTTCGATCAAGGCTTTGAGCTCGGTGGTCATGGCCTTCATCTTCTTCTCGACCACGACCAGCTCGGCCAGCTGTTCGGCGGCCAGCCGGCGGCGGGTCTTCCCGACCAGGTCACGAGGGCGCATCGAGGCGAGGATCGCTTTGGCCTGACCAGTAGTGATGTCCTTCTTCGCCTTCCCCGGAGTGAGTTCGGCAAGCAAACGTTGAAGCCGGTTCGCAGTCTGGGTCCGCTGTTTGGCGAGTTCCTCGCGGCGATCAACAAGCATCCGAAACGCCTCCAGCTCCGGGTCAAGTGCAAGCACCCGGAGGTCCTTCGCGCGGACCGCGGCGACCGCCACGGAGTGCGCGTCATCGGCGTCGGTCTTGCGGCCGTGCCCGGTGTCGAGCATCCGCGCCCGAGCTGCCAGCTTCGCCGGCACGTCGACCACCTGCTCCCCATCAGCGAGCAACCGCTGCGCCACCG
>NZ_JBOHDT010000030.1:0-23489 GCF_050700635.1 Aeromicrobium sp.
GGCGGACTCCCGCAGCTCGGTGCGCTCGGTCTCGTTGGGCTCGCGGCCCTCGTCGGCGGTGAACTTGTCGACGGCCTGCTCGATCGCGGTGTTGAGGAAGAACGCGAGCACGGTCGGAGCCGGCCCGTTGATCGTCATCGACACCGAGGTCGACGGCGAGAGGAGGTCGAACCCGTTGTAGAGGGCCTTCATGTCGTCGAACGTCGCCACCGAGACGCCGGACGTGCCGACCTTGCCGTAGATGTCGGGACGCAGGTCGGGGTCGCGGCCGTAGAGGGTCACGGAGTCGAACGCAGTGGACAGGCGCTTGGCCTCGCCGCCCTCGGAGAGCAGCTTGAACCGACGGTTCGTGCGGAACGGGTCGCCTTCTCCGGCGAACATGCGGGCCGCGTCCTCGGTGTCGCGCTTGAACCGGAACACGCCCGCGGTGAAGGGGAAGAACCCGGGCAGGTTCTCGCGCCGCAGGAAGGAGACGAGGTCGCCGTGGTCGTGGTAGCGGGGGAGGCTGACCCGGGAGATCTTCGACCCGGACAGCGACTCGCGGAGCAGGTTCGTGTGGATCTCCTTGTCGCGGACGACGACGACCTGCTCCTCGCCGGAGTACGCCTCGACGACCCCGGGCCAGCCGGCGATCCCCTCGGCGACGGGTTGGGGGAGGTCGCTGCGGGCGTCCTTGAGGGCAGCCCGGATGTTCTCACCGTCCACCTCGGCGGCGACGGCCTCGAGCCGCTGCACGCGGCGGGCCTGCTCGGCGAGCGTCTCGGTCTCGGCGTGGTAGGCCCGGACGCCCTCGGCGATCTCGGCCAGATAGCGCACCCGCTCGGGAGGCACGATGGCGGCGAAGCCGGTGGAGACCTTCGTGTCGACCTTCGGCAGCACGCCCTCGTCGAGGCCGAGTCCCTCTTCGCGGAGCAGCCCCGCGAGGTGGTGGTAGAGCGCGGTCACGCCGTCGTCGTTGAAGGTGGCAGCAGACGTGCCGAACACCGGCATGTCGCCCGGCTGCTGACCGAACGCCTCGCGGTTGCGCACGAGCTGACGGCCCACGTCGCGCAGGGCGTCCTTGGCGCCGCGGCGCTCGAACTTGTTGATGGCGACGACGTCGGCGAAGTCGAGCATGTCGATCTTCTCGAGCTGCGACGCGGCGCCGAACTCCGGCGTCATCACGTACATCGAGCGGTCGACGAACGGGATGATGCCCGCGTCGCCCTGGCCGATGCCGGGGGTCTCGATGATCACCAGGTCGAAGCCGGACGCACGCAGCACGGCGATGACGTCGTCGAGGTGCTCGGGGTGCTCGTGGCCGCCACGGGTGGCCAGCGAGCGGAAGTAGACGCGGTCGCCGTCGAGCGCATTCATGCGGATGCGGTCGCCGAGCAGCGCCCCGCCGCCCTTGCGGCGGGTCGGGTCCATGGCGAGCACCGCGATGCGGAGCTTGTCCTGCTGGTCGGTGCGGAACCGGCGCACCAGCTCGTCGGTGAGCGAGCTCTTGCCGGAGCCGCCGGTGCCGGTGATGCCGAGCACCGGGACGTTCGAGGACTCGGCCGCGGCGTGGATCGCCGAGCGGAGCTCGTCGCCGAGCTTCCCCGACTCGGCGCCGGTGATGGCTCGGGCGATCGCGTCGCGATGACCGGCGAGGACGGTGTCGGCACCGGCTTGGTGGTCGGCCCACAGGTCGACGTCGCAGACCTCGACCATCTGGTTGATCATGCCGGCGAGTCCGTAGCGCTGACCGTCCTCGGGCGAGAAGATGGTGACGCCGGACTCGCGCAGGCGCTGGATCTCCTCGGGCACGATGACGCCGCCACCGCCGCCGAAGACCTTGACGTGCCCGGCGCCCTGCTCGCGCAGTGACTCGACGAGGTACTCGAAGTACTCCACGTGGCCGCCCTGGTACGAGCTCACCGCGACGCCCTGGGCGTCCTCCTCGAGCGCGGCCGAGACGACCTCGCTGACGGACCGGTTGTGACCCAGGTGCACGACCTCCGCGCCTTGCGACATCAGGATGCGGCGCATGATGTTGATGCTCGCGTCGTGCCCGTCGAACAGGGCTGACGACGTGACGAAGCGGACCGGGTGCTCGGGCTTGTAAAGATCAGGCGCAGACATAGGACATACGATAGTCGGACTTCCTAGTATTTGCTAGGCTGGGTCCATGACGTCAACGCGCACGCTCGACTTCGACCCGATCGAACGGGCCGGTGAGCTGTGGGGCGAGCGCATCGGCGACGCGACGGCGATGCGGTTGGCGACGTCGATCATGCGCGTGCAGCAGATGGTGCTCGCCGCCCTCGACACGGCGGTCAAGCCGTTCGGCATCACGTTCGCCCGGTACGAGGTGCTGGTGCTGCTGTCCTTCAGCCGGTCCGGCGCGTTGCCGCTGAGCAAGGTCGGTGAGCGGCTCATGGTGCACCCGACGTCGGTGACGAACCTGATCGACCGCCTGGAAGCCCAGGGCCTCGTCACCCGCACGACGGATGTCGCCGACCGCCGCCGCATCCTCGCCTCCCTGACGGCGGAGGGCAAGCGGGTGCTGAAGCAGGCCACGGCCGCCCTGAACGACATCGACTTCGCCGTCGGCACCCTCGACGCGTCCGACCAGGAGAAGGCGTACGACCTGCTCCGGAGTCTGCGTTCCGCGGATTTCGAATCCTGATCGGCGCACCATGGAGGCATCCGTTACGAGGGGAGTCGCCATGTCCACCGCGCGTCTGTTCACCATCACGACCGTCCTCACGATCGGTGCGTTCGTCGCCTGGGTCGTCAAGGGCGTCGTCATCGCCCTGGCCGGAGGACTGGGTCAGAGCCCGCTCGAGGGCCCGCTGTTCATCATCGGCCTTCTGCTCTACGTACTCGGGGTCGCGGCCATCGGTCTCGCCGTCACGGTCGGCCGCAGCACCGGTGTGAGAGTGCTCGGCGTGGTTGCCGCCGTGGCCATCGGCGTGCTGGTGACCCTCGGACTCGACGCGATCGTCGCCAGCATTGAGCCGGCCGACCCGCACTGGGTGTGGGAGGAAGCCCAGCTCTGGATCGTCTCCGGGGCCACGGCCCTCGGCTGGCTCGCGTGGCGCAACCGCACCGCGCAGGTGCCAGCCTGACTCAGTCGGCCGTCGTTCCGACGATGCGCGGTGAGTAGCTGGACCGCGTACCGTCCGCCAGCACTGACGCGATGTCGATGGAGTACCCCGTGCCCGGCTTGAGGCCGGTGATCGTCGTCGTATCCACGTCGCCGACCTCGACCTTCGTCCGCGTTCCGCTACCGATGCCGTAGTAGAGGCGGTACTTCGGCACCCCGGCCACCTTCGTCCACGTCAGGGTCAGGCTCGTTCTCGTCTGCCCCGTCACCGTCAGCTCGGATGGCGGCACGAGCGACACGGTGCGGACGTCGATGCGCGGTGAGTAGGACGACCGTGTGCCGTTGGACTTGATGGCGGCAATGCTGATCGAGTACGTCCGGCCCGGCTTGAGGCCCTTGAGCTTTGCCGTCGTGACGTTGCCGACCTCGACACTGGTTCGAGTCCCGGTACCGATCCCGTAGGAGATGCGGTACTTGGCCGCGCCGTCGACCTTCGTCCAGGCGAGCGAGATCGAGGTGACCGTGGTCTTGGTCGACTCGAGGTTCCGCGGAGCCCCGAACGGGGTCGACGTCACGACCGGGACCGTTTCGGCGCTCGTCGCGCGGCCGGGGGCATATCCGGATCGCGACGCCGTCACGGTCACCGAGATGTGCTTGCCGGCTTCGGCGGCGCTGGGCCGGAACGTGCTCCCGATGGCACCGTCGATCGCATCACCATCGGCGAGCCACTGGTACGCGAAGCTGCTTGGTTCGGGCTTCCAGTCGCCGGGTTGGGCGGTGAGGGTGGTGCCGACGCTGGGGTTGCCCGTGATCGAGGGCCCGTTCGCGCCTTGCGTGATCGGGAGCGCGCCGGACTCGTTGACGGTCGCCGGGTCGCTCACGCTCGTGGCCGTCGTGTAGCCGGGACGCGATGCGGTGACCTCGACGGTCAGGGCCTGGCCTGCGTGCGATGCCGTCGGAGTGAACTTCGCCGACTCGGCGCCAGCGATCTCCGTGCCGTCGGCGAGCCATTTGTAGCCGAAGGTGAGCGTCGCGTCCGTCTGACCCGACTGATCCCAGGTGCCGGGATCGGCGGTGATGGGTTCGCCGACGATGGCGTCACCGTCGAAGCTCGGCTTCGTGGTCGGGGTCAGCTGACCTTCGAGGATCGGCGCACTCTGCTCGGTCGTTGCCGAGGCGGGGGAGAACCCCGGCAGCGACACCTCCTCGCGGAACGAGAGTCGCTTGCCGATCATGTCCGGGGTCACGTCGTGGTGCTGCTCGGTCGCGCCCGGCACGTCGACTCCGTCGATGATCAGCTGGTAGCTGCGCTCCGGGGAGGGCATGTTCCAGGTTCCGCCGAGCACTCGGAAGTGGTCACCGACTCGAGTCGCGTTGTCGATGACCGGTTGCTCCTTGTTCGTGAACGTGCCCGCGACCACGGGATCCGTGCTCGCGCTCGCCGCCGTTCCGGACTCATAGCCCGGCCGACTGGCAGTGACGTCGACGGAGATCGTCTTGCCGACCTGCGATGACCCGATCGTGAAGGTCTCACGGTTCGTGTCCGCGATCGGGGACCCGTCGGCGAACCACTGATAGTCGAACTCGGTGGGCTCGCTCGACCACGAGCCCTGGTCTGCGGTGAGGGTCTCGCCGACCTGGGGCGTGCCGGTGATGATCGGTCGTTTGGTGTTGACGACCGGAGTGCCTTCGGCGGCGAGCTGCGCATCCTTTCCGGCGGTGGTCTCCCTCGCGACAACGGTGATGGGCTCGGCCAGGTCGAACGAAGAGTGGTCGTCCCACCACTCCGGGGCGTAGCCGGGGGCCAAGTCGAACGGACCATAGAACTCGAGGCGGTGCTGGCCCTCTGACAGGCCCGTCATTTCGTACGTGCCGTCCTCCGCAGTGAAGGCGATGTTGCCGAGCTCGTCCGGGTTGTCGGAGGGGTAGCCGAACACCGGTGCGTCGGCAACGGGCTCACCGTCGGGACCGGTCACCTTTCCGCTGATGCGAGCACCCGGCGACAACGCGGCGTTCTTGCCGGTGACCGTTTCTCCCAACCGGACCTGGAATAGGTCCTCGGTGCCGAAGACGCGATTGTTATCCCAATACTCGAGCGCCAGGTCGTCGTCGGGACCACCGACAACCGGCGGGTTGAATTCGAGCATGAACTGGCCCTCGGTCAGACCGGTGACCGCGAAGCTGCCGTCGCTGGCCGTGTCCACGTCCTTGTCGAACGTCCATCCGCCGGAGTCGTACCGGTAGGCGATGACCTGGGCATCGGCGACTCCGTGGTTGTCCTCCTCGGCCGTCACCCATCCGCGCACTGTGCCTCCGACGGCGAGCCTGGCGTTGACACCCGAGACGGCCGACGAGCCGAGCCGGATCTCCCGTGCGTCCTGGATCTCCTTCACGTTGCTCCAGTACTCGGCGGCGTACGTCTTCGACAGCGCTCCGAACCCCACGACGTAAGTGCCGCGGGGCACGGAGGTGAACGAGTAAGTGCCGTCCGATCGGGTCTTCACTTCCCTCTCGAACCAGTAGCCCTCGTCGTCCACCGAGTACAGGTCGACGGTGGAGCCGCCGAGTGCACTCCCGCTGGGCTTGGTGACCTTGCCGCTGATCGAGGTGCCTGCCGCTTGCGCTGGGCTGACGGTGAACAGCGAGCAGAGAACTGTGAAGACGACCATGCCTGCGAGCAGGCAGGACTGACGACCGGAAAGCCGTGACGACATGTTGGAGTTCTCCCCCGGGTGAAAGTGCGATTCGGATGAGAGAGTCCCACAGGTCTCTCAGGTGCGTGGGAGTTTCTGGGTATCCACTACTCAGTGGTTCACTGCACCGCTGGGAGCTCGCGCGCGAGGGCCAGCAAACCGAGGCCGAGCACGATGCCCAGGCCGATGCTGGTGAAGCTCAGGATGTTGTCGGTCGTGCTGAGCAGGTCGGTGACACCGGCGTGGTAGGCGATGTGGAAGACACCCAGCACGATGTTGGCGACCGCTGCGGCGATCACCACCTCGCGCGTCGGGCGCCACGCGCCGACGAGGCAGAGCGCCGCGATCGCCAGCAGGGCCGCGCCGAAGTCGGTGACCAGGTGCTCGTTGTACGGACCGTCAGCCGTCACCCAGCTGCGTCCGAGCGGGAAGTCGTCGTAGAAGTTGCGTGGGTTGAGACGGGCCAGGAGCCCAGTGGCACCGTTGCCGATCGCGAGCGCCACGAGGGCCACCCGCGCTGCCATCTCGTGCATCGCGTCAGCTTTCCAGCATTTCGGCGGCCCAGGCCTTCTCGGGCACGCCGAAGCCCTCGACGAGGGTGAGGAGGTGCGGGCGGAGCTTCTCGAGCATCGTGTTCACCTCGGCGGTGACGATCTTGGCTCGCTGGTCGCTGAGGCGGTTGTGGCCCATGAACCAGGCGAGGTCGTCCTCGATGGTGCTGAGCGCGTAGAGCGTGCAGACGTCGCGCAGGAGCTCCTGCGCCTCCTCGTCCTCGCACCGGCCGATGCCCGCGGTGAACGCCTCCAGAACGACCCGGTCGATGTGCACCTTCGCGCACCGGATGACGTGGTCCTGGGCGGCGTTGAAGATCGCGAACGCCTCCTCGTCGTCTGCGTTCGCGGCTCGCCGCAGGCGTCGGGCGGCGGTCTCGATGACATGCTCCTCGCGGTCCTCGAACATGCTCAGCTGGGTGCCGCGGTCGAGGAGGTCGTGCTCGTCGCTGCTACCGGGACGGGCGTCGATGAGGCGCTGGATGAGCTGCGCGGCCGCCGTGCGCTCCTTGACGACATCGGTCACGGTGGCGGCGGCGAAGCGCACCAGACCGACCGGGTCGAGGCCCCCGATCTCCGACGCGTACGACGTGAGCAGCTCCTTGGCCACGAGCTGCAGGAGCACGTGGTTGTCGCCCTCGAACGTCGTGAAGACATCGACGTCGCCGCGCAGTGTCACGAGGCGGTTGTCGGCCATGTAGCCGGCACCGCCGCACAGCTCGCGAGCCTCCTGGATCGCGCGGGAAGCGTGCCAGGTCTGTACGACCTTGAGTCCGGCCGCGCGACTCTCGAGCTCTCGTTGCTGCATCGGATCGGGGTCGTCGTCGATCTGCAGGCGGTGCATGCGCGCGACCAGCTGGTTCTGCGCGAACCGATAGGCGTACGAGCGCGCGATGAGCGGGAGCAGGCGTCGTTGGTGCACGCGGTAGTCGGCGAGCAGGATCTCCTTGTCGGGAGTCGGCCCGAACTGACGACGCTGCAGGGCGTACCGACCGGCCATCGTGAGCGCCACCTCGGCCGTCGCGCTGGCCGAGCCACCCACGCTCACCCGGCCGCGGATGAGGGTGCCGAGCATCGTGAAGAAGCGACGTCCGGTGTCGTCGATGGGCGAGGAGTACGCGCCGCCCTCGTCGACCTGGCCGTAGCGGTTGAGCAGGTTCTGGCGCGGGATGCGGACCTCGTCGAACACGATGCGACCGTTGTCGACACCGCCGAGCCCTCCCTTGTGGCCGCAGTCGGACGTGGTGACGCCGGGGAGGTCCTCGCCGTGCTCGTCGCGGATCGGCACCAGGAAGCAGTGGACCCCGTACGTCTCGCCACGGGTGATGAGCTGCGCGAACACCGCGGCCATCGAGGCGTGCATGCCGGCGTTGCCGATGTAGTCCTTGCGTGAGCTCGGCGTCGGGGAGTTGATGACGAATTCCTCGGTGGCCGGGTCGAAGGTGGCGGTCGTCTCGAGGTTCTGGACGTCGCTGCCGTGCCCGGTCTCGGTCATGGCGAAGCAGCCGACGAGGTCGAGGTTGATGAGATCGCGAATGTACGTGTCGTGGTGGTGCTTGGTGCCCAGGTTCTCGACGGCACCGCCGAACAACCCCCATTGCACCCCGGCCTTGACCATGAGCGAGAGGTCGAACTGCGCGAGCATCTCGATGCCCGTGACCGCCATGCCCGGATCGCCGCCACCGCCGTGCTCCTTGCCGAACCCGGACGCCGACATGCCGGTGGGCACGAGCTCCTTGAGCTGGCGGAACGTGCGCTCACGCGCCTCGGCGAGGCTGAGGTCGTGGTCGAAGGCCAGGTCCATCTGCGAGAGCTCGACCCGGGACTGCTCGCGCACGCGGCGCCACTTGCCGTCGAGGGCGATCCGCAGCTCATCTGACAGCGTCATGGGGGTCAAACTACTCGCGCCGGTCGGCGTCCGCACCGTGCTTCTAGGCTGGGCCCATGACCGCGCCAGTCACCGTCTCGATCACGCGCCACGTCGATCCGGCGCAGGAGGACCAGATGCTGGCGTGGCTGCGCGCCGGCGCGGAGCTGGCGGAGCGGTTCGACGGTTTCCTCGGCTCCGGATGGGTGCGGCCGGCGGTCGGGTCGAGCGAGTGGCACGTGCTCTACCGCTTCGCCGACCACGATGCGCTCGACGGCTGGATGTCGTCGGCCCAGCGACGCTGGTGGCTCGGCTCCGCTCAAGGGATCGTCGACGAGTCGCAGCTGGAGAAGCGGACCGGCATCGAGGGCTGGTTCGACGAGCCCGCGGACGTCGACGTGCAGGATCTCCGACCCGCGGCCGCGCCGCCGCCGAGGTGGAAGCAGATGGTCTCGATCTTCCTGGTGTTCCTGCCGCTGAGCCTGCTGGTCACCTACCTCGGGCAGGAGTTTCTGGCGGACCTCTGGATGCCGCTCCGGGTGCTCGTCTCGGTGCTCGTCATGACGCCCGTGATGATCTACGCCGCGCTGCCGTGGATCACCCGGCTGCTGCACGGCTGGTTGCACGCATGAGCGGCGCGCTGCTCGTCGCGGGCACGACGTCGGACGCCGGAAAGACCGTCCTCACCACGGCGCTGTGCCGCGCGTTCGCCCGGCGCGGGCTGCGGGTGGCGCCGTTCAAGGCGCAGAACATGTCGAACAACAGCATGGTTGTCGGGGGAGGCGCCGAGATCGGGCGGGCTCAATGGGTGCAAGCGCTTGCCGCGGGGGTCGAGCCGGAGGCGGCGATGAACCCGGTGCTGCTCAAGCCGGGCAGCGACCGACGCAGCCACGTCGTGGTGATGGGGCGGCCAGCGGGTGAGATCGCATCGTCCGAGTTCATCGGCGGACGCACGCACCTGGCCGAGGCCGCGTACGCCGCGTACGACGACCTCTCTGAACGCTTCGACCTCCTTGTGTGCGAGGGCGCGGGCAGCCCGGCCGAGATCAACCTGCGCGCCGGCGACTACGTGAACATGGGGCTGGCCCGTCACGCGGGGATGCCGGTGGTCGTGGTCGGCGACATCGACCGTGGGGGAGTGTTCGCCGCGATGTTTGGCACGGTGGCGCTGCTCGACGCGGCCGACCAGCGCCTCGTCGCGGGGTTCATCGTGAACAAGTTCCGTGGTGACGAATCTCTGCTGCGGCCCGGTCTTGACCGGCTCGAGCAGATCACCGGCCGACGCGTCCACGGCGTGCTCCCGTGGAGCCCGGATCTCTGGCTCGACTCCGAGGACGCGCTCGAGCTGTCCGGGCGTCGGTCGAGCGGTGAGGGCGCCCTGCGAGTCGCCGTCGTGCGGCTGCCCCGGATCAGCAACTTCACCGACGTCGACGCACTTGGCATCGAGCCCGACGTCGACGTGTCCTTCGTCTCGGAGCCGCACGCCATGGCTGGCGCCGACCTCGTCGTGCTACCCGGCACCCGCGCGACGCTGGCCGACCTCGCCTGGCTGCGCTCGCGCGGACTCGACCTGGCCGTGCTCGACCACGCCGACGCCGGCCGTCCGGTGCTCGGCATCTGCGGAGGGTTCCAGATGCTGGGCCGCACGATCAGCGATCCGGACGGCGTCGAAGGTGTGCGCGGCGCGGAGACCGCGGGGCTCGGGCTGCTCGACGTCACGACGACGTTCGACGCTGACAAGGTCCTGCGCTTGCATGAGGACGGTGGCTACGAGATCCACCACGGGCGTGCGGTGCCCGGAGACGTCGACGAGTTCCCCGGCGGGGCACGTGACGGCTCGGCGTTCGGGACCATGCTGCACGGCAGCCTGGAGTTCGACGCCTTCCGTCGCGCGTTCCTCACGGACGTCGCCGCGCTGGCGGGACGTGAGTACCGGCCGTCCGGCGTGAGCTTCGCGGTGGCACGGGCGGCGCGACTCGATCTGCTGGGCGACCTCGCCGAGAAGCACCTCGACGTCGACGCACTGCTGGCGCTGGCCCGCGACGGCGCACCGGACGTCCCCGTGCTCCCACCCGGCGCATGATTCTCGTCCTGGGCGGTACGTCGGAGGCGCGAGAGCTGGCGACGTTGCTCGATGCGGCGGGCGCACGGTTCATGTCGTCGCTCGCCGGACGGGTGGCGCAGCCACGGCTGCCGGTCGGTGCCGTTCATGTCGGCGGCTTCGGTGGCGTGCCGGGCCTGCGGTCGTTCCTGCTGGAGTACCGCGTCACGGCAGTGGTCGACGCGACCCACCCGTTCGCGCAGGGCATGACGGCCAACGCGGTCGCTGCCTGCTCGGCCGATGCTGTCCCGCTGCTGCGGCTCGAGCGTCCGGGCTGGTCGGACGCGCCCGGCGCCGACTCGTGGCACTGGGTCGACGACCACGACGCGGCGGCCGCCGCGGCCGCCCGGCTGGGCGAGCACCCATTCCTCACCGTCGGGCGGCAGT
The DNA here is from genome assembly GCF_050700635.1 of Aeromicrobium sp. Classification (GTDB taxonomy): domain Bacteria; phylum Actinomycetota; class Actinomycetes; order Propionibacteriales; family Nocardioidaceae; genus Aeromicrobium. The sequence continues at coordinate 10,673 of NZ_JBOHDT010000030.1, forward strand.
CGCTCGACCACTTCGTCGGGCCGCTGGCCGATCACCGGACGCTGGTCCGGGCCGTCGACGAGCCTGACCGCCCGCTGCCGGCGTCCTGGACGCTCCTGCTCAGCCGCGGCCCCTACCTTCTCGACGAAGAGCGCGCGTTGTTCGAGGATCACGAGGTCGACGTCATCGTCACCAAGGACTCCGGCGGCTCCTACACCTGGCCGAAGATGCAGGTTGCCGCCGAGCGCGGTGCTGCGGTGGTCATCGTCCGCCGGGGACCGGGGCCGCAGGGCATCGCTGTCGTCAGCGACCCTCAGGCGGCTGCAGCCTGGGTCGTGGCGGTGTCGGACGGCGGACGGCGATGACGGCGGCGACCACGAGGGCGGTCGCGCCGACGAGATCGGCGAGCCGGACGGACCGGCCGATGTCCGCGGTCTCGACGGGCCGTCCGTCGCCGAGGGTGTGACGGTCCTCGATGCGGTCGCGGTAGGTGTTGACGCCGCCGAGCTGGACGTCGAGCGCGCCCGCGAAGGCGGCCTCGACCGGGCCCGCATTCGGGCTCGGATGGTGTGGCGCATCTCGGCGCCACACCTCTACGGCACGTCTCGTCTCTCCGCCGACGAGCGGTGCGAGCACGGCGGCGAGAAGGGCAGAGAGCCGGGCGGGGACGAGGTTGAACAGATCATCGAGCCGCGCGGACGCCCACCCGAACTTCTGGTAGCGGTCGTCGCGGTGCCCGACCATCGCGTCGAGCGTGTTGGCGGCGCGATACGCGACCATCCCCGGGATTCCTGCGACGGCGCCGGCCAGCAGTGGTGCGACGACTGCGTCGGAGGTGTTCTCGGCCACCGACTCCACGACGGCGCGAGAGACCTGGCCCTCGTCGAGAGCCGCGGTGTCGCGACCGACGAGGTGGGTCAGGCGTCGGCGGGCGGCCGGGAGGTCGTCGGCCGCGAGATGGTCGTGAACCGCCCTGGCCTCCTGCCCCAGGCTGCGTCCGCCGAGCACCGCCCAGGTGACGACAGCGGTGGCGACCGTCTCCAACCATGGTCGTCCGCGGACCACGCGGGCAACGACGGCTCCGGCCGCAGCTGTCCCACCGACCAGCACGGTCGTGTGGGCAGCACCCGTGACCCTGTCGTCGGTCCAGATGCGCTGCTCGACGTCGTGGGCGAAGCGGCCGAACGCGGCGACGGGGTGCCCGTGGGCCGGGTCGCCGACCAGCCGGTCGGCCACGAAGCCGGCGACGAGCCCGGTCGCGCGCTCGCGCATGAGCCAGCCTCCTCACCCGACGCCGGAAAGCCGATATCGTGACCCGAGGGTAGGCCCCCGACGGCGGCGAGGTGGCATGAAGGTCTTGGTGACGGGCGGTGTGCGCTCGGGCAAGTCGTTCCACGCGGAGTCGTTGCTGCTCATGGAGCCGGGGGTCACGTACCTGGCACCGGCCCCCACGTCCGAGGAGGAGCGGGACCCCGACTGGGCGGCCCGCATCGAGGCGCACCAGGGACGCCGCCCGGGTCATTGGGAGACGCTGGAGACGCGCGACCTGGCCTCGGCCATCAGGGAGGGTGATGGCGCCCTCATCATCGACTCCCTCGGCACCTGGCTCACCTCGCAGATCGACGAGCTGGACGGCTGGAACGCGATTCGGGAGGAGTGGGAACGGGTCCTGCTAGCCCGCCTCGACGATGCCGTGGACGCGCTGGCGCGCACCAAGCGAACCGTCGTGCTGGTGACGAACGAGGTCGGCATGGGCATCATCCCGGAGCGGCGGTCCGGTCGGATCTTCGGCGATCTCCTTGGCATCGTGAACCAGCGCTTCGCGGCGGAGTGCGATGAGGTCCAGCTCGTCGTCGCTGGTCGCGCCCTGACGCTCTGACCGGCGTCAGCCCTCTTCCAGCCGGGCCCGCAACCGATCGCGGCGGTTGCGCAGCTGCTCGAGCACGGCCTCGTCCTCGGCGGCCTGGGTGAGACCGCTGGCAGCATCGGCACCGTCCGGCGTCTCCTCCGCGTGCCGGTCCTGCTTGGTCAGAGACGCGATCAGCTGCTCGACGCGCTCCAGCTCGCTACGGGTTTCGGCGTCGTCGGTGCTCATGTCTGTGACGCTACGCCGACACCAGAACGACCGCCAGACAGACCTCGATGCTCGCACCGTGGATGTCGCCGGTCACGCCGCCCAGCCGTCGGACAGCGCGGCGCACGAGCAGGCCGACGACGACGGCGGCCACCGCGAATCCGATCGCCATCCGCCACCAAGAACCGCCCGTGTAGTGGAGCACGACGGCCGCGATGACGGCTGCCGCGAGCCAGGCCATCACGGCAATCGGCCGAGGGACGCTGTGCGCCGTGGCGGCACCGAGCCCGTCCGGGCGGGCAGCCGGAACGCCACGGGCGCAGGTGATCGTCAGAGCCACCCGAGAGAGGCACACGAGCGCTCCGGCCAGGCCGAACCCGGCACCGGATGCGGCCATGACCCCCATGCCCACGGCCTGGGCGCCGAGCACGACGACGATCGCGGCGACTCCGGCGGGTCCGGCCGCGCCGGACTTCATCACCTCGAGTGAGCGTTCGCGGTCGTAGGAGGCGGTGAGGGCATCGGCGGTGTCGGCGAGCCCGTCGATGTGGAACGCCCGGCTGCCCAGCGCCAGCGCGCCGACACCGAGCAGTCCGTAGACCAGCGGATGCAGCCCGAGCTCGCGACCGCCCCACAGCACGAGCGCGACGAGGAGGCCGAGCGGCAGCACGGCCACGGGCGCGAGCACCATGGCCAGGCCGGCGGTGTCGCGGTCGACCTGCTTGGGGGGACGGACCGGGATGGCCGTCAAGGTGCCGACCGACATCCGCCAGGCGTCCGGCCATCGACCAGCCACCGGTTCAGCCCAGGTCGAGGTCGGCGAGCAGCGCGACGTCACGCAGCAGCAGCGCGGCCGAGCGGACGAGTGGGACGGCCGCGACGGCGCCGCTTCCCTCGCCCAGACGCATCCCGACATCGAGGATCGGATCGAGCCCCAGCTTCTCCAGCGCGAGCGATTGCGCAGGTTCGGTGGAGCGGTGCCCAGCGACGAACCAGGCATGTGCCCCTGGTGCCAGCCGCTCGGCCATCAACGCGGACGCCACCGAGATGACGCCGTCGAGCAGCACCGGGACGCCGGCGCGCGCTGCCGCGGCCATGAATCCGGCCGCCGCGGCAATGTCGGGACTGCCGAGCGCGGTGAGGGTGTCGACCGGGTCGTCGGCACGGTCGCCGGCACGATCCAGCGCCGCCTGCACGATCTCGATCTTGTGCGCCAGCGCCACCTCGTCGACGCCCGTCCCGCGGCCGGTGACCTCGGCTGCCGGCAGGCCGAGCGACGCCGCGATGAGCGCGGCCGCCGGCGTGGTGTTGCCGATGCCCATGTCACCGCTGATCAGCAGCTGAGCGCCCGCGGCGATCTCCTCGGCCGCCACGACGGAACCCGCATCGAGCGCGGCCTGAGTCTCGGCGGACGTCATGGCGTCCTCGACGTGGATGGCGCCGCTGCCGGGCCTGATCTTGAACGCCTGGACGGCCGGGTCGACGCCGGCGAGGTCGTCGTCGACGCCGATGTCGAGCACCCGCACGGTGACCCCGTGCTGCGCGGCGAGCACCGAGACGCCGGCGCGCCCGGCCAGGAAGGTGCGCACCATCGCCGGCGTGACCGCCTTGGGATAGGCCGAGACACCGTGATCGGCGACCCCGTGGTCGCCGGCGAAGACCACGAGTCGGATTTCTTCTACGGCCTTAGGTGGCACGGCCCCCTGGGTGGCGGCGACCCAGATGGCCAGGTCACCGAGGCGTCCGAGCGCTCCGGCCGGCGTGGCCAGTCCGGCGAGACGCTCCGCGGCTTGCTCGCGCGCCGCGCCCGACGGCCCTTCGACAGGCTCAGGGGTCGGGGTGCCGGTCACAGGCTGGCGGCGAGGTCGCGCCGAGCGACGGCCGACGCCTCGCGCTCGTACAGCCTGCCGACCAGGCCGGTGAGCACGACGCCGATGCCCGCCCACATGGTGGCAAGAGTCAGCAGGGATGCCACCCGGAAGTACCAGAGCGTGTCGGCCGGGAAGTCGCCCACCTCGTTGACGGTCGGCAACAGCACGGCGGCGACGATTACGACGAACAGGTAGCCGCCGGCTGCGACGAGCACCGCGCGGTAGGTGCCGATCGAGCCGAGGAGGCGCTGCGCGAGCATCACGGCACCGACGGCCGCCAGGATCGAGAGGCCGAGCAGGCCGAAGTACTCGAGCGTGCGACCGCCGATGGTGTCCTCGTTGCCGACCGCCGGTGGTGTCGCCGGGTACTTGAGGAACGGTACGAGGCTGACCGCCACGAAGCCGATCAGCGAGACGAGAGCGGTGGACTGGCTCGGCCGGAGGCGTCCGATCCGTCCGACAGCGAATGCCGAGACGAGCCCGACGACTCCGCCCAGTGCGATGCCGATGGCGAGGGTTCCGGTGGCTAGCCCCCAGGTGGACTGGTTCTCGCGGGAGACCTCGGTGCCCGGATTCTCTTCTTCATGAGTGTGGCCGTCCGCCTCGTGCTCGGGTGCGGCCGCCTCCTCGACGGCGATGGCGGCGTCGACCTGCGGCTCACCGACGGTGTAGGCGACGGCGAACGCGAGGATGCCGGCGATCAGGCCCGCGAGCAGCCCGCGGACCAGGAAGTTGCGTGGAGTCATCAGTGGCAGGGGAAGCCGAGCAGGTGGCGTCCGTCATGGACCCACTCGTGGACGGCGTTGCCTGCGGGGATCGAGACGACACCCTGGTCGGCGCTGATGAAGAACAGCACGACAGCGGCGGCGAGGAAGACGAAAGCCGCCCACGGGGCGAGCTGGGCGACTGGAATCGAGGGGACCTGGACCTCGGGGCCGGTGGCGATGGATGCCTGTGACATGTGTGCTCCTGACGGGATACGTGCGTCCCAGAGTGGATGGCCACCAGGCCTTCGGGTCTGACTTCACCGCAGAAGCGGTGTCACAGTAGCGCGACTGTGCCGGAGTTCCACCGGCTTCCTCGTGCCTGGCGAGTTCATCCTAGACGTCGGAGCGGGCGTGCGGTCAATCCCCCAGGTGCATTCCGAAGAAGTCGGTGATCCGTGTCCATGCGTCCTCGGTGGCCGGCCCGTCGTGATGGAGTCCGACCACTTTCTCGAGACGAGTGAACGGACCGAACGGGCCGATGGGATGCCGGTTCATGAAGGAGTGTCCGACTCCCGGGTACTCCTTGACGTCGTGCACCACGTCGGCCTCGGTGAGTGTGGTCTCGAGCTTGGTGGCAGCGTGCCGGAGGGCAAGGTCCCTGGCTCCGTAGCTCGCGACGATCGGACATGCGCCCCGGAGGACGTTGGCGGCGTTCTTCGGCAGCTTGCCGTAGTTGGGTGCCGACGCGTCGAAGCCGCGGGTTGCCGCGAGGAGGGCGAAGCCGCCGCCCATGCAGAACCCGATGACTCCCACCTTCCCAGTGGAGTCCGGGTTGTCCGCGACGAACCGCCGGGTCGCCTCGATGTCGCCGAGAGCCGGACCGGTCCCGGACAACATGGCGGCGAACGTTCGGCGAAGGCAGCGCAGTGCACCACCGGCGGAGAACAGGTCGACAGCCACCGCAAGGAATCCGTGCTGGGCGAGCCGATCGGTCTGGTGCCTGATGTCGTCGTTGAGGCCGAGCGCTTCGTGGATCACGACGACCCCGGGCCACGGGCCCGTCCCCTCCGGCCGGGCGAGGTATCCGCGCAGCTGGTCGGTTGAGACGCCGTTGGGCACGGTGATGTTCATGGCAGGCCTCCGGGTGCAGGGGTGATGGAGCCGTTGGCCGGCAGCTCTGGTGGGGTGCGGGTCAACGTCGCCACGGCGAGGGCGATGGCGTCGCCGTGGCTCACCGCGACGGTGTGGGCTGGATGCTTCGCATCGATGACACATTTCACTCGGGCGAGGACATCGACGACCTCTTCGTCGAGACCTTTCTCCAGCAGCAGGGGCTCGGTGACGACGTCGAGGCCGAGGCGCTCGCCGATGATGGCGGCCGTCTCCTGAGCACGGACGGCCGGTGAGCTGAGCAGTCGCACGACACCGCGACCGACCAGAGCATCCGCGGCCACGGACGACTGGGCCCGACCGAGGTCGGTGAGCGGCGGCGACAGCTCGTGACCTTGCATGCGGTCGATGAGGTTCCACGTGGACTGGCCGTGGCGGACCCAGAGGATCATGCGTCCCCCAGCAGATCGAGGGCGGCGACGTCGCCGATCACGGTGACCGCGGGCGGACGGATCCGCGCGTCCTCCGCGGCCCGCGCGATGCCGGCGGCATCAGAGCGGACGACGTGCTGGCTCGGCAGGGCGCCGTCGGCGACGACGGCCGCGGGGGTGGCCGGGTCGAGGCCGCCGTCGACCAGTGCATCGGTGATCGCCCCGAGGGTGCGCACGCCCATCAGGACGACGATCGTCGACCCGGCCCGTGCGAGTGCGGCCCAGTCGACCGTCGAGTCGGGGTGGCCGGGCGGCACGTGGCCGGACACGACGGTGAACGCCTGGGTGAGCCCGCGCTGCGTGACCGGGATCCCGGCGACGGCGGGCACGGCGGTCGCTGAGCTGACCCCCGGGATCACGCGTGCCTCGATACCGGCGTCGGCGCAGGCCAACAGCTCCTCTCCGCCGCGGCCGAAGACGAACGCGTCCCCTCCCTTGAACCGGACGACGTCGTTCCCGGCCTTCGCGTGCTCAACGAGCAGCCGGTTGATCTCGCCCTGGTCGGTGGAGCGACCGCCGGGCACCTTGGCGACGTCGATGATCTCGGCATCAGGTTTGGCCCACCCCAGCGCTGCCTGGGGCACGAGGCGGTCGGTGAGGATGACGTCAGCCGCCGCGATAGCGTCGCGCCCGGCGACCGTGACCAGACCCGGGTCGCCGGGGCCTCCGCCGACGAGGGTGACGACCCCCATGTGCTCGCCGACCCTCACTGGGCACCCTCCGTTCGAAGGACCGCGAGCAGCTTGCGGGTGGTGTCAGGACGACGCACGGCGATGCGGACCCAAGCAGTGTCGAGGCCGGGGAACGTGTCGGCACGGCGTACGGCGTATCCCGCAGAGCGAATCCGGGCGTGCACGCCCTCGCCGACGCGGGCCAGCACGAACGGGCCGGCCGGATCGGCGACGACCTCGATGCCGAGCTCGTTGAGTCCGTCGACCAGCACCGTGCGGTGCTGGATCAGGCGGGTGGCGCGGGCGGCGGACTCGGCGACCGCCTCCTCGCCGGCACACGCGACCATCGCGGCTGCGGCGGTGGTGGAGACGGACCAGGGCGACTGCTGCTCGCGCAGCTGGGCGATGAGGGCGGGTTCGGCCAGGACGTAGCCAGCGCGGACCCCTGGGATCGACCACAGCTTGGTGAGGCTGCGAATGACCACGACCCCGGGGATGCGGGCCGAGGACAGTGAGTGGTGCTCGCCGGGCAAGGAGTCCATGAACGCCTCGTCGACGACGAGAACGCGGCCGGGTCGGGCCAGGGCGCGCAGCGTCGACTCCGGGTGCAGGACGCTGGTGGGATTGGTCGGGTTGCCGACGATCACGAGGTCGGCGTCCTCGGGCACCAGGTTCGGATCGAGGGTGAAGCCCGTGTCGGCGTCGAGCAGCATGTGCTCGGGCGGATGCCCGGCCACGGTGAGGGCGACGCCCGGCTCGGTGAACTGCGGATGCACGACGACCGGTCGGGTCCAGTCGCGGGCCCGAGCGATCAGCGCGAAGGCCTCGGCCGCGCCGGCGGTGGCCAGCACCTCCGACGGGTCGCGCCCGTGACGTCGGGCCAGCGCCGCCTCGGCCTCCCCGGGGTGCGGGTAGCTGCCGACGTCGTCGAGGCTCGCGCGCAGCGCTGCGTCCAGCCACTCCGGCCGTGGCCCGTCGTGCACGTTCACCGCGAAGTCGACCAGCCCGTCGGCCAGTTCGGCGTCACCGTGATACCGAAGTGGGTTGGTCGTTTCGACAGGCTCAACGACCGTGTGCTCTCGCAAGTTCACGGCCATTGAGCCTTTCGAAATGGCAGGGACCGTCGCGTGGGCGGCGGCGGCGAAGCAGCGTGCCATGTCGGGTTGGCCGGCCCAGTGGGTGTGGAGGTAGGAGGCGTGGAGGGTGTCGGTGGCGATGTCGCCGGCGGGCTCGACCACCGTGCGGTGGAACTCGTGTCCCCTGATCTCGGTCCCGGCCGTCGCAAGAAGATGGTCCTTGGGTGTGATCACCGTTCGGTAGGCGAGCGTGAGCTTCGGGGTCATGTGGGCATCGGCGTCGATCGCCCCGACCATGGGCGCGCCGTCGACGGTCCGGCAGAGATAAAGCAGGCCGGCGCACTCGGCGACGGTCGGGACGCCCGCCTGCACGGCTTCGAGCAGCGCCGCACGGAGTGGCGCGTTGGCTGACAGCCCGGCGGCGTGGACCTCGGGGAACCCGCCGCCGAGGTAGAGGCCAGCCGTGCCCTCGGGAAGCGCCTCGTCGGTGAGCGGGTCGAAGGTGACGACCTCGCACCCGGCCGCGGCCAGCAGCTCGGTGGTCTCGGCGTAGCGGAACGTGAACGCCCGTCCACCGGCCACCGCGACGACAGGTCGACGATCGGAGGCAGGCTCGAGGTCCGGGGTCCACGGGGAGTCGTCGAGATCAGGCGCCTCGCGCGCGAGCCGCGCGATCTGCTCGAGATCGATGGCCCCGGCGATGCGGTCGGCCAGTCGGTCGAGTGCGTGTGCGGCGTCGTCGCGCTCGGCGGCGGGCACGAGTCCGAGGTGACGCGAGGGGGCGACGATGCCGTCGTCGCGATGCAGCACGCCGAGCACCGGAAGTCCGGTGGGCTCGAGCGCGCGGCACACCTCGTCGGCGTGCCGCTGCGAGCCGGCCTTGTTCAGGATCACGCCGACGACATCCACCGTCGGGTCGTACGTGACCATGCCTTGCACGACGGCGGCGATCGAGCGGGACGCATGCGAGATGTCGACGACCAGCACGACCGGGCTGCGCGTCACGGTGGCGACGTGCGCGGTCGAGGCGAACCCGTTGCCTCCGATCTGCCCGTCGTACAGGCCCATGACGCCCTCAACGATCGCGATGTCGGCGCTCTCTGCACCGTGGAGCAGCAGCGGCTGGAGCCGCTCCTCGCCGACCAGGTGCGGGTCGAGGTTGCGGCCGGGGCGTCCGGTGGCGAGGGCGTGGTAGCCGGGATCGATGTAGTCGGGGCCGACCTTGTGTCCGGAGACCTCGTGGCCGGCGCGCCGCAGCGCTGCCATCAGGCCGGTGGCCACCGTGGTCTTGCCGTGACCCGACGCCGGGGCGGCAACGACAAGTCGAGGAAGGCTGACCGCAGCCCTGTGACCTTTGCCTACCATTCGATGCCCCGTTGCCCCTTCTGGCCGTGGTCGAACGGGTGCTTGACGTGCCGCATCTCGGTGACGAGGTCGGCGATCTCGACGAGCTTGGGGTCAGCGCCACGGCCGGTGATGACGACGTGCTGGTGCCCGGGCCGCTTGGCGAGAGTCTCGACGACGTCGCCGACGTCGACCCATCCCCACTTCATCGGGTAGGTGAACTCGTCGAGGACGTAGAGGTCGTGACGCTCGTCGGCGAGGCGTCGCTTGATCTCCTGCCAGCCCTCGGCCGCGTCGGCCGCGTGGTCTTCGTCGGAGCCCACCTTGCGCGACCACGACCAGCCCGAGCCCATCTTGTTCCACTCGATCGGGCCACCCGCGCCGGTCTCGTCGTGCAGCTCGGCGAGACGTTCGAGCACGGTCTGCTCGCCGATGCGCCACTTGGCCGACTTGACGAACTGGAAGACGCCGATGTCCCAGCCCTGGTTCCACGCGCGGAGGGCCAGGCCGAACGCGGCCGTCGACTTCCCCTTGCCGTTGCCGGTGTGCACCATCAGCAGCGGCTGGTTGCGGCGCTGCTTGGTGGTGAGCCCGTCGTCGGGGACGGTGAGCGGCTGGCCCTTCGGCATCAGGCTGCTCCCTTGATCGCACCGGTGAGCGCTTCGGCGCTGACCTCGCCGAGCGGGACGTACTCCGCCCTGAGCTGGTCGGCCAGCTCGTGGGCGAGGCCCATGCGGAACTTGCCGGTCTCGCAGTCGACGACGACGCTCGCGACGCCGGTGTCGGCGAGATGTGCGGCCATCTCGTGGGCGCGGGCGAGCGGATCGTCACCGTGAGTGGCGCGTCCGTCGGTGACGACGACCAGGAGAGGACGACGGTGCGGGTCGCGGACGTGCTCGAGCCGCAGCGTCTCGGCGGCCTTGAGCAGACCTTCGGCCAGCGGCGTGCGCCCTCCGGCCGGGAGCTCATCGAGGCGGGCGGCAGCGATGTCGATCGACGACGTGGGCGGCAGCGCGAGCGTTGCCTCGCCGGAGCGGAAGGTGACGAGGCCGACCTTGTCACGTCGCTGGTAGGCATCGAGGAGCAGCGAGAGGATCGCCGTCTTGACCTGCTCCATGCGCCGGCGAGCGGCCATCGAGCCGGACGCGTCGACACAGAAGAGCACGAGGTTCGACTCGTGGCCCTCGCGGACGGCGACCCGCAGGTCGTCGGCCCGGAACGCGATGCGCCGACCGTCGCGCGCGCGATTGCGCTGGTGCGGCGCGGCCGCGCGGATCGTCTCGGTGAGGTGGATCGAGCCGGTGCGGACGCCGGGACGCTCGGCGCCGATGCGGCGCCCGTCCTCCGTCACCGCTCGCGATCGGTGCCCGGACTCCCCGGCGCCCGTACCCGCGACCGTGAAAAGCCGCGGCCGGTACGGCTTGCCCGGCGCGTCGACCGTCACATCCTGCGCGCCCGACTCGCCCCTTGAGCTTGTCGAAGGGGGCTTCTCGTCAGGTTCCGACCCTTCGACAGACTCAGGGTCCGTGTGGTCGGGGGAGTCCTCGAGCGGCGAGCCGTCGTCGTCACTCGGAGGCGGTGGTGGAGGTGGCTCGGGCTCGTCGTCGTCGAGGATCTGGTCGAGCAGGTCCTCGTCGATGCCGGGGGCGTCGAAGGGGTTGCGGCGGCGTCGGTGCGGGAGGGCCAGGCGGGCGGCGGCGCGGACGTCCTCCTTGAGCACGTCCGTGCGGCCGTTCCAGGCAGCATGGGCGGACGCGGCGCGGGCGGTGACGATGTCGGCGCGCATCCCGTCGACGTCGAACGCGGCACAGATCTCGGCGATCTTGGTGAGTGCCCACGTGCCGAGCACGACCTCGCCGACGAGCTTCTGCGCGACCTGGATGCGATCGGTGAGCTCGGCCTCGTCGTCGGCGAAGCGGGCCGCGAACCCGTCCGCATCGGCCTCGTACGCCAGCCGGCGCTTCACGACCTCGACGCGCAGGGCCGGGTCGCGCGGCGCCGACACCTCGACCGTCAGGCCGAACCGGTCGAGCAGCTGCGGGCGCAGCTCGCCCTCCTCGGGGTTCATGGTGCCGACGAGCACGAACTGGGCCGCGTGCTCGATCGAGACACCGTCGCGTTCGACCGTGGAGCGTCCCATCGCGGCGGCGTCGAGCAGCAGGTCGACGAGGTGGTCGTGCAGCAGGTTGACCTCGTCGACGTAGAGGATGCCGCGATGTGCACGGGCGAGGAGCCCGGGCTCGTAGGTGGTGACGCCCTCGCTGAGCGCCTTCTCGAGGTGCAGCGAACCGAGCACGCGATCCTCGGTGGCGCCGACCGGCAGCTCGACGAGGCGGACGGGCCGGCTCTCGGTCGGAGCATCGGCGACGAATGGGCCGTCGGGCGAGAGCGGATGGGTCTCGCGCGGGTCGGTGGAGAACCGGTCGCCCGAGATCACGTCGATCGGCGGCAGCACGGACGCGAGGCCGCGAACCATCGTCGACTTGGCCGTGCCCTTCTCGCCGCGCACGAGCACACCGCCGACGGCAGGCGAGATGGTGGTCAGGGTGAGGGCGAGCGCCATGTCATCGGCTCCGACGACGGCGCTGAAGGGGTAGTGCTGTGGCACGTGGGGCTCCCGCCTGTACGCCATGGATCAGCCGAGGCCGGTCTTCGGACTTCCCGGATTCTCTCCGGGTCACCGCAGCGGGCCCTGTGCCGGATTCGCACCGGCTTCCCGATTCTCCCCGTGATGCAAGGTGGGGCACCTCGTGCTGTTGGTCGGCTTCAGGCTACCCCTGCATCGAGACACGCGATGAAGCGATCGGCATCCGAACGCCTGCGCAGCCGGACGACGGCGAGGTGTGGGTGCGTGCCCTCGAGCGGCGGGACGAGCTCGCGGAGCAGGTGGCGCGTGCGCCAGGCCCAGCGCAGGATGTGCTCGGGGTCGGTGAACACGGTGTGCAGCGGGGCCTCCTTGTTGCCGTTCCAGAGCTCCTCGTCCCGGAGGCGTCGCGTCACGGTGCGCCGCACGACGCGCATCATCGTCACTGGCGTGGCCACGTCCAGCCACACCATCGTGTCGGCGCGATCGGCCAGCAGCTTGCGTGCCTCGGGGTACTGCCACTCGGACACCCAGGCATCGGCGGAGCTGAACGTCTCGACGTCGGCCATGAACTCCTGCCGTGGCGTCCAGGCCGGGCCGTGGTGCAGGGCGTCCATCTCGGTGACGGGGAGCTTCAGGGCGATGCCGATGCGCCGGGCCAGCGTCGTCTTGCCGGACCCGCTGGCCCCGGCCACGACCACCCGCCGGGGACGGTGCGGAAGGGGATCCTCGGTACTCAGCACCGAGTCATCCTAGGGCGCGTCTCCCCACCCGGTCCGGGCTCGCGGCGCACCGCTCCCTTTCCGAACCGGGTGGGGAAGAGACACGCCCTGGGGCAGCGGTAGCCTCGGGCCTCATGGAGAAGGTGGTCGTCGTCGGCATCGGAGCCGACGGGTGGTTCGGGCCGGTG
>NZ_JBOHDT010000031.1:0-6235 GCF_050700635.1 Aeromicrobium sp.
CCGTGAGCAACGAGCTGACCTTCGCGGTCGTGGTCGCTCACCCGGACGACGACGCCTACGGGTTCGCCGGCAGTGTCGCCAAGCACGCGGACGACCCCGGGTTCCGCTTCGTCCTCATCCATGCCACCGACGGAGGCGGAGGGGACATCCGGGACGGGTTCCCGGCCACCCGCGAGACGCTCGGGCGCATCCGGCAAGCGGAGGACGAGGACGGCTGGTGGGCACTCGGGCGCGAGCCGGACCGTCATGTGTGGATGGGCTACACCGACGGCGAGGTCGACCAGGTCCCTTTCGACGAGCTGGTCGATGCGGTCGGGGCGATCCTCGACGAAGAGCAGCCGACCGTCGTCGGTACCTTCGGGCCGGACGGGATCTTCGCCCATCCAGACCACATCGCGATCGGCGCGGCGACGGACGCGGCCTTCCTGCGCTCGGCTGCGACGAGCGGCCGTGCCTTCCGGCGGCTGTTGCACGGCGCCATCCCGCAGTCGGTCTTCGAGCGGTGGCAGGAGCAGCGGGCAGCCAAGGGACTCGAGCTGTTCGATCCGACGCATGTGTACCACATGCGCGGCGTGCCGGATGACGAGATCGGCTTGGTCATCGACTGTCGTGACGTCGCCCACCGGATCGTCGCCGGACTCATGGAGCATCGCAGCCAGCATCACGTCATGTTCGACTACCCGGTCGACGCCGAACGCTGGGAACGCGTGGTCAGCCGTGACTGGGCCACGATCGCCTGGCCGGAGCGTACGGCGTCCGCCCCGTTGCTGACGGACATCTTCGAAGGATTGCCCTAGGTTGTCCTCCATGCCAACGCCCAAGGGCGACGTCGGACGCCCGCCCGCTCTGGGCTGGTTCGTCACCGAGCCACTCCGGGGCGCGGTCTCGTTGGTGGGTCTCCCGTTCGCCCGACTGCTCCTCAACCGCGCGCCGCGCGGTGACGGTCGCGGAGTCCTGGTGCTCCCCGGACTGCTCGCCGACGACACCAGCACCGGCCCGTTGCGCCGTTTCCTGCGGCGGCTCGACCACCGCGTCTACGGCTGGGGTCTGGGCCGCAACGTCGGGCCGACCCGCGAGGTCGTTGACGGGCTGTCGCAGCGGCTCGGCCACGTGGCAGACCGCACCGGCGCCCCGGTCTCGCTCATCGGCTGGAGCCTCGGAGGCATCCTCGCTCGCGAGCTGGCGCGTCGGAACCCGGACCTCGTGCAGCAGGTCATCACGCTGGCCAGCCCGTACATGGGGGACGAGTCGATGCCGAGCCGAGCGGACGCTGCCTATCGTCGACGCACCTCGCGCCATATCGGCTCTGCGGACCCGGCCGCGCGCGCGAAGACGCGGCAACCGATCCCAGTGCCCAGCACGTCCGTGTTCTCGCGTAGCGACGGCATCGTCCACTGGCGGGCCTGCATCGAACCGGTCAGCCCGACCCACGAGAACGTCGAGGTGCGCGCCAGCCACCTGGGCATCGGCGTGGACGCAGCAGTCCTCTGGCTGCTCGCCGACCGTCTCGCTCAGCCGGCAGGCTCGTGGGCGCCGTTCGAGCCCCCGGCCCAGATGCGAATGATGTACCCGCGCCGAGATAGGAAGACTTGAGATATGAAGTCATGCGCGGAGAAGCCCATTTTCGGCTCGCCCTGCGTGATTCACGAGACGACGAGGACCCCCGAGAGCTTCGCTCGGGGGTCCTCGTCCTTTCGTGGAGCTGCCGGGAATCGAACCCGGGTCCTCTGGCGCAGAATCAGGTCTTCTCCGGGTGCAGTTCGTCTGACGCTTTTCTCGGCCCCGGAACTCGGACGAACACGTCTCCGACAGGCCCAGCCGTAGAAAAGTCCCGATCACGCCCTACGGCGATACGTGATCAGCGAGTCCCCTTGATGAGACAGGCGATCCGGGACGGGGACGCTCCCGGGCCTGCCCTTCACCAGTCGCTGTCAGGCAGCGAGGGCGAAGTCAGTGCGCTTTGAATCGGCACTTGTAGTTTCCAAGGAACGTTTGAGAGATGACCTTGGATTCTCTACCCGCTTCTCCTGAGTCGAACGACCACAGTCGAAACCGATCAGCCCCTCTTGAGTTGTCAAGCACTGCTTGCGCAGCGACCTCCATCGTATCTCGAAACGCGATCAGACCACATCTTGTTCCGGCGCGTGCAGTACCTCCTCGAAGCGCTTCGGCTTCTGGATCATCAGGGCAGCGAACACACCAGCGGCCGCCAGCATCCCCGCGCAGATCATCATGCCCGTGCGGTACCCGGGGCTGAACACCTCCGGTGATGCGAAGTCAGCGCCGGCGATCCCGGCGAGCGGTGGGATCGCTGCCACCGCCAGCAGTGCGGCGGTGCGGGCCACCGCATTGTTGATGCCTGACGCGATACCGGTCTGGTCAGCCGGTGCGGACGCGAGCACCGAGGTGGTCAATGGGGCGACCAGGATGGTCAAGCCGATGCCGAACACGATGCCGGGAACGATGACGTCAACGATGCTGGCATCGGCATCGACGCGCAGGTAGAGCAGCATCGACGCGGACGCAATCAACGGCCCGACCGTCATCGGCAGACGTGGGCCGAGCCTTTCGCCGAGTGCCCCGGCCCGCCCTGAGAACAGCAGCAGGAGGATCGTCGGTGGCAGCGTGGCGAGGCCGGCTTCGAGCGGCGAGTATCCCGTCACGTACTGCAGCTGCAGCACGAGCAGGAAGAGGCCACCGCTCAGGGCCCCATAGATCGCGAACGTGCAGATGTTCAGCGCAGTGAACACCCGGTCCGCGAACAAGCTGATCGGCACCAACGCATGGGGCGTCCGCCACTGGTGCAGGACGAAGGCGATCAGCAGGAGAAGGCCCGCCACCGTGGGCATCCACTCCTCCACCGCCAGGCCGTACGTCAGGAACGCCAAGCTCACGACGGTGAGACCCGCACCGCCAAAGTCGATGCGTCCCTGCGCACCCTTCGTCTCCGGTACGTAGCGCAGGCTGATGGCGATCGTGGCCACGACGAGGGGCACATTGATCCAGAAGATCGCGCGCCAGCTGATCTGGTCGACCAGCCAGCCGCCCATCAGCGGTCCGGCTGCCCCGGCAACGCCGGAGAGCCCGGCCCAGAGGCCGATGGCACGACCACGGTCCGCCTTGTCGATCGATGTTGAGATGATCGCCAAGCTGCCCGGAGTGAGCAGCGCGGCGCCGATGCCTTGCAGGGCGCGAGCCGCAACGAGCATCTCGATCGATGGGGCGACGGCACACAGAATCGACGCCACGCCGAACCAAGCGACCCCGACGTTGAAGATCCTGCGACGTCCGAGGCGGTCGCCGAGCGAGCCTGCCACCAGGACGAAAGAGGAAAGCGTGAGCATGTAGGCGTTGACCGTCCACTGCAACCCGCTGAGACCGGCGTCGAGGTCCCGGTCGACGTCCGGCAGGGCGAGGCTGACGATGGAGCCGTCGAGGAAGGCCATGCCGGAGGCACCGACCGTCGCGGCGATCAGCCACCGCCCCTCGGCGCTCGCGAGTTTCATTCCACGATCTCGTCGCCGGTCATGAAGACGCGCGCACCGTTGTTCCAGAGGACGTCCCGCATCCACGAATCGCCGAGGTCGAGGCGCTGCAGCACCTCGACCTGGTGGGCGTAGGCGTACGGGATGTTGGGGAAGTCGGTTCCGAACAAGATGCGGTCCTGAAGTCCGGGGAGCCGGTCGACGATTGCGGGATCGTTCGGGCGGTCCCAGAAGTCGACGAAGGCCATCGTGGTGTCGAGCATCACGTGGGCATAACCGTCTGCGAGGTCCATGAATTCCGCGATCTCCGGCATGCCGAGGTGGGCGATCACCAACCGGAGCCCGGGATGACGGGCCAGCACGCGGGCCACGCCATCGGGGCCGGTGTGCGTCCCGGGTGCCGGGCCGGATCCGGCGTGGATCACGACCGGCGAACCGCTCTCGGCGAGAGTGCCCCACACCGGTTCGAGCAACGGATCGTCGGCCGCGAAGTCACCGACCTGCAGGTGCACCTTGAACACCTGCACGCCGGCCTCGACGATTTCCGGCACGTATGTCGCCGCTTCCGGCTCGGGAAAGAACGTGCCAGACCACAAGGTGTCGGGTGTTCGCTCGGCGAAGTCACGGGTCCAGTCGTTCAGGAAGCCGGCCATACCGGGCTTGTGCGCGTACGAGAGGGACGTGAACCGCCGCACTCCCATGGCGCGCAGGTGGTCGATCCGCTCGTCGTCGGTGCCGCGGTACTTGACCGGCCACAGACCGGCAGGCAGCGCACCGGCGCCGTCGAAGTACGCCCACACCTTCGCCATCACCCTCGGGTGCATGAAGTGCACGTGGACGTCGAAGAACCCAGGGATGCCGAGCTCGGCGGCGTACGCCGGCAGGTCCCCATCCTCTGACGGCGGAGTTCTCACTCCATGCCCTTGAGGCGTCGTCCGACCTCACGCTGCGCCTCGGCCTTGGCCTGACGCTCCGCAATCGCATGGCGCTTGTCGTACTGCTTCTTGCCGCGGGCGAGGGCGATCTCGACTTTGGCGCGGCCGTCCTTGAAGTAGAGCGCGAGCGGCACGATCGTCAGGCCCTTGGCCTGCACCCGCTGCTCGATGCGGTCGATCTCGTGCCGGTTGAGCAACATCTTGCGGCGGCGGCGCGTCTCGTGGTTCGTCCACGTGCCCAGGGTGTACTCCGGGATGTGCACCTGCAGCAGCCAGGCCTCACCGTCCTCGACCTCGCCGAACCCATCGACCAGGGACGCGCGACCGGCACGCAGCGACTTCACCTCGGTACCGGTGAGGACGAGTCCCGCCTCGTAGGTGTCTTCGATGTGATAGTCGTAACGCGCCTTCTTGTTCTGCGCAACGATCTTGCGGCCGGTCTCCTTGGGCACCGGGCCATTGTGGCACCGGCCCCCAGACCTACAACCAGGCCATCGGGTTGGTGGTGCGGCCGTTGGCGATCACCATGAAGTGCAGGTGGCAGCCGGTCGAGTAGCCGGTGCTGCCGACATACCCGATCACCTCGCCGCGCGAAACCCGGCCTCGACCCTGGGCGAACCGCGACAGGTGGTTGTACGTCGTGACCACGCTCTTGCCGCGCTTGATGCCGTTGTTGAGGATGACGCGGTTGCCGTAGCCGGCGTTGTAGTACTGCTCGATGATCGTGCCGGCGGCCGCGGCCCGGATCGGCGTGCCGCAGCCGGCGCTGAAGTCGGTGCCGTCGTGCAGCTTGTAGACACCGGTGATCGGGTGCCTGCGCATGCCGTAGGACGACGTGATCGCACCGCCGACCGGACGCATGAGCGTCCCGATGCCGTCGCCGCCGGAGCCCCTGCCGCCGCTCTTGCGGTCCCTAGCCGCCAGGGCGGCGAGTCGCGCGTTCAACCGGGCTCGCTCGTTCTCGAGCTCGCGGAGCTTCTCCTCGTCGTCCCGCTTGATGGCGGCGGCCGAGTTGCGGGCATCGGCCCGCTTGCCGACGAGCCGGTCGACCTCGTCGGCCTGCTCCTCGGCGGCGGCCTCGAGCTCCTGCTTGCGTACGAGGTTCTCGGCGGCAGCCTTGCGTGCCGCGGCGACCTGGTCGCGCAGCTCCTGCACCTTCTCGCGGTTGAGCTGGAGGATCACCTTGGACGCCGCGAGGCGCTGCATCGTGGCGAGCTGCGCATCGCTCACGGAGTCGCTGAGGCTCATCTTCTCGGAGAACTGGGTGGGGCTCTCTCCGCGGAGCAGGTCGCCAAACGCCTGCAGCCCCCGATCCCCCGCCTGCAGGCTCTCGACGGTGAACTGCTCCACCGCGACCTCGGAGGTCTTGAGGTCCTTCTTGCCCTGGTCGAGCCTGGCGATGGCCTCGTCGAGCTCGGCCTCGCTCTTGATCAGCTCAGCCTGCATCTGCGCATCGCGCGCTTCGGCCGTCGCGAGCTGTCCGCGGGTCGAGCCGAGGTGCTCCTCAGCGGCGTCGAGCTGACGTTGCGCCTTCTTGAGGGCGGCCACGGCCCCGGCGAACTTTTTGCTTGACTGGTCGTACGCCTTCTTCGCGCCCGAGATCTCGCCGCTGACGCCGCGCTTCTTCCGCTGGAGATCGTCCTTGTCGTCGGCGATCACGGGGCTCGCAAGCGCGGCCGCGAGCAACGCGAGCACGACGACAGCGGCCGCGAAGGCCTTGCGCGTGGTGGTGATCATGACCTCGACCCCGGGGAAGATGGGACTGGTGTTACTCGTGTGACTCTAGGTCATCGATGCCGCACGTCAAGGCATTTG
>NZ_JBOHDT010000032.1:0-2640 GCF_050700635.1 Aeromicrobium sp.
ACGGACTCATCGGCGACGAGCTGCGCATGCTCGACGACCCGCAGGCGATCGTCATGGCGGTCCGCAAGGACGGTGCCGACGTCCCGGCCACCGGCTGGCAGGTCGCCGAGGCCTTCCGTGGTGGTTCCAGCCATCTCGTCGTCTTCCTGCACGGCCTGTGCGAGGACGACGAGTCCTGGTCGCTCGGTGAACGTACTCGCGGAGCCACCTACCCGTCACGGCTGCGAGCCGAGACCGACGGAACCCCGGTCATGATCCGCTACAACACCGGCCTCCATGTCTCCGAGAACGGCAAGCACCTCGACGTCCTGCTTCAACAGCTCGTCGAGGCGTGGCCGGTCGCCGTCACGCGCATCACGCTGGTCGGTCACTCGATGGGCGGGCTCGTCGCCCGCGCGGCCACCAACCACGCCACTGCCTCCGGCCAGACGTGGCACCGTCTCGTCCGCGACGTGGTGTGCCTGGGCACACCGCACGGCGGAGCCGCACTCGAGAAGGTCGCGCACGTCGGCTCGCGAGTGCTCCGGTTCGTGCCGGAGACGAAACCGTTCAGCGCCATCCTCGAGTCGCGCTCGGCCGGAATCGTCGAACTGCGACACGGCTACATCAGCGATGTCGAGTGGGAAGGTCAGGACCTCACCCGCCAATGGGGCCTCGACCGCATCGCCGCGGCGCCGCTCGCGCACGCCGAGTACCACTTCGTGGCCGCCACCCTCGGTGCCTCCCAGCGGCACCCGTTCAGCTCGGTCGTCGGTGACCTCCTGGTGCACTTCTCCTCGGCCACGGGCGTCGGGCGCACGGGTCCGATCGTCGACGGAGCTCGGTTCGAGTACATCCCCAGTGCGCACCACTTCGCTCTGCTCAACCATCCGCAGATCGCCGACTGGATCGTCGAGTGGCTCAACGCCCGCGTCAGAAACCCCCGCGAGCTGACCACGTCCGGAAAGGCCGACGACCATGCCTGAGCGCGTCGCGCCCCTCGAAGCGAGCATCCACATCGACGCGCCGCCCGCGCGGGTCTGGGCGATTGTGTCCGACCAGCGCCGCATGAACGAGTGGAGCCCAGAGATCTGGCGCCAGAGGTTCTTCGGCGACGAGATCGGGGCCGGTACGCGCAGCATCAACATCAACAAGCGCAAGGGCTTCTTCTGGCCCACTGCCAGCAAGATCACCGAGTTCGTGCCCGAGAAGCGTCTCGCGTTCTACGTCACCGGCTCCTCCACCTTCTGGTCGTATGATCTTGCGCCGGAGGGCGACGGCACGCTGGTCATCGAGAGGCGCGACCTGAAGGGTGGCCGACGCGCGATCCTCTCCAAGGCCACGGCGGCGCTTGCGCTCGGGGGCATCGACGAGCACGACGTCGAGCTGTTCGCCGGCATGGAGGAGACCCTGGCGCGCATCAAGGCCGAGGCCGAGCGATAGACGGTCGGCACCCGTCTGCCGTCAGCGAACAGGGGGTGCCATCGCGTGTGTCGCGCACCCTCGCCGTCTAGGTTGGGGGACGTGAACACAGAGAACCCCCAACCGGCCCAGCGCAGCATGGCTGCTGGCGACCTCGGTCCGCAAGACCTCGACGGCCACATCTACCAGCGCCTCCTGAAGGAACGCATCGTCTTTCTCGGCTCGGAGGTCAAGGACCAGAACGCCAACGCGATCTGCGCCCAGATGCTCCTGCTCAACGCCGAGGACGACAAGTCCGACATCTTTCTGTACATCAACTCGCCCGGTGGCTCGGTCGACTCCGGCATGGCCATCTACGACACGATGCAGTTCATCCCCAACGACGTCGTCACCGTCGGTATGGGCCTGGCCGCCTCGATGGGGCAGTTCCTGCTGGCGGCCGGCACCAAGGGCAAGCGGTACGCCCTGCCGCACGCGCGCATCATGATGCATCAGCCGTCCGGCGGCATCGGCGGTTCCGCGTCCGACATCAAGATCCAGGCCGAGCAGAGCCTGCTGCTCAAGAAGCAGCTCAACGAGCTGCAGGCCCTCCACACCGGGCAGACGATCGACCAGATCGAGCTCGATTCCGACCGCGACCGGTGGTTCACCCCCCAGCAGGCCGTGGACTACGGCTTCATCGACCACGTGGTCCTGAGCGCAGGAGACCTCAAATGAGCTACTACATCCCGCAGTGGGAAGAGCGCACGTCCTACGGGTTCCGGCGCATCGACCCCTACGCCAAGCTGTTTGAGGACCGCATCATCTTCGTCGGCACGCCGATCAGCGACGACGTCGCCAACGCCGTCATGGCCCAGCTGCTGTGCCTGCAACAGATGGACCCGGATCGCGACATCCAGCTCTACATCAACTCGCCCGGCGGCTCCTTCACGGCGATGACGGCCATCTACGACACGATGCGCTACCTCAAGCCCGACGTGCAGACCGTCTGCCTCGGCCAGGCCGCCTCGGCCGCCGCCGTGCTTCTGGCCGCGGGTGTGCCCGGCAAGCGGTATGCCCTGCCGAACAGCCGCATCCTCATCCACCAGCCGTACACCGAGGGCACCGGAGGACAGATCTCCGACCTGGAGATCCAGGCCAACGAGATCATCCGCATGCGTACCCTGCTGGAGGAGATGATCGCCAATGCAACGGGGCAGAGCGCCGACGACGTCAGCCGCGACATCGAGCGCGACAAGA
>NZ_JBOHDT010000033.1:0-9217 GCF_050700635.1 Aeromicrobium sp.
TTCATCTGCGGAGTGCCTTCCACTTGGAACTTCTTGGACTGTCGTAAGAACAAGAATCCCAAGCAGGACAGGCACTTCCGTGCGTTACACGCCGAACTCAACCCGGCGACGTGAAATCTCGAGGCTAGCCCTTCCGCATCTCGCGAAGCACGAGCCGGTCGAAGACGCGGAAGGGGAGCAGGGACGAGGCGGCGGCTGTCATCTTCGCCTCGGTCCCGACCAGGTACTCGGCCTTCGGACGACGCGAGAACAACGCGTGGTGGGCAGCGTCGGCGACCACTGACGGTGGGATGCCGGCGTCGTTCGCCGCGGCGACGTACTTCCGCGACGACTCGATGGCCTCGCCGTAGAGCTCGATGGCGCGGGGCGGAAGCGTGTCGACCGTGGTCGAGACCGCCTCGGCGGCCTTGTCCCAGATCGGCGTGGAGACCGTGGCCGGCTCGAGCACGGAGACGCGAAAACCCCAGGGCAACAGCTCGCGACGCAGTGACTCGGCCATCCCGTTGAGGGCGTGTTTGGACGCGGAGTACGGGCCGACGAACGGCGCAGCCACCCGGGAGCCGATCGAGCTGGTGAACACGATGCGCGGATCTTGCGGGCCCTGCTCGCGCAGGATCGGGAGGAATGCCTGCGTCACGGCGATCTGGCCGATGAGGTTGACCTCGAACTGACGGCGCACTTCGTCGAGGTCGATGAACTCGAGCGGCCCGCCGATGCCGATGCCCGCGTTGTTGACGATGCCACGGAGCTTCGAGGAACCGAGGGCGTCACGCACCAGGTCTGCGGCAGCCTTGGCCTCCGCGGCCGACGTGACGTCGAGGCGGACGGGGGTGACGAGCGGGTGGTCGTCGACGGTGGACAGGTCGCGTACGGCGGCGAACACGCGCGTGCCGTCCCGCGAGAGACGTTCGACGATGGCTCGGCCGATGCCGGTCGACGTGCCGGTGACGAGCACCGCTTCGGATGTGGTCATCCGTCATCATGGCGCGGCTGACCGGCGAACCGCATCCGACCATGGTCGTAGTGAGTGGCAGGATGGAACGGTGGCCGAACAGCTCAGACTCATGCACGTGCACGCCCATCCGGACGACGAGTCGAGCAAGGGGGCGGCGTCGACGGCCAGATATGTGGCCGAGGGTGTCGACGTGCACGTGGCCACCTGCACCGGGGGCGAGCGCGGCGACGTGCTCAACCCGAGCTTCGACCACCCCGGCATCATCGATAACCCCGCGCTCATCACCGAGATCCGCCGCGACGAGATGGCGCGGGCGCGCGACATCCTCGGCATCCGGCAGGACTGGCTCGGCTTCGTCGACTCCGGCTGGCCCGAGGGCGACCCCAAGCCTCCGCTGCCCGAGGGATGCTTCGCGCTGGTGCCGCTCGAGGAGGCGGCCGAGCCGCTGGTGCGACTGATCCGCTCGTTCCGTCCGCACGTGCTCACGACGTACGACGAGAACGGCGGTTACCCGCACCCCGACCACATCAAGTGCCACGAGGTGAGCGTGCACGCGTTCGAGGCGGCGTCCGACCCCGACCGCTACCCGGACGCGGGCGAGCCCTGGCAGGTCAAGAAGCTCTACTACCACCTGGGCTGGAGCTACCCGCGGATGGTGGCGATCGCGGAAGCCACCGAACGCCACGGACTCACCAATCCGTACGCCGAGTACCTCGACAAGTGGGAGAGAAAACCCGAGGACGAGGCGCGACTCACCACGCGCGTCGAGTGCGCCGAGTACTTCCACGTGCGAGACGAGGCGCTCCTCGCCCACGCCACCCAGATCGACCCGGACGGCTGGTTCTTCGCCGTCCCCCGCGAGGTGCAGGCCGAGGCCTGGCCCACCGAGGACTACCAGCTCGTCACTAGCCACGTGGAGACGACGACCCCCGAGGACGACCTGTTCGCCGGTCTGAGGTGACCTCACCGGGAGTGGTGAGGACGATGTCGTGCTCCGCGCCGGGCGACACGAAACCGGCGAACCGGCGGGCCTCCGCCTTCACTGCACTTGCGTCGTGGCGCGAGAGCTTGCGCGTCGTGGTGATCGTCAGCACGCCTGAGGTTCGTCCCCGCTGAACGACCCTGGTCGGTTGGTCGAAGCGCCACATCCCGACGAGCATTCCGTCGACGAGGACGTTGCCGAGGAACCCGGTGGTGTTCAGCCAGATCTCGGAGTAGTCATCACCGCTGGTAAAACGAGAACGGTCGGCGTGCGAGAGCAGGAGGTTGTCGAACTGAGGCAGCAGGCGCACAGGTGCCGGCGTGTCCGGATCGGGGAGTGGCCCGTCGGGAACGTCGAAGTACTCCCGCCCGTCCTCGTCGCGAAACGTGCGGAGCCGTGACCGGATGCGCTCGAAGACCTCGCGCAGTCCGGTGTAGCGGGACCACGTGGCTGCGTCCGGCACGGTGGCCGGTCCGAAAGCGGTGAGGTAACGCATCATGACGTCGTCGACGGACGGGTTCGACTCGAGCGGCCGCCCGATCCACGCCTCGGCCGTGGTGCCGACGACCTCGCCCGGGGTGGCCCAAAGTCCTCGCGGCGGCACCTGGATGAACGGCAGCAGGTTGCGGCAGGCGAAGGCGAGCGCGGCAGGGTGGTGCTCGGGGAACTGTTTTCCCAGGGCATCGCGGAGCTGGCGGGTGTTGCGGGGGCTCTCGGTGAGGACTTCGCGGGCGAACGCCATAACGGCGTCGAGCTCCACGCCGTCATACCGTCCGCGGTAGTCGCTGTGGCTGTGGAGCTGCTGGGTCAGGATCGGCTGGGCCAGCGGTCGGAGCACCAGGCAGTCGTCGGCGGTGACGGCGTGGACCGTGCCACGCTGCACCACGAGCCGGACGACCTCGCGATCCAGGATGAGCTTCTCGAGCTCCTCGGTCTCGAAGCCGTCGAGTCGTGACCAGAGCCCGATGTATGGGTCCGGTGGTTCCTGTGCCTGCAGCCCGACCAGGTGCCGGATCGCGTCGAGGGCTGTCATCGCGGCACGCTCGAGCAACATCTGGCGAGCCAGCGTCGCTCGGTTGAGCTGCCGTTGGCTGAGGAGGTCGGCGGTCACCCGGACGAAACTAGCGTGCGGTCTCCCACAGTCCGATCACGTTGCCCTCCGGGTCGGTGAAGTAGGCAGCGAACCCCATGTCGCCGACGGGCTCCTTGTCGCGCAGCGTGGAGCCGCCGAGCTCGCCGATCGTCTTCAGCGCGGCGTCGATGTCGTCGACGTCGACCACGAGCACCGGAGCCGTGATCGGTTCCTGGCGCAGCAGCATGCCGCCGTTGATGTACCCGGGCTCGGTGGGACCGGTGTCTCCGGAGGGCCCGGTCGTCACCAGGGTGTAGCCCATGCCCGGCATCGACGCGAGCTGCCAGCCGAAGGTCTTCTCGTAGAAGGCGTTGGCGCGCTCTCGGTCGTCGACCGGGATCTCGAAGTGCACGATGCGACCGCTCATGGTGCGTCCTTTCGTTGCCGATGGTGCCAACGTAGGGCTCGGGCGGCGCCGGCGCTAGGACGAACGAGGAATCGGGCATATTTCGCTGAATTCACAAGGTTTTCCACTGGCCTGCGAACGTCTGTTCGACTATTCTGGTGGCATGGATTCGGGGGTCACCATGGAGCGGCTGCGCGACGTGGCGCGAGCGCTCACCGCGGGTGATTCTCGAACGAGATTGCGCGCGATTCAGGCTGCGCAGGACGCGCTGGATGCGGTCAAGACCGTGGAGCTCGCCAAGCTGGAGACCTCGAAGGACTTCGAGCTCGACGGCGCATCCACGATCACGACCTGGGCCCGGAACGAGCTCCGGCTCGATGCGGTTCAGACGAAGAAGCTGATCCGGGCAGCGAGCACGACCCGGGATCTCCCGACTGTCGCCGAAGCCGCCGCCAAGGGCAGCATCCGGCTCGACCACGTCGACGTGTTCGGCTAGTACCAGCAGGCACGGGTCCGGAACGTCGGCCGCACCTACCGCCTCGCCACGTTGAAGCAGCGCCGCGCGATCATCGCCCGCCAATCCGGTGTCTGCGCCGCACCCGGTTGCAAGAACACTCATCTGGAGGTCCATTACGTCATCTGGTACTCCCACGGTGGCCGCACCGACCTCGACGACATGACCGGACTCTGCGTCCGCTGCCGCCACCTCGTCCACCGCGACCTCCTCCATGTCACTGCCGACGGGCGTGGCAATTTCACCTTCTCGAATCGTCATCGGTCGTTGAGCCAGTCGAAACGACCATCACGCTCGATGCGGGGAAAGTTGATTCGACCCTTTCCCGGGGCGGCTCGCCAGCACAGCTCAACCCGACTCGACGAACGACGAGTACCACTACGGACGTGACGAGGGTGGCTGTCTAGGCTGAGGGCATGAACGATGTCCTGCTTGCGTTTGCTGCGGAAGATGTCCCTCTCACGCCTGAGAACGTCCGGCCCGGGTGGCTCGCCATGCTGGTCGTCGGGCTGCTGGTCGTGGCGCTGGTCTTCCTCATGCGCTCGTTCGTCAAGCACTCGCGGCGCGCCCGCGAACCGTGGCCGGGCGATAAGGACGACGAACCGCAGAGCTGACGTCTGTCAGAACGCCAGGTACATGACGTGCAGGCCGACCGGACCGAGTCGCGGGTGCCGGAAGGCGCCCGGCACGGTGCCGATGATGTCGAAGCCGACTCGCTCGTACAGCGCCACGGCGGGGTTGGTCTCGACGACGGCGTTGAACTGCATCCCCGCGTAGCCGTCAGCGCGGGCTCGCGCGAGTGTGTCCTCGACGAGTGCGGTCCCGAACCCGCCGCCGCGTGACGTCTTCGCGACGATGAAGTTGGCGTTGCAGATGTGCGAGCCCGGGCCGGCCTGGTTCGGGCCGTAGGTCGCCGCACCGAGGACGCGGTCTGAATCGACCGTTACCGAGGTGCTCCACGGTGCGGGTCCGAGCCACTTGTCGCGCGCCTCGTCCTCGGTCATGTCCGGGTCGTACGTGTAGGCATCGCCCTCGGCCAGCACCTCGGTGACGATTGCCCAGATGCCGGGCCAGTCAGCGTCACGTGCCGCACGAATCTCCATGCGCGCAGTCTTCCCCACGCCGCCTGGCGCCTGCCATGATCACCACATGGAGGCCACGAAGAGCCCCGCCGTCCCGCTCACCGCGTTCGCCGCCGGGGCGGCCGTCAGCGTCGTACTGGGCGTCTACGGCCGCGTCCACGATCCGACGTTCGAGCCGATCACTACCTTCGGCCTCGGCTCGATGATCGAGATGAAGGTCTGGTTCGCCATCGCGGTGGGCGTCCTCGCCCTGGGCCAGCTCGTCGGAGCGCTCTGGATGTACGGGAAGCTCGGGATCACTGCCCCGTCTTGGCTCAGCACCGGGCACCGGCTGTCCGGGGCGCTGGCCGTCCTCGTCAGCCTCCCGGTCGCGTACCACTGCCTGTGGTCGCTCGGCTTCCAGACCACCGACACCCGCGTGCTCCTGCACTCGCTCGTGGGCTGCATCGTCTACGGCGCGTTCGTGGCGAAGGTGATCGCCGTCCGCAGCCATTCCGCCCCCGGCTGGCTGCTCCCGGTTGCGGGTGGCCTGCTGTTCACCGCCTTCATCGTCGTCGTGCTCACGTCGGCCGGGTGGTACTTGACGACCGTCGGACTGCCGGGAGGCAGCCCGTACTGACGCGGTTACGTTGAAGGCATGGCCAACCGACTCGCCAGCTCGACCAGCCCCTACCTCGTCCAGCACGCCGACAACCCGGTCGACTGGTGGGAGTGGGGCGAGGAGGCGCTGGCCGTCGCGAAGGAGCTCGACCGCCCGATCCTGCTCAGCGTCGGCTACGCGGCTTGCCACTGGTGCCACGTGTGTGAGCTCACGCTCACGACCTGCTGACCATCGGTAAAACCGCAGGTCAGTGGCGCCATTCCGTGCTGTTCCGGTTCAGCGAATGCCATCGAAGGACACGGATTCCGCAGCAATTTGTATCACCCTGTTGTATCACTCGCGCGGGTGCCGGCGACGGATGACGGGCGGCTCAGTCCCGCTTGCCCGATGGGCGGAGCACCAGCACCGCCGGCACGAGGCACAGCAGGGCGCCCGCGGAGTTTCCGATGAGGCCAGCGACACCGCGATCCGGCACGAACAGGATGGAGAGCTGCACGACGGCGGCCAGGATCAGCGCGACCCCGCCGATGCGGCGGGCCAGGCCGGCCCGCGTGATCCACGAGGCCAGCAGTGCCACGAGCGCGATCCCGCCAAAGACGACGAAGCCGATCCAGATGTTCCCCGCATAGCCGCTTCCCTCGCGAGCCTCGGGCGAGATGCCGACGAGGAGGAGGAACGCTGAGACGAGCATCCCGAGTCCATGTCCGATGTGGTTTCCGATGGAGAAATGGGGCTTCGTCGACGCAGTCATCTTGGGGCTCCTTGGGTGTGATGCGGCTGATGGTGCCACCACACTCGTCGCCCGCATACTCCCACCGCAATCGGCAGATTTCCCGATTTTCCACCACGCTTTCCTACGTCGCTGGGAATCGACTTTTGCAACAATGACGGCATGTCCATCCGAGTCCTCATCGCCGACGACCACACGGTCGTTCGGGACGGACTCAATCTCATGCTGACCCACCTCGATGGTTTCGAAGTCGTCGGCGAGGCCGCTGACGGTGACGAGGCAGTCAAGCAGGCGGTCCGACTCAGGCCGGACGTCGTGTTGATGGATGTGCAAATGCCCGGGCTCGACGGTGTCGAAGCGACGCGCCAGATCACCGAGCTCGCCCCGAAGGTCGCAGTGCTCATGCTGTCGATGTACGGCGACGATGCCACGACGATCGGATCGATGCGAGCCGGGGCCCGCGGGTATCTACTCAAGGGCGCCGGTCGTGACGAGGTGGCTGCAGCTCTGCGCGCCGTGGTCTCGGGCCAAGCGATCCTCGGGCAAGGCGTCGCCGATGCGTTGCTCGCGCGAATCGGCTCGGTCACGGCGGTCGCGGACTATCCCTTTCCCGAGCTGTCCGATCGTGAGCGCGAGGTCCTGGCCCTGCTCGCAGCCGGCCACCGGACCAACGAGATCGCGACCACCTTGTTCGTCTCCCCCAAGACGGTCAGCAACCAGCTCACGTCGGTCTATGCCAAGCTCGGGGTGGCTGATCGCACCGAGGCGATTTTGCTCGCCCACGAGCACGGGATATCCCGCCGATGAGTCTCGCCTCGGCCACCATTGGCTGGGCGATTGCGGGGTTGCTGCTCGTGGCTTCCGGATTGGTCCTGTGCCTGCAGGCCAAGGCGTATCCGGCGGGCGTCCTGTTTGCCGTCAGCGGCGCCCTGCTCGCCGGCGTTCATTGGGCGCCTGCCGACGGGAGGGCGTACGTCGGACTGGCTGCGGTCGCCACGTTGGTGGCTGCAATCGCGACCTATCCGCGCTTCGAGCGCGGCCTCGCGACCTGGCTGACGTTGGCCGCCCTTGCCGTGGGCACGCCTGCACTCGCGTGGACACTCGCCCGGGACAACGGACTGAGCGACATCGACTTCGTCGCGATTGTGCTCGCCACGGTCACAGTCGCGGCAACCCACGTGTGGTGGCGACTCGAAACAACTCCGGCAGCCGACCGGGAGCCGCTGTTGTGGGTGCTGAGCGCAAGCGGAATCGTCGGCCTTCTCGTGTGGATCGTGGCTCTCCCCGGCGACCGCTCGCGGCTCGCCCCCGTAGTTGCCGCGAGCGTGGGGCTCCTTGGTGTCGCTGCTGCCGTCGGCGCAGGTCCGGCTGGACGGCTCGACGGCCGTTGGCTCGCCTCACGCGCCATCGTTTCGGCCTTCACGGTTGCCTTCCTGTTCGCGGGAGCGACCCTCGTATTCACCCTCTTCATGTGGCGTACCGGTTCGCCGCCAGGGATCGTTCCCATGGCCGTCGCCGCCGTCGTCCTCGGGGGGCTGTGGAATCCGGTGCGCAGGATGGTCAGCGAGACGGCTGACGCCATCTTGTTCGGCTACCGCCCCGACGCGCTCAGCGCGGTGCAGCAGGTGGCGGGCAGCGTTGGCGACGATCCCGCCGCCGCCGTGCGAGCTATCCAGGAGGGGCTGGTGCTGCCGTACGCCGCCCTTGCGCTGGACGGCGAGGAGCCGATCACCGTCGGCACCATTCAGGACAGGGTGCGCGCCTTTCCCATCGATGCCGATGGCGGGCAGCTGGGCACGCTCACGGTCGGTGTTCGCGCCGGCGACCAGAGCCTGTCCAAGGACGATGAGCGAGTGCTGACGCTCGCGCTGCCGCTGTTGGTGCAGACGGTGCGTGCACGCACCCAGACCGCAAGCTTGCTGCGGGCCCGAGCGCTCGGCGCCACGGCCCGCGAGGAAGAGAGGCGACGCCTGCGGCGTGACCTGCACGACGGGCTGGGCCCACGCCTCACCGGCATCGCGTTCACCGTTGATGCGGCACGATTGGTGAGCGAGCGCGACGGGTCGGTGGAGATGCTCGACAGGATTCGGCGAGAGACCGAGACCGCGATCCACGAGATCCGCGAGTTGGTCTACGGCCTGCGTCCACCCGCCCTCGACGAATTGGGGCTCGTGGGTGCGCTCTCGGTCAACGCCGACGCCTTCCCGAGCGTCACAATCGACATCGAGGCGAGCGATGTTCCGGCGCTCCCGGCGGCCCTCGAGGTGGCGGCTTATCGCATCGTCATGGAAGCACTTACCAACATTGCGCGGCACAGCGGCGCAACTTCGGCGAGAGTTGCGCTGGGGAGAACCGCCGACAGCCTCACGATCGAAGTCTCCGACAACGGGCAATCCAGTGGCGACTGGACACCGGGCGTCGGACTGACCTCCATGCGGGAGCGAGCCCGCGAGCTCGGTGGAACTCTCGCCTTCCACACGAACGGAGCCGGCAGCACGATCGTTGCCGACCTCCCACTAAGCATCGAGTAGCCGGCCAGGATTTGGCTTACGCTGCATCACCGAGTGGGGTTGGCCGGCGCTTCGGGGGCGAGAGATGATGGTCGACGTGAACCGTCTCGGTGCTGCCATGAGCCCATATCTCCGGCAACACAAGGGAAACCCCGTGGATTGGTGGGAGTGGGGACCGGAGGCGCTGGCCGTGGCCAAGGAGCTCGACCGGCCGATCCTGCTGAGCGTCGGCTACGCGGCCTGCCACTGGTGCCACGTGATGGCGCACGAGTCGTTCGAGGATGCGGCCACCGCGACGTTCATGAACGAACATTTCGTCAACATCAAGGTCGACCGCGAGGAGCGACCCGACATCGACGCCGTCT
>NZ_JBOHDT010000034.1:0-3770 GCF_050700635.1 Aeromicrobium sp.
CACCGTTGAACGCACACTGGTCCCAGCCGGTCGCCAGGATGTCGGCGGCCGCCGCCGAAGGAAGCGACCCTCCGATCACGAATCCGAAGAAGCGAGGTCCGGGTGTCGCGACGAGTCCGGGCTCAGCGGCCCTGACGAGCTCCTCGACCACGGCGGCCGGATCCAACGGTTGGTCGGGCGTCGAGGTGCCGAACCGGTCGCTGAGCGACTCCAGATCGATCGGACCTGCGACGGCCCGATCATCGAGCGTCGATCGAAAGGCGATGGCGGCGTCAACGGCATGACGGAGGGCTTCTCCCGGGTCGGTCATGGTGCGAACGTACGCCCGGCTCGACTCAGGCGTCGACGGCGGCGAGCTGGCCGCAGGCGCCGTCGATGTCACTCCCCCGCGTGTCACGGACGGTCGTGGGGATCCCCTTGGCCACCAGACGAAGCACGAACTCGCGCTCGTCCTCGGGTCGAGACGCCGTCCACACCGAGCCCGGCGTGGGGTTCAACGGGATGAGGTTGACGTGCACCCACCCCCAGTCGCCGTAGGAGCGCAGCACGTCGCCGAGCAGATCGGCCCGCCAGGCCTGGTCGTTGATGTCCTTCATCATCGCGTACTCGATCGAGACCCGGCGCTTCGTCGTCCGCGCGTAGTCCCACGCGGCCTCGACGGCTTCGTGCACGGACCAGCGGGTGTTGACCGGCACCAGCTCGTTGCGCAGCTCGTCGTCGGGCGCGTGCAGCGACAAGGCCAAGGTGACGGGGATGCCCTCATCGGTGAGCTGGCGCATCCGCGGCACGAGCCCGACCGTGCTGACGGTGATGTTGCGGGCCGACATGCCCAGACCGTCGGGAGCCTTGGACACCATGCGGCGCACCGATCCGATGACGGCCTTGTAGTTGGCCATCGGCTCCCCCATGCCCATGAACACGACGTTGGACAGCCGGCCGGGCCCTCCGGGGACGTCGCCGCGTGCCATCGCCCCTGCGGCGTCGACGACCTGGTCGACGATCTCCGCGGTGCTCATGTTGCGCTGCAAGCCGCCCTGACCGGTGGCGCAGAACGGGCACGCCATGCCGCAGCCGGCCTGACTGGAGACGCAGATGGTGGCCCGATCCGGATACCGCATGAGCACCGACTCGACCAGCGCACCGTCGAAGAGCCGCCACAGCGTCTTGCGGGTGGTGCCGCCATCCGCTTCCAGCGTCCGGACCGGATCGAGCAGTGTAGGCAGCAGCGCGTCGACGATACGGTCGCGGCTGGCGGCGGGCAGGTCGGTCATGGCCGCGGGGTCGCTCACGAGCCGCGAGTAGTAGTGGGTGGCGACCTGCTTCACGCGGTAAGCGGGTTCGCCCAGAGCCTCGGCAGCCGCCTTGCGCTCGTCGGCGGACAGGTCGGCCAGGTGTCGCGGCGGTTTGGCCCGTCCGCGCGGTTGCTCCATGACCAGCGGGAGCGGGCGCGGAGCGTCAGAAGTCACCGGTCCATCGTGACAGAGCGTGGCACAGAGGCATCCGGGTCGGCGTCACGAACGATCTGGGCCACGAGGTCGAGCTTGTCGAGCACTCGCGGGGGTATGACGAACGGGTAGAGATCGCCGGCGCCCATGCTCCGGTTGATCTGGTTGAGCGCCGAGCTCATCGGCAGCCACACACCCATGACGAGGTCACGGAACGACGAGAACGCGGTCGGGTCGACGGTCGACAGCCCATGGGCCGAGGCCGTCTCGACGGTGTCGCTGATGTGCAGGACGTGCGCGAACGTCTCGGCGAAGTCCTCGAACGGGTGCATCGTCGCGTAGACGGAGATGTGGGAGTCCTCCCATCCGTCCGGCGGCCCCTGCGCGTAGTGGCGGTGGATGGCCGCCTCGTAGTCGACGGTGTCGTCGCCGAACAGCTCGCGCACCTGCTCCTGGACCGGCCCTCGTACGAGCAGTGCCTCGTAGTAGTGCCCGATCTCGTGGCGAAAGTGGCCGAGCAGCGTGCGGTACGGCTCGGCGAGGTCGACGCGAACCTTCTCGCGATGCGCGTCGTCGCCCTCCGCGAGGTCGAGGGTGATCACGCCGTTCTCGTGGCCGATGACCACGTTCTCGGCGACGCTGGACAGCAGGTCGAAGGCGAGCCCGTGCTCGGGATCCTCCTCGCGCGTGACGATCGGCAGGCCGAGTGTGTCGAGCTCGACGACGAGGTGCCGCTTCGCGGCTTCGGCCGTCGGGAACTGCGACAGGCCCTGGAGGTCGACATCGGCAGGCCGAGTGCGCGTGAGTGAACAGCAGAAGCAAGTGCCGCCGGGGATCTCCGTCAGCCAGGTGCAGCCCGACAGGTCACGGTTCGTGCACGGGTGCCAGATCCAGCGTGCGTCGTCGACGTACGTGCCGTCTGCACCGAGCGGGACGATGTCGCGCTCGCGGCGCGAGAAGGCGAGCGTGCTTGCGCACACCACGCACACGGTGTTGTCGAAGTAGAGCTGGTTGCCGCAGACGCGGCAGCTGAAGGCGCGCACGCGAAAGTCAGGTGACAGGGACGAGGTAGTGGAGGATGACCCAGGCGACGGGGGCAACGGCGATCAACGAGTCGAGGCGGTCCATCAGACCACCGTGGCCCGGCAGCAGGTCGCCCATGTCCTTGATGCCGAGGTCGCGCTTGATCAGCGACTCGGACAGGTCGCCCAGCGTGGCCATGACCACTCCGGCGACACCGAGCAGGATACCGACCCACCAGTTGCCGTCGAGAGCGTAGGTGACGACGAGGATGCCGGCAGCAATGCCGGTGACGAGCGAGCCGGTGAAACCCTCCCATGACTTCTTGGGACTGATGGTCGGGGCCATCGGGTGCTTGCCGAAAAGGACACCCGCCGCATAGCCGCCGATGTCGGAGGCGATCGTCGCGAGGATGAACGCCACGATGCGCCACTGGCCGTCGTCCTCGGCGAGCATGAGCATCACGAACACGCCCATGAGGTGCAGGTACGACAGGGCGAACATGCCGGCGCTGCTGTCGCGCACGAACCCGTCGGCACCCTCGGATAGTCGCCACACGAGCGTGGCGATGACAGTGAGAGCCATCGCGACCGCCGCCGTCTCCATGCCGCCGTAGAAGCCGCTGACCAGCATGAGCGTGCCCCCGGTGAGCACCGGCACAAACGGAATCTGGATCCCGGCCTTGGCGAACGCCCGCGCGAGCTCCCACAGGCCGACGCCGAGGGCGATCACGACGACCGCGACGAAGGCGTCCTTGACGAAGAACAACGAGCCGAGGATGACCAGGACCAGGCCGACCCCGACACCGATCGCGGCGGGAAGGTTGCGGCCGGCGCGACTCTGACGCTCGGCCGCGCGCGGCTCTTGGTGCGAGCCGGCCTCAGCGCTGTTGGATGGGGCCGGGCTGGGGTCCTCAGACTTCAAGGAGCTCCGCCTCTTTGTTCTTGAGCAGCTCGTCGATCGTGTCGACGTGCTTCTTGGTGAGGCCGTCGAGACGCTTCTCCGCGCCGGTGTTCTCGTCCTTGCTGATCTCGGAGTCCTTCTCGGCCTTGTCGAACGCCTGCTTGGCGGAGCGACGCACGTTGCGCACGGCGACCTTGCCGTCCTCGGCCTTGGACTTGGCCAGCTTGATGTACTCCTTGCGGCGATCCTCGGTGAGCTCGGGCAGCGAGACGCGCAGGACCTTGCCGTCGTCGGTGGGGTTGACCCCGAGGTCGGACTCGCGGATGGCCTTCTCGATGGCGGGCTTGGCGCTGGCGTCGTACGGGCTGATGACGACGAGCCGCGGCTCGGGCACCTGGAAAC
>NZ_JBOHDT010000035.1:0-16333 GCF_050700635.1 Aeromicrobium sp.
CAAACCAGTCTTGGCGAGACACGGATCGGGCTAATCTTTGGTCACTGCGAATCAATGGCCGACCTTGGCCCAGGGCATCGAGGTCGAGCTGTCGTGTTTGCCCAAAGGGGGGGACACGAATCTGTCCCCCGGGACGGAACAGCAGATGTCGATACTCCTGTACCGGCTCGGCGGCGCCATCAGCAGGCGCCGGGGCTTGGTGGTCGGCGTGTGGCTGCTGCTCTTGGTCCTCCTCGGCACCGGAGCTTCCACTCTGGGCGACCGTTACGACGACTCATTCTCGATCCCGGGGACGGACTCCGAGAAGGGCCAGGACCTGCTCGCGCAACGGTTCGGTCAGACCGGGGCGAACGGTCAGATCCTGTTCACGGCGAAGAAGGGGAAGATCACCGACTCCGCCAACGCGTCCGAGGTCGGCAAGCTCGTCAAGGCCACAGACGCGATCAAGGGGGTGTCGGTCCGCAACCCCCTGACCGCGGACCAGCCGATGCTCAACAAGGGGTCCACGGCCGCTCTGGCACAGGTGAACTTCTCGGCGAGTGTGCCGTCGGAGCACACCTTGGATGCGGTGCAGAAGGCCGGGACGCCACCGGCGTCGTCCGGGGTGGAGACATCTGTGGGCGGCGACGCCTACAAGTCCACGGCGGACCCGAGCAAGGTGCCGGAGCTGTTGGGGCTTCTCGTCTCCTTCTTCATCCTCGTCCTGACCTTCGGCTCGCTCCTGGCCGCGGGCATGCCGATCCTGACCTCCCTGATCGGTGTCGGCGTGACCTTGACGTCAGTCATCTTGATCTCGAGGGTGGTGACCGTCTCGAGCACGGCGCCGACCCTGGCCGAGATGCTCGGTCTTGCCGTCGGCATCGACTATGCGTTGTTCATCATCTCCCGTCACCGGGCACAGCTCGCCGAGGGCGTCGAGCCGGTCGAGTCGATGTCGCGGGCGCTGGCCACCGCGGGCAGTGCCGTGGTGTTCGCCGGCACAACCGTCATCATCGCGCTGGCAGGACTTTCCGTGGCCGGTATCCCTGTCCTCACCGTGATGGGACTCGGTGCCGCAGCAGCCGTCACCGTGGCCGTGTCCGTCGCGCTGACTCTGGTCCCCGCGATCGCGCTGCTGCTCGGCGAACGGCTCCGCCCCCGGGTGCGACGGCGACGGCTGCGGAAGCAAGACAAGCCGCGGAAGCAACGTCGAGGCTTCGCCACCACCTGGGTCCGGATCATCACGCGCTGGCCGGCCGTCACCGCGCTCGCAGTGGTCATCCTGCTCGGATCTGCCGCGCTTCCGGCAAAGCAGCTTGAGCTGGCGCTGCCGGACAACAGCACCGCGCCGGCGTCGACGCCACAGCGGGTGACCTACGACAAGATCACTGCAGAGTTCGGGGAGGGTTACAACGCTCCCCTTGCGGTCACCGCCGACGTGATCACCAGCTCCGACCCGAAGGGGACGGTCAGCAAGCTGGCGGACGCGATCAAGGACATCCCCGGCGTCGTCGCCGTCCCCCAGGAGACCCCCGACGAGGGCGGCGACACAGGTCTGGTCCAGGTGATCCCGAAGGCCGGCCAGACAGCGCCGTCGACCGCTGCGCTGGTGCAGGAGCTCCGCGATCGCGCGCCGGCATTGGAGAAGAAGTACAAGGTCAGCGAGATGCTGGTGACCGGCTCCACCGCGGTCAACATCGACGCCTCCGACCGGCTCGGCGGCGCCCTGCTGCCGTTCGGCTGCATCGTGATCGGACTCTCCCTGATCCTGCTCATGATCGTCTTTCGTTCCATCGCGGTCCCGATCAAGGCCACCTTGGGATACCTGCTGTCGGTCGGGGCGGCACTCGGGGCGGTCGTCGCAGTGTTCGGGCTCGGGTGGGCCGACGCCCTGGTGCCGGGGCTCTCCGACGGTGGTCCGATCGTGAGCTTCCTGCCGATCTTCGTGATGGGCGTCCTGTTCGGGCTGGCCATGGACTATGAGATGTTCCTGGTCTCGGCCATGCGCGAGCACTACGTCAACTCCGGCGACGCGAAGGGGTCCGTCCGTGAGGGATTCAAGGCCTCGTCACGCGTGGTCACCGCCGCCGCACTCATCATGACCAGCGTGTTCGTGGCGTTCATCCCGGCCGGCACGAGCACCATCAAGCAGATCGCGTTCGGGCTGGCCGTCGGTGTTTTCGTCGACGCGTTCTTCGTACGGATGACGCTCGTCCCGGCGGTCCTGATGCTGCTCGGCCACCGAGCCTGGTGGCTCCCGGCCTGGCTGGAGGCCCGGCTGCCGGTCGTGGACGTCGAGGGAGCCGCGCTGCACCGCAAGATCGCCTTCTCCGACTGGGAGGCGGCGCAGGGCAGGACCACGTTGCTGGCCCGGGGCCTCGTCGTCCGCGAGACGACAGCGTCCATTGACCTGGTCGCCCGTCCCGGGGAGATCACCCGAGTCACCGCGTCGCAGGGCGTGCACCCGCGCGAGCTTGGCCGGGTGCTGGCCGGCCGTGGACGGGCGCGTGCCGGCGAGCTGGTGGTCGACGGGCTGCTGCTGCCTGAGCAGCGCGAGATCGTGTTCCGACGCACCGCTCTGCTCGAGATCGAACCCTTCGAGACGTCGCCCGTCTCGACGGGGAGCCTGTTCCACGAGCGGGCTCGGCTGATGAGCGTGTCCGGATCGCAGCGCCGCAGATTCGCGGATGCCGCATCCCGGCAGTTCGCCGAGCTGGAAGCGATGATCGGCACGCAGGACGCCCGCGTCGACGCCATTCTCGTCGAGACCGCGATGGCGCTCGCCGGTGGCGCCGACGTCTACGTCCTCACCGGCCTCGAGCACCTGTCTGACGGTCCTCGGCTCGAGTGCGAGGCGCTCGCGAACCACCTTGCCGACCAGGGCCAGACGGTGATCGTCGTTGCGCTCGAGAGCGCACAGCCGTCGCCGGCTAGTACGGACGGCGCGCCGCGAGTCCTCGAAGGATCAAGGAGGGACAGCCATGTCTGACCACGAGACCACCGAGGGGCCGACGCACGGACCGAGGACGAGGCTCGTCACGCTTGGCCTGATCTTCCCTGTGATCGCCGCTTCGGTACTGATCTGGTCCGCCACCGGACGCCAGGACAAGATCGACCGGATCCCGGTGGCGATCGTGAACAACGACAAGATCCTGACAGACCCGCAGCCGATGGCCGCGGGGCGGTCGCTGACGGCGGCGCTGACGCACCCGAAGTCACCGAAGAACAACCTGAAGTGGACACTGAGCGACAGCAAGGACGCCAACGCGGGGCTCCGGAACGGCACGTTCTATGCGGTGCTCACCATCCCCTCCGACTTCTCCTCGGCGATCATCTCCTCGGGCACGGACAAGCCGGCCAAGGGCAAGCTTCAGCTGGTGAGCAACGGGGCGGCCAGCACCACAGTCCCGTACATCAGCCAGGAGATCGCGGCGGCGGCCGCCACCTCGCTCGGCGACCAGACCACCCAGGGTTACCTGAAGAACGTGTACGGCGGCTTCAACACGCTCGCAGACAACAGCTCCAAGCTTGCCTCGAGCGGCTCGCAACTGGCCAACGGCACCGACCAGTTGTCATCGGGCGCAGCGGAGCTCGACCAGGGCGCCAACCAGCTGGCCTCCAGTCTGGACCCACTGGCCACGGGGGCTGCGGGCCTCGCGACGGGCACACGGTCCGTGGACAGCGGCGCCGACAAGGTGGCGACTGGCGCGGCCGGGCTGGCCCAAGGCACCAAGACGTTGCACACGGACGCGAACAAGCTGTCTTTGGCCGCGCGGAAGCTGGCGCGCGCGAGTACCCGCCTGGCCGGCGCCGCTCAGGAGGTGGCCCGAGGGACGAGGCTGGTGGCTCGCGGCGTCCGCGGTCTCTCGGCCGCCGACCGGCTGCTGGCGATCGAGCTCGGCGTCCTGAGCAACGATTGCGCAGCCGCAGGCGGCTCGGTTCCCTTCTGCGATCGACTCGCCCTGAGCCACGAAGCCGCTCTGCGTCTCGCGACCGCGTCCACGCGCGTTCGTGCCGCCGCCGACAGGACGGCGATCGGGGCGGGTGGGGTTGCCCAAGGGACCAGTGCGCTGGCCCGGGGCAACTCAGCGGTGGCGGACGACAACCGGAAGCTCAGTGCAGCAACCGGGCGGCTGAGCACCAGCGCCGTGGAGCTCGCGTCCGGTGCCACCTCGGTCGCCCAGGGAGCGGACGGGCTCGTCACCGGCGCCGACGAGCTGGCCGGCGGAACCCAGTCGGCCGCGGTGGCGGGCGGCTCGCTCGCCTCGGGCAGCGACACGCTCGCGTCGAGCGCCAGTCAGACCAACAGCGGCGCCCAGTCGCTCAGCGGCGGACTGACCAAGGCGGCCAAGGAAAGCCCCACCTACTCCAAGAGCCAGCAGGACGCCCTCGCCCCGGTCGTCAGCGAGCCGGTGAACCTGGCCAGTCAGACCCAGCACTCCGAGCACGGGAACGGCTGGCTGATCGCACTGATCCTGGCAGTCATCCTGTGGCTGGCCGTCCTCGTCGCTGCGCTGAGCCTGGGCGTCGCCGGCGTACGGCGCAACGCCCTCGCGCCGGTGGCCTCGCGTCGCATCGCCGTGTCTCAGGCCATGCCAGTCGTCGGGTTCGCTGCGCTGCAAGCGGTCGGCGTGCTCGCGGCGCTGCTGTTGTTCCACCCGAAGACCGCGGCGGTCGGATCACTGACCCTGCTCACCCTGTTGGCCGCTCTCGCGTTCGCGCTGCTGGCTCTGGCCCTACGAGTCGCTCTCGGGCGCACCGGCATCGCGTGGTTCGTGATGCTCTTGCTTCTTCAGGCGGCCGCCTTGGGTAACGTCATACCCATCGAGACCGCTCCCCCCGTCCTGCAGACCTTGAACGGCTTCCTTCCCCTCACCGCCTTCGTCAACGGCGCCAGCCAGCTGGTGATGGGTGGGCACGCGGAGTCACTGGTGGGGGTGACGGTCGTCCTGCTCGTCTGGGCCGCTGGTTCGGCGTTCGTTCTGGTGGCCGCGGTCAAACGCCGAAGGCGCGTGGAACCTGTGACAGAAGGACAGGTCGTGGCCAGAACGTGACGGCCCTGCACCTAGTGGCGACAGCTCACCTGAGGAGACACCTGCATGTCCTTTCCTAGCGACCTTGACATCGCCCGTAGCGCGAAGCTGAGACCGATCCAAGGCATTGCCGAATCGATGGGGTTGCGACCAGACCTGGTCGAGCCCTACGGCCACGAGGTCATGAAGATCCGGCTCGAGGCGATCAAGGAGCTAGCCGACCGTCCGAAGGCGAAGTACGTCGTCGTCTCGGCCGTGACCCCGGCCCCGTTGGGTGAGGGCAAGACCACGACGACCGTGGGGCTCGGCCAGGCGATGAGCCACATCGGGAGGCGGGCGACGGTCGCGATCCGGCAGCCGTCCATGGGTCCCACGTTCGGGATCAAGGGCGGAGCGGCCGGTGGTGGCTACAGCCAGGTCGTCCCGATGGAGCTCCTCAACCTGCACCTCACCGGCGACTTCCACGCTGTCACCGCTGCGCACAACCTGCTCGCGGCGATGGTCGACAATCATCTGCACAAGGGCAACGCCAGCGGGCTGGACCTGAACAACATCACCTGGCGCCGAGTGCTGGACGTCAACGACAGGTCCCTGCGAAACACCGTCGTGGGCTTGGGATCTCGGGTGGACGGTGTCACACGGCAGACCGGATTCGACATCACCGCCGCCTCCGAGGTCATGGCGATCCTTGCGCTGTCGGTGTCCCTGGCCGACATGCGGGAGCGGCTCGGGCGAATCGTGGTCGGCTACAGCCAGGACGGAACGCCGGTGACCTCCGAGGAGATCGGTGGCGCGGGTGCGATGGCCGTGATGATGCGCGAGGCGCTCAAACCCAACCTGATGCAGTCCCTGGAGAACACGCCAGTCCTGGTCCACGCGGGACCATTCGGCAACATCGCCACCGGAAACTCCTCGATCGTGGCGGACCTGATCGGTATCCGGTGTGGCGACTTCCTCATCACCGAGGCCGGGTTCGGCGCGGACATGGGTGCCGAGCGGTTCTTCAACATCAAGTGCCGCGCCTCGGGTCTGACCCCTGACGCGGCCGTCATCGTGTCGACGGTACGAGCGTTGAAGGCGCACTCCGGAAAGTTCAAGATCGTGGCCGGCATGTCGTTGCCCGAGGACCTGCATGACGAGAACCCGGATGATGTGCACGCCGGCGGTGCGAACCTGCGCAAGCAGATCGAGAACATCCGGATCCATGGCGTCTCACCGGTGGTGGCCATCAATGCGTTCGCCGATGACCACGATTCCGAGCACCGGGCGATCAGGGAGATCGCCGAGGAGATGGGGGCCCACGTCGCGGTGACCCACCACTTCGACAAGGGCGGCGCCGGGGCAACCGAGCTTGCCGAGGTCGTCGCCGAAGCGGCCACGGAGAAGTCGAACTTTGCGTTCCTCTACCCCGACGATGCGTCGTTGCGGGAGAAGATCGAGATCGTGGCGACGAAGGTGTATGGCGCGGAGGGGGTGGACTATGACTACACGGCGGGCCAACAGGTGGACACCTTCGAACAGGCCGGCTTCGGCCACCTGCCGGTGTGCATTGCCAAGACTCACCTGTCGATCTCCTCAGACCCCACCCTGAAGGGCGCGCCGACGGGCTGGCGGCTACCGGTGCGTGAGGTACGGGCCTCGGTGGGGGCCGGCTTCGTGTACCCGATCTGCGGCAACATGATGACGATGCCTGGCTTGGGGTCTGCCCCGGCTGCACTGTCCATCGACATCGACGAGAACGGCGAGATCGTGGGTCTGTCGTGAGTCGACCGGAGGGTGCCGGGGAATTGCTGCAGTCATCGGTCCGGCAGCTGCTCGACGATGTCGGCGCCCGTACGACCGCGCCGGGCGGTGGCGCTGTGGCCGGGATCGTCGCTGCACTCGCCGGGGCGCTGGCGACCATGTGCGGGCGCTTCGCCGACGGTCATTCGGTCAGCGCGGGCGGGCGCGCTGAGGACCTCCAGTTCAGGGCGGCATCGTTGGCGGAGGCCGATCCGATCGTCTACGCGGCATACGTACGAGCTCGGCAGGAGCAGCGCGACACCGCCACGGTGGCCGCCGCTCTGGACGAGGCGATCAGGGTGCCGCTGGAGATGGCGGAGGTGGCGGCAGAACTGGTTCAGATCGCCAGCGAGCTGGCCCGATCGGGCAACCCCCGTCTGCGGGGGGACGCGATGACGGCGATGTTCCTGGCCGCCGCAGCAACGCGGTCAGCAGCAGCACTTGTCTGTGAGAACCTCCCCGACGCAGGGGTGGGCAGCGACCCGAGGCTCGTGCTCGCCGCGGCACTGCTCGCATCTGTCGATGCCGCCGAGCAGGCAGCCCTGTCCGTCTACCCGCCCCTCATGCCACCGCCTGCCCCAACTCCCTAGCTCGGGACAAGCTCGTCGGCGAGCTCGGACAAGGCCGACCGGCACTGGCGGAGCACGGTCCGGCCGCGGCTGGTGGCGCGATAGAGCCGCAACCGCCGGCCGTCGACCACCTTGGTGTGCGACATCAGCAGTCCGGCTTCCTCCATGCGGTGGAGCAGAGGGTAGAGCGTTCCGGCGCTGATGCGGTGGCCGTGGTGGCCCAGTTCGGTCGACATCCAGGCGCCGTGCACCTCACCCTCCGCGGCGTGGTGCAGGACGTGCAGGCGAACCGCGGCCGTACGGAACTCGCGTACGACGTCCATCGCGGTCAGGTCGCCGGCTGGAACAGCTCGACGAGGTTGCCGGACGGATCTTCGACGAGCACCTGCGAACCGGCGTTGCCGCGCACCACGTCGGTCCGGAACGCCGCATCGGCATGCTTGAGTCGCGCCACTTCTGCGTCGATGTCATCGACGAGGATCTGGAAGCGGTTCCAGCCGCCTGGCTCGGGCACACGGCCGTCGGGCGTGGGCTGCGACGCCGTACCCGGCCCCTTCGGTGGATTGAGGTACAGCCGCAACTCACCACGTTCCAGGGCGGCAAACCCGGGCGCTGCGTCGATCGCGACGGTGAACCCGAGCCGCTCGGTGTAGAAGTCCGCGGCCTCGCGGACGTCCTCGACGATGTATCGAACTCCCACGGTCGTCATGTCGTACTCCTCTACTGATATCGGTCCACGATATCGTGACCCGATATCGTTCACCAGCCGACCATCCAGTGAGACACCTGTCTCACAGGGTGGCCGGTCTTGAGGTGAGCGGATAGTGTCGCCGGGTGAAGATCGCTGTAGTTCTCGAGGCCGGCCGGGAGACCCGCGTCGCACTCGTCCCCGAAGCAGTCGCCAAGCTCGTCAAGGCCGGTCACGAGGTGACGGTCGAGTCCGGCGCCGGCGAGAGATCCGACTTCGCAGACGATGTTTACACCGAGGCCGGCGCCACTGTGGGCGACCCGGGTCTCGGTTCCGCCGACGTCGTCGTCTCCGTCAACCCGCTGGATGGATCCCACGTCGGCTCGCTTCGGCGCGGCACCGCCACCTTCTCCTTCCTGCCCACCGGCGAGTCGCTCGACCAGGGCCATGTCGAGTCGCTCCGCGACGCCGGCATCACGTCGTTCGCGCTCGAGCTTGTGCCCCGTATCTCGCGCGCGCAGTCGATGGATGCTCTCTCGTCCCAGGCGCTGGTCGCCGGGTACCGCGCCGTGGTCGTCGCCTCCGGCCTGATGCGCCGATTCTTCCCGCAGAACATGACCGCGGCCGGCACCGTCCAGCCCGCACAGGTCGTCGTGCTCGGCGCCGGTGTGGCCGGCCTCCAGGCCATCGCCACCGCCAAGCGACTCGGCGCGGTCGTCAAGGCCTATGACGTGCGCGCCGCGGCAGCCGAGGAGATCCGCTCGATGGGCGCCAAGGCGATCGAGCTCGACCTCGAGACGCTCGAGGGCTCCGGCGGCTACGCGCGTGAGATGACCGAGGACCGCGCCGAGAGGCAGCGCGAGCTGCTCACCCCCTTCATCGAGGACGCCGACGTGCTCATCACCACGGCCGCCGTTCCCGGACGCAAGGCACCGATGCTCGTCACCCGCGCCATGGTCGAGACGATGAAGCCCGGCTCCGTGGTCGTCGACCTTGCGGCCGAGACCGGCGGCAACGTCGAGGGATCGTCCCCGGGCGAGGTCGTGCACATCGGCCACGCTTCGGTGTGGGGTGGCCAGAACGTCGCCGGCCAGATGCCAGGCCCGGCCAGCATCCTGCTCGCGCAGAACATCGTCAACCTGCTGACCCTCGCCGCCGGCGAGGACGGCGAGTGGGCCCCCGACTTCGACGACGAGATCATCGCCGGTGCGTGCGTCACGCACGACGGCGAGGTTCGCCACGAACCCACCCGTGACGCGATAGCCGATCACGGACAGGAAGGTGCCGGCTCGTGACTGACATCGGAATGGACGCCGGAGTCATCTGGCTGACCCTCTTCATCCTCAGCATCTTCGTGGGCGTCGAGGTGATCTCGAAGGTCTCCACCGTGCTGCACACCCCGCTGATGTCCGGCACCAACGCGATCCACGGCATCATCCTCATCGGCGCGATGATCGTGACCGGCCACAGCGAGTCCGTCGGGGTCACCATTGTCGGCACCATCGCGATCGTGCTCGCCGCGGCCAACCTCGTGGGCGGTTTCGTCGTCACCGATCGGATGCTGCAGATGTTCAGCCAGAAGAAGAATCCCGAGAAGAAGGTCGAGAAGAAGGTCGAGAAGAAGCCCGAGAAGAAGGTCGAGAAGAAGCCCGAGAAAGAAGTGAGACCGGTCGAGCAGAGGGACGTGGACGCGCTGAAGGCCAAGGGCGGCGACGCCTCGACCACCAGAGAGATGCCGGCGATCGAAGGGGAGTCCGCCTGATGGTCCCCCTATGGGTGCAGCTCGCCTACCTGCTGGCTGCCGTCTGCTTCATCCTTGCCCTCAAGGGCCTGTCGTCCCCCAAGACCGCGCGCCAGGGCAACATCCTCGGCGCCGTCGCGGCCGCCATCGCCACCATCGCCGTGTTCTTCCAGGACGAGGGCGGGCTCGACAACGTCCCCCTGATCATCCTGGCCACGCTGGCCGGCTCAGTGGCTGGCGTCGTCGGCGCCTACCGCGTGCAGATGACGCAGATGCCGCAGCTCGTCGCGCTGTTCAACGGCGTCGGCGGCGGCGCGGCGGCCCTCGTCGCCCTGCTCGAGCTGCACGACCTGACCTCGGTCGCCGACAGGTTCAACGCCGAAATCGAGGGCTTCGTGCTCGTCGCCACGGTGTTCACGATCTTCGTCGGCTCGGTCAGCTTCGCCGGTTCGTGCATCACGTTCGCCAAGCTGCAGGAGCTGATGACCACCCGTCCCGTGGTCTTCCCCGGCCTGCCGT
Source organism: Aeromicrobium sp. (assembly GCF_050700635.1). Taxonomy (GTDB): domain Bacteria; phylum Actinomycetota; class Actinomycetes; order Propionibacteriales; family Nocardioidaceae; genus Aeromicrobium. Next base: position 10,312 of record NZ_JBOHDT010000035.1, read on the forward strand.
TCGCGTTCGGCGGTTCGTTCCTCGTCGCCGTGCTCTTCTCGGTGATGCTCGTCGGCGACCCGTCGATGCTGCTCGGTATCCTGGTGGCGCTGCTCGGCCTCGCTGTCGGTGTGCTGCTGGTGCTGCCGGTCGGCGGCGCCGACGTCCCGATCGTCATCTCGCTGCTCAATGCGTTCACCGGACTCACCGTTGCGGCCGGCGGCTACGTGCTCGGCAACGTGCTGCTGCTCGTGGCCGGCACGCTCGTCGGCGCATCCGGCACCCTGCTCACCATCCTGATGGCGCGCGGCATGGGCCGCTCCGTCGTTAACACCCTGTTCGGAGCGCTCAAGGGGGGCTCGACGCTCGGCGCCGGCGGGGCGAGCGACCGTCCGGTGCAGTCAGCCGGCCCCGAGGACGTCGCGATCATGCTCGGCTACGCCGATCGCGTCATCATCGTTCCCGGCTACGGCCTCGCGGTCGCACAGGCGCAGCACGCGTTGCGCGACGTCGTCGAGGTCCTGCAGGAGCGCGACATCCGGGTCGACTACGCGATCCACCCGGTCGCCGGCCGCATGCCCGGTCACATGAACGTGCTCCTCGCCGAGGCCCAGGTGCCGTACGAGCAGCTGCGCGAGATGGACGACATCAACGGCGACTTCACCGACGCCGACGTCGTGCTCGTCGTGGGCGCCAACGACGTCGTCAACCCGGCGGCCAGGACGACACCCGGGGCTCCTATCTACGGCATGCCGATCCTCAACGCCGATGAGGCCAAGAAGATCGTCTTCATGAAGCGTTCGATGCGTCCCGGATTCGCCGGCATCGAGAATGAGCTGCTCTTCGACGAGAAGACCACGCTGCTGTTCGGCGACGCCAAGGAGAACATGGCCAAGCTCCTCAAGTCAGTCGAGGCACTGTAGGCAGAATCGGTGGTTGAGTACGGGTCGGCGTTCGGCCGCAGGCGGCCTCAGCCGACCACGCCATAGAGGCGGTCGCCGGCGTCGCCGAGACCGGGCACGATGTAGCCCTTCTCGTTGAGCTTCTCGTCGAGGCCGGCGGTCACGAGCGACACCGGGACGTCGACGTCGTTGAGCTCGTTCTCCAGCCGCGCGACTCCCTCCGGCGCGGCAAGCAGGCAGATGGCGGTGATGTCGTCGGCACCGCGTCGCACCAGGAACTCGATCGCGGCGGCCAGGGTGCCGCCGGTGGCGAGCATCGGGTCGAGCACGTAGCACTGGCGTCCGGCGAGGTCGTCGGGCAGCCGCTCGGCGTAGGTGGCAGCCTCGAGCGTCTCCTCGTTGCGCACCATGCCGAGGAACCCGACCTCGGCGGTCGGCAGCAGCCGCTGCATGCCCTCGAGCATCCCGAGCCCGGCGCGCAGGATCGGCACCACGAGCGGATGCGGGTTCGAGAGGTGCACGCCGGACGCCGGGGCTACGGGCGTCTGCACCTCGACCGGATCGACCCGCACGTCGCGGGTGGCCTCGTAGGCCAGCAGCGTCACCAGCTCGTCGGCGAGCCGGCGGAACGTGGGGGAGTCGGTCCGTTCGTCGCGCAGCAGCGTGAGCTTGTGCGAGACGAGCGGGTGGTCGGCGACATGAACGTGCATGCACTGAACGATAGTGGCGGTGGCGCGCCGCGGTCTGTCACCATCGCAGCAGAGCACCGAGGAGGTGAGCCGTGGCTGTGGACGACGTCGACTTCGCCGTGGCCGCGTACCGGGACGACGGTGAGTGGCAGCTCGTCGAGCTGCACCCCTCGGTCGCCGAGGATTTCGACGACCTCACCAACGCCCTCGGACGCTTTCCGTCCGACGTCGGCGTGATCGGGATGGTCTCGATGAACGACGACTTCTTCGTCCTCGTGCGTCGCTCAGGCGCACAGATCCGCGTGCTGCTCTCCGACGTCACGGCAGCCACCGACTGGCCCCTCGCGGGTGGCGTCGCCGACCTCCTCGACGTGCCCGACCCGCAGGACGAGGACGATCCGCAGCCGGCCGGCGACCTCGACATCGTCAGCGATCTCGGCATGGCGGCCATGGAGCTCGGTGTGCTGTGCGACGACGACGACCTCTACCCCGACGACATCCTGGGCGACGTGGCCACCCGGCTCGGGTTCGGCGACGCGTTCGAGGCGATCGTCAGGTGAATGACACGGCCGCCATGCTGCAGGCACTCGCCCTGGCCCTATCGGCTGCCGAAGATGGCGACGTGCCGGTCGGCGCGATCGTCGTCGACGCCGACGGGTTGGTGATCGGCACCGGTCGCAACACCCGCGAACGTGAAGCCGATCCGACCGGTCATGCCGAGATCGTCGCCCTGCGCGAGGCCGCGGCAGCTCGCGGTGAGTGGCGACTCGAGGGGTGCACGCTCGTCGTCACCCTCGAGCCGTGCACGATGTGTGCCGGCGCGGTGGTCGCCGCGCGCGTCTCTCGTCTGGTGTTCGGGACGTTCGACGAGAAGGCCGGCGCGGTCGGGTCGCTGTGGGATGTCGTGCGCGACCGCCGACTCAACCACCGGCCCGAAGTCGTCAGCGGGGTACTCGCCGACGAGTCGGCGGCGCTTCTCCGCGACTTCTTCCAGACGCACCGCTGACCGAATAACGTCGGGCTGTGGGCTCACCTCGGACGGCGCTTGTCTTCGCCAGTCTCGCCTGCAGCGTCGACGGCTACATCAGCTCGACCAGCGGCGACACGGCCTGGCTGAACGACACCATGCGCCGTGACGAGGACTACGGGCTGGCGGAGACGATGAGCCGCACCGGCGCGTACGTGCTCGGCGCGAGCACCTACCGGGAGTCCGCAGCCATGCTCGGCAGCGGCAAGGCGGGCCCGCCGACGTACGTCTTGACCCACGCCGATCCAGCGGACGCGCCGCCGGGAGCCACCTTCATGTCCGGGGACGTTCGTGAGGTGATCACGGCGGCCCGCGCCGCCACCGGCAAGGACGTCTTCGTCTTCGGGGGTGGTGACGTCGTCACCCAGTCGATCGCTGCGGGCGCGCTGGACGAGCTGACGATCGCCGTCGTGCCCGTGATTCTCGGCGGCGGAACGCGCCTCGTCGGGGAGCTCGAGGAGGCGGCGCGGCTACGTCTCGCGGACTGCCGATCCTTCGAGAGCGGCATCGTCCTGCTCCGTTACCTCGCCACGTCGGGTGCCGGGTGATTGGCTGGCGCCATGCACCCCTTGCGCGAACTGAGCCTGGACGAGCTGCGACGACGCACCAGTATGAAGTGGTTCAGGTACCCGGCCGACGTGCTGCCCCTGTGGGTGGCCGAGATGGACGTCCGGCTGGCCGAACCGATCGAACGAGCACTGCACGACGCCGTCGCCGCCGGAGACACCGGCTATCCGGACGGCCGCGACTACGCCGAGGCGGCCGCCGGCTTCGCGTCGGATCGGTGGGCGTGGATGGGGCTCGACCCGGCTCGAACAGCCCCCGTGGCCGACGTCATGACCGGAATCGTCGAGATGATCCGGCTGGTCAGCGACCCGGGCGATCCGGTGGTCATCAACCCGCCGGTGTACCCGCCGTTCTTCGGGTTCGTCCAGCACGCGGAGCGAGCCATCGTCGAGGCCCCGCTCGGCGACGACGGCAGGCTCGATCTCGACGCGCTGGGAACGGTGTTCGAGCGCGCGTCCTTCGGCGGCCGACGCGTCACCTACCTGCTGTGCAACCCACAGAACCCGACCGCCGTCGTGCACACGCGAGCCGAGCTCGAGGCCGTCGCACGTCTGGCCGCTGAGCACCGGGTGCGGGTGGTGGTCGACGAGATCCACGCCCCGCTCGCCGGTCCCGAGTTCGTGCCCTACCTCAGTGTCGACGGCACCGACGACGCCTACAGCCTCGTGTCGGCGTCCAAGGCGTGGAACCTCGCCGGGGCCAAGGCGGCCGTCGCGGTCGGCGGGCCGGCGACGACCGACGAGCTGGCGAGGCTCCCGGAGATCGTGTCGCACGGACCGAGCCAGCTCGGCGTCATCGCCGGTGTCGCCGCGTTGACCGAGGGCCGCGACTGGCTCGACGCGCTTCGTGCCGACCTCGACGACAACCGCACCCTGCTGGACCGGCTCCTCGCCGAGCACCTGCCTGACGTCCGCTGGGTGCGCGGGCCGGGCACATACCTCGCCTGGCTCGACTTCCGGGCCCTCGACCTCGGCGACGACCCGGCCGCGGCGATCCTCGACCAAGGCCGCGTCGCACTCGAGCCCGGGCCCGACTTCGGCCACGGCGCCGGGTTCGCCCGTCTCAACTACGGGACGACGCCGGAGATCCTCGAGATGGCAATCGAACGGATGACCAAGGCGATCACCTGACTCGAAGGTCGGCTGTCTCCCGTCGGGCTCGGATGCGAGCAGCGTTCGGCTCGTCAACCCGCTGGACCCATTCCTGGGCCTCCGCTTCGGTCTTGCCGAACTCGACGTGGCGCCGTACCAGGCTCTCGAGACGGGCCTCTTCGGCGCGACCTACGTACCAGACCTCGTCGAGCGTCGCCCGGATCGCCGGCCACGGATCGTCAGCGTCAAGCAGGTAGTTGCCCTCGGTGACGACGAGCTGGACCTCCGGGCCGACGGTGATCGCATCGATGACCGGCTCCTCGACGGTCCGATCGAAGTCCGGTGCGGTGACCGTCTCGTCCGGCTTGTCCCGCAGTCGCCGAAGCAGCGCGAGGTAGCCCTCGGCGTCGAAGGTGTCGATGCGCCCCATGACGTTTCGCAGCCCGCGCTCCACCAGCTCGGCCTGCGGAAGGTGGAACCCATCCATCGGCACCAGGACGGCCACGAGACCTTCGGCGCGGAGCCCGTCGGCCAGCGCAGAGGCCAACGTCGACTTCCCCGCACCGGGTGCCCCGACGATCCCCAGCAGCGCTCGCCCCGGCCGGTTCGCCATCGCGCGGGCCCGGGCGACCAGCGCCTGATCCATCAGTGCCTTCGGCGGAACTCGGCCCGCCACCGGTGGAGGCTCGGTTCGTCGGCATCGGGAATGTCCTCGACCGCCACCGGCGCGAGGTCGGGCAGCGCGAAGGCTTCGATCTCCGAACGGCTCAACGGCCATGGCGGGCCCTCGACGTCTTCGCCCTCCTCGCGACCCACGGCGATGACGAGTGTCGTGCCGCCCGGCGCGGTGAGCTCGCCGATCGCGCGGGTCGCCACGGCGCGAAGCTCGAGCGGAAGCGACTGCACCGTCATGCTCTCGACGACCAGGTCGAAGCGATGCCGCCACGCTGGTGGCAGGTCGCGAAGGTCGGCCACCTGATAGTCGACCGGGGAGTCGGGGTGCCGTTCGCGTGCGATCGTGATCGCGGTCGGTGAGACGTCGAACGCCACGGTGTCGAACCCCAGTCGGGCGACCAGCTCTGCGTCCCGCCCGGGTCCACAGCCGACGACGACGGCCGATTGCCCCGCGCCATCGAGCGACTTGGCCTCGACCCATTCGACGAGGAGCGCGGAGGGAGCCTCACGATCCCAGGGAACGATGGCCCGTCCGTCGTCGGCGTCGCGATAGAGCCGCTCGAACCACGCGGTCGGGTCCTCAACATGCGGCACCACCAGACCTCCTTCGAGCTCGAGGATCGTCCTTGCCAGCCTAGGACGCCGCCCCGCCCGCCGGATTCGGGAGCCGCTCGACCGTCCGGTAACGTACCCCGCGGTGGCGTGTCCGAGCGGCCTAAGGAGCACGCCTCGAAAGCGTGTGAGGGCTTACCCCCTCCGTGGGTTCAAATCCCACCGCCACCGCTCGTTGAAGACCCCCGATTCTGACTGGAATTGCAGTCAAGTCGGGGGTCTTCCTTTGGCCCGAAGGTTCGTTTTTGGCACACCTTTCTCACGATGTGGATGAGGCTGGACCGTGACAGCGTGAGTCCAGCGGCTCGGACCGTAGCGGCTCCCACCCCTTTCGAGGCAATCTCATCGCCGCGATGTCGGTGACGCTCGAAAACTGAGCACTTTCGGCACTCGAAAAGTGAGCAGTTCTAGTGTGGCGTGTTCTCGGCTCGAGCGGATGGCAGGGTATCGATCCCGGTGTTCCTGAGCCGGTGGGACGAG
>NZ_JBOHDT010000036.1:0-8966 GCF_050700635.1 Aeromicrobium sp.
ATCGCGAAACGAAGCACATCCGACAAGTCGCACGCGAAGTCCGAACCCGGCACAACGAACGTCTCGCACCCCTACGGACGTGACGACCAGTTCGTGACCCTGCAGCGCAGTGCGTTAGTGTTTCTCCGTCATCGGGCGATTGGCGCAGTGGTAGCGCGCTTCGTTCACACCGAAGAGGTCACTGGTTCGAACCCAGTATCGCCCACCAGCACGAAACGACCCCTGACCTGCGAAGACAGGTTCAGCGCTCACGTCGAGTTAGGGCCTGCGTGTGACAATTGCTCGGGTTTCTCCGCTTACTGGACCGGGTGCCACGTGTCCGCACCATCTGAGTGCGGCTTAGGTCTTCGGAAGCGCTTGAACCAAGGCGGTCGGTCAGTCGAGAGTGGCTCGTTGAGGTAGCGACGCCATCGATAGCCGCTTGAATCCCCAAAGACGACGCACGTCACCATGGGTCCGCCCGGAGTCGCGTCGTCGGTTGGCGCAGGTCCGACCATGATGAACTTTTCTTCGGTTCCCGGCGCGACGTAGGGACACGTCTCGGACGTAGCACGGTCATGCTCCCGCAACTCTGCCCAAGCCATGACGTCCACCTTGTTCATTACTTCTTGACTGTCGTTCTTCACGGTGACGAAGTAGAGCCGGGCGTGATCGTTGAACGTCACCGCGCCAGGACGCGGATACTCAATCGAAACGACTGTCGAACTGATGTGGCGGCCATCTGCTAGGTGGTCAACCGTTTGACCGGCTCGGACTCCGTTCATGGCTTCCGGTATCGCATAGACCAATCGCGGCTGCGCCGTTCGCTTGTCCTTCAGGCTTTGTCCGTAGAGATACACGGCCAATGCCAGCGCGACCGACGTCGCAAGGAGTTGAAGCCACTGCGGGAGCATGCTCCGAGGCTATGCGGCCGGTGGAGGGGTCAGGAGCCCACCCCGGCCATTCCTCCACTCGACCGCAACGTTCGGCATCTCGCTGTGCGCGCGGGTTACAGGATTTGTAGGAAGGTCACCAAGACGCGTCGGTGCCTGCAGACCTGAACGGATGCGACGAACGCCAGGCGATCGCGGCCTGGTCGTCTTGGTGGCTCGCTGTCTCGACGACCTCACCGTCGTCGGAACAAAGTCTGAACTCGGCCATGAACCCACCGTGGCACAGCTGGTGCTCAGATACCGTGTGCGCATGCCTCGAACTCCCCGCACCTCGGTATCCGTCCCGTGGGTCGCCGTACTCGCCGTACTCCTCGCATTCGGCTTGACGGCCTGCGGCGGCGGCGACGAGCCGGCGACGCAATCGACCGACTCGAGCACTCCATCTCCGGAGCCCGGCGAGGCCAAGGCGTCCGACCCCGAGAAGAGCTGTCAAGCCATCGTCGGCTCCGGTGCGGTCGAGGACATTCAGGCGGTGTTCGACAAATACAAGGACAACAACACGCCATTCACCGACGCGGACGCGAAGAAGATGCGCGATGCTCTTGACGAGCTCGCCAAGGCCGGCGACAACGCCTCACCGACGATTCGCGAGGACGTCGTGAAGCTCGTGGCCGACGCCGGCTCGATCATCGACTCCCGTGCCAAGCTCGAAGGCGTCGGCAAGGTCGCCACTCCGGAGACCGTGCAGCGAGAGATCGACGCTCTCTGCCGCTGACTCTTTGTCGTCAGCGGTCGCCGAGCGCGATGATGTTTCCCTCGCTGTCGTTGAACCACGCCGTTCGGATGCCATCGACTTCGAAGACGCCGTCAACCGTGGTGATGCCAGGGATGTCGTAGTCGTTGAACACCACGCCCTTGGACTTCAGCTCGGCCATGTCGCGGTCGAAGTCGGAGGTGTCGATACCCATCGCGGTGTTCTGCGCGGTACCGGCGTACGGGGTCTCGTAGACCAGTACTCGGGTGCCGCCCAGGTTGTACATCTCGGAGTCGCCCTGCTCGTAGGTCTCGACCGGGTCGAGCCCGAACTTGTCGTGCCAGAACGCGCGGGCGCGCTTGAGGTCGGACGCCGGAAGGACGGCGACACATGATGCGTTCTCGAACATGAAACCATCTCCGTTCTGCTCGCGAACCTACGCTCGCCTGGACATCTGGTCGATGCCCAGAACGGGTGATTCGTTAGCCCAGGTGCCTAAGCCATCAGGCGAGGACGGGGAGCTTGGCCAATGCCTCCGCAACAGCGGCCTGGGTGTCAGCGTCGCCCCACTCGTGGTCGACGATCTCGCCGGCCAGGTACGCGGCATAAGCGGGCAGGTCGAGGTGACCGTGACCGCAGAGCGCGGTGAGTATGACCTTCTCCTCGCCGGATTCCTTGCACCGCACCGCCTCCTCGACCGCCGCGGCGAGCGCGTGCGTCGGTTCCGGTGCCGGGACGATCCCCTCGGTCCGCGCGAACAGCACCCCGGCCGAGAAGCACTCGGACTGCGGCTTGGCCACCGCCTCGATCTCCCTGGTCTCGTAGAGGTGGCTGATCAGCGGGCTCATCCCGTGGTAGCGCAGGCCACCGGCGTGGATCGGGTCAGGGACGAAGTCGTGGCCGAGCGTGTGCATCTTCATCAGCGGCGTCATGCCCGCGGTGTCGCCGAAGTCGTAGGCGTAGGTGCCCTGGGTCAGCGAGGGGCAGGCCGCCGGCTCGACGGCGCGCACGGTGGGTGACATCCGGCCCGCCCACTTCTCGCGCAGGAACGGGAACATCAGCCCGCCGAAGTTCGAGCCACCACCGGTGCAGCCGACCAGCAGGTCCAGTGTCTCGCCGGCCTTCGTCAGCTGGAGCAGGGCCTCCTCGCCGATGATCGTCTGGTGCATCAGCACGTGGTTGAGCACGCTGCCGAGCGCGTAGTTCGTGGTCGGGTCTTGGGCCGCGACCTCCACCGCCTCGCTGATCGCGATGCCGAGCGAGCCGGTCGAGTCGGGGTGCTCGGCGAGGATCGCCCGACCGGACTCGGTGAGGTCCGACGGGCTCGGGTGCACGGTCCCGCCGAACGTCTCGATCATCATCTTTCGGTAGGGCTTCTGGTCGTACGACGCCCGCACCTGCCACACCTCGCACTCGAGGCCGAACTGGGCGCACGCGAAGGCGAGGGCGGTGCCCCACTGCCCGGCTCCGGTCTCGGTGGTGAGCCGCTTGATGCCGGCCTTTGCGTTGTAGAACGCCTGCGGCACCGACGTGTTCGGCTTGTGCGAACCGGCGGGCGAGACGCCTTCGTACTTGTAGTAGATGCGAGCCGGGGTCCCGAGCGCCTTTTCCAGCCGGTGCGCACGGAACAGCGGGCTCGGCCTCCAGAGCCGGTAGACGTCGAGCACCTCGTCGGGAATGTCGACGTACTGCTCGCCGGAGACCTCCTGGAGGATCAGATCCATCGGGAACAACGGCGCGAGGTCGTCGGGGCCGACCGGCTGACCGGTGCCGGGGTGCAGCACCGGTGGTGGCGGCGAGGGCAGGTCGTGCAACACGTTGTACCAGCGAGTCGGCATCTCGCTCTCGTCGAGCGTGATCTTGTGCTGCTGAACGTCGGTCATGCGCCATCCTCTCGTGTCGCTTCTACGCCGAGGAAGACCCTAGCCGGGGGCTGTAGGCGGGTCAGGCCCAGGCGAACTCGGACGGCTCCAGGGTCTTGGTGCGGCGCGCGAACGGCAGGGTGGCGCCCGGCCAGTTCGACGTGATGCGGCCAGACGGATGCCGGTACCAGTTCTCACAGCTCGCCCACACCGAGCGCTCCAGCTTCTCGCTGAGCTCGCGGTCGTAGGCCTCGTCCGTCGACGCCGTCACCTCGACGCTGTCGTAGCTGCCGGCCTCGAGCCGGTCCACGACCTGACGCATGTGGCGCGCCTGGGCCTCGAGCATGTAGATGATCGAGCCGCCGCCGAGGTTCGTGTTGGGCCCGTACGTCACGAACAGGTTGGGGAAGCCCGGAACGTACATGCCGAGGTAGGCATGGGCTCCGTCGGCCCAACGCGTCGCCAGCTTCTCGCCGTCGACGCCGGTGACGTCGATGGAGTCGAGGAAATCCTGGGAGTCGAACCCGGTCGCGTAGACCACGACGTCCGCGGGGTGCTCGCGCCCGGACTCGTCGACCACTCCAGCCGGACGCACCTCTGTGACCGCCTCGGTGACGACTTCGACGGTCGGCTCGGCGAGGGCGGGATAGAACTCGTTGCTGAACAGGATGCGCTTGCACCCGATCGGGTAGTCGGGGGTCAGCTTCGCACGCAGCTGCGGGTCCTTCACCTGGGAGTGCATATGACGCAGCGCCACCGCCCGATTGATCTTGCCCACCGGTGACATGGCGTCCATGCCGCGGGCGAACTGCTCCATGAACGTCCAGATGCCGCCACGCTCGGCTTGTTGCGTCACCGGGACGCGATGGAACAGAGCGGAGTGCCATCTCCGGTAGGGCATGTCCGGCTTCGGCAGCAGGTAGTTGGGGGAGCGTTGGAAGACGACGACGCGTTCGCCGTCGCGCACGAGGTGCGGCACGAGCTGGACCGCGCTGGCGCCGGAACCGACCACCGCAACCGTGCGGCCATGAATGTCGGCGTCGTGGTCCCACCGGGCCGAGTGGAACGACGGGCCCTCGAACGAGTCGACACCGGGGATGGCCGGCAGCACCGGTTCGGACAGCTGTCCGACAGCACTCACGAGGATGTCGACGGTCTCGGAGGAATCGTCGGCGAACGTCACCGTCCAGGTGGAGTCGTCGGCGTTCCACGTCGCCGCCGTGACCTCGCGGCCGTAGGAGATCCGCGGCGTCACGCCGTGCTTGTCGGCGACACCGCGGAGGTAGTCGTGGATCTCCTGCTGCAGCGCGTAACGGCGCGTCCAGTTCGGGTTGGGCTCGTAGGAGAAGGAGTAGAGCGGTGACGGGACGTCGCACCCGGCACCGGGGTAGGTGTTGTCGCGCCAGACACCGCCGAGGTCGTCTCCGCGCTCCCACAGTCGGACGTCGTCGTGGCCGCCGCGCAGCATCTCCACTGCGACGGCGACACCGCCGAACCCTGAGCCGATGATGCCGATGGACGTCATGTGTGGCCTCCATTGCCGAGCGTTTCCTTTTGCATCCTCTCTCGTTGTCTTTCCCGGGACGAGAGGTGGTCCGATGGACGTCGAGTCCGCAATCAGCCGGCGTGGCCTGATCGGTGGGGCTTTCGCGGGTGGTGCCGCCTTCGCGTTCGGGGGTCTGTGGCAACCCGCCACCGCGGCGAGCACGTCAGGGACCCTTCCCAGCAGTGTGGACGTGGTGGTGGTAGGCGCAGGCATCTCCGGGCTGATGGCCGCACGCAACCTGGTCAAGGCCGGCAAGGACGTCCTGGTCGTGGAGGCCAACGATCGCGTCGGGGGCCGTGTGCTCAACCACACGCTGACCGGCGGATCGGTCATCGAGTCCGGTGGCGCTTTCGTCGGACCGACCCAGAACCACATCCTCGCGCTGTCCAAGGAGCTGGGCGTCGAGACTTTCAAGGAGTACGTCGACGGCAAGAACGTCTACGCAACCGAGGGCATGAAGCTCGAGTACACCGGCACCGTCCCCCCGGATCCGCAGATCCTCGCCGATGCCGCGCTCCTGCAGGTGAGGATCGACGAGATGTCGAAGCAGGTGCCCGTCGACGCCCCCTGGACCGCCGAGAAGGCTGCCGAGTGGGATGCGATCACGTTCGACCAGTGGGTCCGGGAGAACACCATCCTCCCGCGTGTCCGGGAGGTCCTCCTGGCCTACCTCCAGCCGTCGTTCGGCACCGACGGGAAGAACATGTCGCTGCTGTTCCTGCTCTGGTACATCGCCACGGCCGGTGACGAGACGCATCCCGGCAACTTCACCCGGTCGTCGAGCACCGAGGGCGGCGCTCAGGAGTCGCGCTTCGTCGGTGGCTCGGGGCTCGTCCCGCTACGCATGGCTGATGCTCTCGCCGACCGGGTCGCGCTCAACGCACCCGTGCGCCGCATCTCGCAGACCGACTCGGCCGTCGAGGTTTCGACCGACCGCGGCACCGTCCAGGCCAAGCGGGTGATCGTCGCTGTCCCGCCACCGCTGGCGCTCGGTATCGACTGGGCACCGATGCTCCCATCCAGGCGCCACCAGCTCCTGGAAGGCATGCCGATGGGCCAGCTGATGAAATGCGACGCGGTCTACGAGACGCCCTTCTGGCGCGACAAGGGGCTGTCCGGGTCCGGTGTGGCGACGTACGGAGCCGTGCGCGCGATGTTCGACAACTCGCCGGCCGACGCCGCCGTCGGCGTGCTGCTCGGATTCGTGGGCGGCTCGACCTGGGAGACCTACGGACGGCTGCCGCTTGCCGAGCGAAGGGCGGCCGTGCTCGAGGGCTTCGCGCTGTTCGTCGGCGAGGAGGCGCTCAACCCGATCGAGTACGTCGAGCACGACTGGACGCTGGACCGCTGGACCATGGGCAGCCCCATCGCGTCACCGACGCCGGGCACGATCACGTCGTTCGGTTCGACCATCCGCGAGTCGGTCGGTCGCGTGCACTGGGCCGGCACGGAGACGGCCACATACTGGTCCGGCTTCATGGACGGCGCCGTCCGCGCTGGTGAGCGTTCCGCCACCGAGGTGGCGCCGCTCGTGTGACGATTCGCCCATGGGCAAAACGCTCGGGGCCTGTATCGCCATTCTCGTCGTGCTGTCGGGCTGCACGGACGACTCGAGCCCAGAGCAGGGACGGTCGTCTGTACCCACCCAGATGAAGGTCGACCGCGACACCTCCGTCGTCGAGCCGAGGTGGACCCTGAAGGACCTCGAGCCGATCGGCCAGCCGATCGTGGTGGAAGGGGCCGACGATGCACGTGTGGCCGTCGTCATCGCGAAGGAGACCAATCGGCGTCTCAAGATCGTCGGTGTGGACGTCGCCGGCGGCAAGCAGCTCTGGTCGCACCGGTTCAGCCCCAACCAAGCCCTGCCGGGCTATCCGGTCACGCCGGTGACGAGCGAGACCGAGGACGGCCAGAGGCGGGTCATCTTCTTCCTCGCGGCCGAGGAGCCGCTCGCGGTGGGACCCGCCGACTTCCTGAACCCGGTCGTGTCGGTCGATCCGGTGAGCGGCGACATCGAGACCCGGTCGAGACCGGTGCAGGCCAGCCAGCCGCCGACCGCCTGCGAGGACGGCACCGACGCGTGCCTGCCGGGCAACTTCGACGGCAGCGACACGGAGCTCAATCTGCGCCTCGACCTCGACGGCCGTGGCATCAAGGAGATCGACGAGGGAGCGCCTCCGAACTCACGCCTGATCGGAGACGCCGGCCTGTTCTCCACCTACGACCGTCCGGGGGAGGAGCTGGGCGTGCAGCGTGAGGGCAAGACCCTCTGGAAGAAGTCGCTCGAGGACCTCGTCGGCAAGGGCTACTCCACCGACGGGGGATGGGCGTTCACGCGTGAGTCGCGGCCGGACCGGTACACCGGCTACGTCGGCAGGGCGCAAGACGATGGGTCGACCTCCCAGGTGAGCCTGGTGAGTGAGAAGACCGTGGTCGACCTCGGGCGTGAGGTCATGGTCTCGTTCACCGGTTCGGACGGCGACGTGCTGTGGACTCGCAAGGGCGTCGAGCGGTGCTTCACGGGACCTTACGGTGAGGACGAGGAGACGGTTGGCGTCGTGGAGCATCCGTTCCGGTGCAAGGTCGCCGGAAAGCTCACGTACGACGAGGGAAGGATCGAACCCGAGATCGACGGTCTCTCGTCCAGCATCGAGGGCTACCGGCCCGCGTCGGGTGAGACGACGTGGTCGCACCGCCTGTCGACCGCCGCGGCGAAGGCCAACCGGCTGCCCCCACACGGCGTCTTCAACCGCAGCGGCGCCCGCATCGTGGCGGATCTCCGCGAGGGGCTGGCGATCGTCGACGTGGCCACCGGCAAGCTGGCACCGGCATCAGGGCCGACTTTCATGTGCCAGGCCGAGCCCGACTGGTTCCCGTACGCCCAGCCGTGGGGAGGCTCGGGCGACTTCGAGCGCTACGGAGCCGGCCTGCTCTACGCATGCTTGCCCGACGGCACGAAGGTCGACTCCGGCATGACGGCCGCCGCGCTGACCGAAGGCGCCGTGATGGCGACCGACACGTCCTACGTGCTCGCGTCCGAGGACGGGCTGGTCGGGTATCGCATCGGCGGTCGTTAGGCTGGGGCGCAAGCAGAACGCGCCACCCGTAGGGCGCGTCATCGAGAACGAGGTGTCCCGTGCCTGATGCAGCGTCCGAGATCTCCGTCGTGGTCCAGTCCGATGAACGATCCGTCGACACGGGAACCAAGGCCTGGCAGCTGTTCGCCGACGACCCGAGCGTCATCGCCGCCCGCGTCGGTGGCGAGCTCCGCGACCTCGCCCACGAGCTGAACGACGGCGACAACGTGGATCCTGTTGCAATCGACTCGCCCGACGGGCTCGAAATCCTGCGCCACTCCACCGCCCACGTCATGGCGCAAGCGGTGCAGGAGCTCTTTCCCGAGGCGAAGCTCGGCATCGGGCCACCGATCACCGACGGCTTCTACTACGACTTCGACGTGCCCGAGCCCTTCACCCCCGACGACCTCGAGGCGATCGAGACCCGCATGCGCAAGATCGTCAAAGAGGGCCAGAAGTTCGACCGGCGCGAGATCTCCGACGACGACGCCCGCGAGGAGCTGGCCGACGAGCCGTACAAGCTCGAGCTCATCGGGCTCAAGTCGAGCGCAGGTACGGAGTCGTTGGAGGGGAAAGCCGAGGGCGCGAGCGTCGAGGTGGGCGAGGGCGGCCTCTCCATCTACGACAACCTCAAGCGCGACGGCTCGCTGGCCTGGAAGGACCTCTGCCGCGGCCCCCACCTTCCCACCACCAGGCGCATCCCCACGTTCCGGCTGATGCGCAGCGCCGCGGCCTACTGGCGCGGCGACGAGAAGAACAAGCAGCTCCAGAGAATTTACGGAACTGCTTGGCCGAGCAAAGAAGCCTTGGATGCCCATTTGCACCGGATCGAGGAGGCGCAGAGACGCGACCACC
>NZ_JBOHDT010000037.1:0-11819 GCF_050700635.1 Aeromicrobium sp.
CCTGAGGGAAAGGATCACGGGCAGCGATCACGTACGCCGTCGTATCGGCCGACCGCCTGTTGCCCGAGTGTTGCCAAGGACCAAATCGGGCTGAAAGAACAAGTGCCCCTGACCAGTGTTTCCGCTGGTCAGGGGCACTTTCGTCTTGGTAGCCCCGACGGGATTCGAACCCGCGCTACCGCCTTGAGAGGGCGGCGTGCTAGGCCGCTACACAACGGGGCCAAGTGGTCGGAATCAACCGGGTGAAACCGTATCAGAGCACACAGATATCGAACTCGGAAGGGTATCGCTGGGGTACTAGGACTCGAACCTAGAACGACGGCACCAGAAGCCGCTGTGTTGCCAATTACACCATACCCCAACGGTTCGGAGCGTCCCCGAAACCGAGTGCCGACTTTACCCGACGGCGGCCGCGCCGCCCAAACCCGTCAGCTCACGGCGGCGAGCCGGCGCAGCGATGTCTCGCGGCCGAGCAGCTCGAGCGACTCGAACAACGGCGGTGAGATGCGGCTGCCCGTGACAGCGACCCGGACCGGCCCGAACGCGACCCGCGGCTTGAGCCCCAGTCCTTCGATCAGCGCGGCGCGGAGCGCACCCTCGATGGCCTCGGTGGTCCACTCCCCCAACGCCTCGAGTGCCTCGTGCGCCGCCCGCGCGACGTCGAGCCCGGCGTCGTCAAGCTGCTTGGCGCGGTCGCTCTCGTCGATGGCGAACTCGTCGTCGGACACGAACAGGAAGCGCAGCATGTCGACGGCTTCGGTGAGCAGGCTCATGCGCTCATGGACGAGCGGGACCGCGGCGTCGAGCAGCGATTCCTGGTCGGAGGTCAACGACTCCCCCACCAGGCCGGCCGCCCGGAAGTACGGAACGAGGCGGTCGCGGATCTCGCCGGGCGAGAGCAGGCGTACGTGAGATCCGTTGATGGCTTCGCACTTCTGCAGGTCGAACCGGGCCGGGTTCGGGTTGACGCGACCGATCTCGAAGGCCTCGACCATCTCGTCGAGAGTGAAGACGTCGCGGTCGTCGGCGATCGACCAGCCGAGCAGCGCGAGGTAGTTGAGCAGGCCCTCCGGCAGGAAGCCCTGGTCGCGGTAGCCGAGCAGGTTAGACTCCGGGTCTCGCTTCGACAGCTTGCGGTTTCCCGCGCCCGTGACGTACGGGAAGTGGCCGAACTCGGGCGTGGTGCCGTCGCCCACACCGATCTCGGCGAACGCCTCGTACAGGGCGATCTGCCGGGGCGTGGAGCTGAGGAGATCCTCGCCGCGCAGCACATGGGTGACGCCCATGAGCGCGTCGTCGGCGGGGTTCGTGAGCGTGTAGAGCGGGTGGCCGTTGGCGCGCACGATGACAAAGTCCTGCACGTTCTCGGCGCCGAACGTGATGTCGCCGCGCACGAGGTCGGTGAACGTCCAGTCCTTGGCCGGCATCTTGAAGCGGATGACCGGTTCACGGCCTTCCGCCTCGAAGGCCGCCCGCTGCTCGGGCGTGAGATCGCGGTGCAGGCCGTCGTAGCCGCTCGGACGCCCTTCGGCACGGGCCTTCTCGCGTCGCTCCTCGAGCTCCTCGGCCGTGTCGTACGCCTGGTAGGCGAGACCGGCGTCGAGCAGACGCTGCGCGACGTCGGCGTAGACGTCCAAGCGTTCGGACTGGCGGTAGGGGCCGTTCGGCCCGCCGACGTCGGGGCCCTCGTCCCAGTCGAGGCCGAGCCAGCGCATGACGTCGACCAGGAGGTCGTAGGACTCCTCGGTGTCACGGCTGGCGTCGGTGTCCTCGATGCGGAACACGAATCGGCCGCCGTTATGGCGCGCGAACGCCCAGCTAAACAGCGCCGTGCGCGCCATGCCGACGTGCGGGTTGCCGGTGGGCGACGGACAGAAGCGCGCGACGACGGGGCGCTGGATCGACGACTCAGTCACGCGACACGACCTTGTTGGTGAGGGTGCCGATGCCCTCGACGGTGACGCTGACGGTGTCGCCGACACTCATCGGACCGACGCCCTCCGGAGTTCCGGTGAGGATGACGTCGCCGGGAAGCAGCGTCATGAAGCTCGAGACGTACTCGATGACGTCGGCCGGGGAGAAGACCATGTCGGACGTGCGACTGTCCTGCTTTGGCTCGTCGTTGAGTGTGGTGTTGACCTCCAGGTTCGACGGGTCGAGGTTCGTCTCGATCCAGGGGCCGAGCGGGCAGAACGTGTCGAAGCCCTTGGCGCGCGCCCACTGGCCGTCCTTCGTCTGCAGGTCGCGGGCGGTGACGTCGTTGGCCACGGTGTAGCCGAAGATCACCTTGGCTGCGTCCTCGGCGGAGATGTCGCGGCAGATCCGCCCGATGACCACAGCGAGCTCGCCCTCGTAGTGGACGTCAGAACTCTGCTCGGGATAGAAGATCGGCTCGCCCGGGCCGATGACGCTGGTGTTCGGCTTGAGGAAGATCAGCGGTTCCTCCGGCACGTCGCCACCCAGCTCCGCCGCGTGGCGGGCGTAGTTCAGGCCGACACACACGACCTTGCTGCGCGGGATCACAGGTGCGAGCAGGCGCACGTCGTCGAGGGGTACCTTCTGGCCGGTGAGCTCGAACCCCGCATAGAGCGGATCGCCCCTCAGGACCGCGATGGTGGCGACGCCATCGTCATCGCCGATGACACCGAAACGGGGATCGTCGTCCCCCGCAAACCTCGCAACACGCACGCGCGCCAGCCTATCCGGGGTGGTTAAGCCGAGCCGTACCGCCGGGTGCGCTGGGCGTACTCCTCGACCGCGGACCACAGGGCTCGGCGATCGACGTCGGGCCAGGTGATGTCGCTGAAGACCATCTCGGCGTACGCGGACTGCCAGAGCAGGAAGTTGCTGGTGCGCTGCTCGCCCGACGTGCGCCAGAACAGGTCGACGTCGGCCATGTCCGGTTCGTCGAGGTAGCGGGCGAACGTGCGCTCTGAGACACGGTCAGGATCGACCTTGCCCGCGGCGACGTCACGGGCCAGGGCTGCGGCGGCATCGGCGATCTCGGCACGGCCGCCGTAGTTGACGCACATCGTGAGGGTGAGGACATCGTTGTGCCGTGTCATCTCCTCGGCGATCTCGAGCTCCTTGATGACGCTGCGCCACAGCCGCGGACGACGGCCGGCCCATCGCACGCGTACGCCGAGCTCGTGGGCGTAGTCGCGGCGTCGGCGGATGACATCGCGGTTGAATCCCATCAGGAACCGCACCTCGTCGGGCGAACGTTTCCAGTTCTCGGTGGAGAACGCGTAGGCCGACACCGCCTTGATGCCCAGCTCGATGGCCCCCTCGACGACGTCGAACAGTGCCGTCTCGCCCTTCTCGTGTCCGGCTGTGCGCGGGAGCCCGCGGGCCTTGGCCCACCGGCCGTTGCCGTCCATGACGATCGCCACGTGCCTCGGGATCTGGTCGGCCGGGAGGGACGGCGGCCTGGCCCCGGACGGATGCGGCGTCGGAGGCTTCGGTGGCTGTCGGCCCGCCATCAGCGGTCGACGTGGCTGAGCGAGCGCAGTCCCCGCTCGAGGTGCCACGACAGATAGGCGCCGACGATGCTGCTCGCCTCACGGCGCGACCGGTCGTCGGCGGTGACCGCGACGTCCCAGTCGCCGCTGAGCAGGGCCGCCAGGAGTGTGACGGTGAACGGTGACGGAGCGGCCGAGCCCGGAACGCGGCAGGTGTGGCAGAGCATGCCTCCCGACGGCGCGTGGAAGTCGCGGTGCGGCCCCTCGCGACCGCACCGGGCACAGCCGTCGAACGTGGGGGCGTAGCCGGCGATGGACAGCGCCCGCAGCTGGTACGAGTCGAGCAGCAGGCTCGGTGTCTGCCGGTGCTCGCTGAGGGCACGCAGCGCGCCCACGAGCAGCTGCAGCTGTTGCACGGCCGGCTCGCCGTCCTCCTGCACGAGTCGTTCGGCGGTCTCGAGCATCGCCGTGCCTGCGGTGTAGGCCGGGTAGTCGCCGCCGAGGTCGCGGGCGAACGCCGAGATCGTCTCGACCTGGGTGATGACGTCGAGGCTGCGCCCCTCGGCGAGCTGGAGGTCGACGTGCATGAACGGCTCGAGCCGGCCACCGAAGCGCGACGTGGTCTTGCGGACCCCCCTGGCGACCGCGCGGACGAGACCTCGGTCGCGGGTGAGCAGCGTGATGATGCGGTCGGCCTCACCCAGCTTGTGGGTGCGCAGCACGACGCCAGCATCGCGATAGAGGCTCACTGTTCCATGGTGCCGTACAGGACCCACGTTCGGTCGTATCCTCGACCCATGACGCAGGCGGGATACTCCGGCACTCCTCAACTCACCAAGCTCGGGATCGGTCCTGGTGTGCGGTTGCGCCTTCTGGGTGCCGACCCTGACTGGACGTTCGCCGAGCCGCTCGAGGGCGTCGAGGTGGTCGACGAAGGCCCATGCACCGTCGCGCTCGTCTTCGTGCGCGCTCTGGTGGAGCTGGAGGCGATGCAGCGTTGGGCCGAGCTGGTCTTCCCGTCCGGCGCATGCTGGGTGGCCTGGCCCCGCAAGGCCGGCGGGCACGTGAGCGAGGTCGATGAGAACGCGGTTCGAGATGCCGCCCTCAAGCTTGGCCTGGTCGACGTCAAGGTGGCCGCGATCGACGACGACTGGTCGGGCCTCAAGATCGTCTGGCGCCGGGAGGACCGCACCACCGGTCGCATCTCCAAGAAGGCGATCAAGGATGCGATGCGAGATCAGCACTAGGTAGCCGGATGCGGTGAGAGGTGAAGGATGGATCTCGACGAGCTGGTGTTCCACCCGTGGGTGGTGCAAGGACCACGCACCGTGCCGACGTTCGTCGGCGGTTCGGGTAGCCACGTCATCGACGCCGACGGCCGGCGGTACCTGGACTTCAGCTCGCAGCTGGTCTTCACCAGCCTCGGCCATCAGCACCCCCGCATCGTCGCGGCGATCAAGGAGCAGGCCGACCGGCTGTGCACCCTCGCCCCCGGGCACGCCTCGGACGTCCGCGGCGAAGCCGCGCGGCTGATCGTGGACGTCGCTCCGGAGGGCCTGGGGCACGTGCTGTTCACCACCGGCGGCTCGGAGGCGATCGAGCATGCGGTGCGGATCGCCCGCCTGCACACCGGACGGCCCAAGGTGCTGGCCGCCTACCGCTCGTACCACGGTTCCACGACGACCTCGATCCACCTCACCGGTGACCCGCGCCGCTGGGCTTCCGACACCGGGGCCGCGGGGGTCGTCCACTTCTTCGGACCATTCCTTTACCGCTCTGCGTTCGATTCGAGTTCCCCCGAGGAGGAATGCGAGCGGGCGCTCGCGCATCTCGAGCAGGTGATCCTGCTCGAAGGCCCGTCGACCATCGCCGCGCTGATCCTGGAACCGGTGACCGGCAGCTCGGGCGTGATCGTGCCGCCGGCAGGTTATCTGCGAGGCGTGCGGGACCTGTGCACTCGTCACGGCATAGTCTTCATCGCCGACGAGATCCTCGTCGGTTTCGGCCGCACCGGCGCATGGTTCGCCGTGGACCACGGCGAGGTGGCCCCGGACCTCCTGGTCTTCGCGAAGGGCGTGAACTCCGGGTATGTGCCCCTCGGCGGGGTGCTGGTTGGCGACCCGATCTTCGAGACGTTCACCCATCGCGCCTACCCGGCGGGCCTGACGTACAGCGGGCATCCGCTCGCGTGCGCGTCCGCGGTTGGCGCCATCGGTGCCATGCACGACGAGGGCATCGTGGCGGCTGCCGCCCGGCTCGGCACGGACATCCTCGGGCCCGGACTCACGAAGCTCGTCGACAACCACCCGTGCATCGGGGACGTTCGTGGCATCGGCGGGCTGTGGACCGTCGAGCTGGTGCGTGACCGCCAGACCAAGGAGCCGCTCGTGCCCGTGGGTGCCACTGGTGAGGCGAACGCACCGATGGCCGCGTTCACCAAGGCTTGTCTCAGCCGCGATCTGCTCCCACTCGTCCTGGGCCATCGCATCCATGTCGCACCACCGCTCACCGTGGACGACAGCGACGCCGCCACCGGGCTGGCCATCCTGGACGAAGCCCTGACCGAGGCCGACGAGTTCGTGGCTTGAGCCACTAGTCCAGGCAGAACTCGTTGCCCTCGGGGTCGTGCATCGTGATGAAGCCTGCCTCCATGGGCGGCGCCGGCTCGACGCGGTAGGCACGGCTCGCGCCGAGGGCCTCCAGCCGCGCGGCCTCCGACTCCAGCGTCTCCATCCGCTCGTCTCCGGTGAGGCCGGGTGCGGCACGAACGTCGAGGTGCACACGGTTCTTGATCGTCTTGCCCTCCGGCACCCGCTGGAAGAACACCCGCGGCCCGTCGCCGTCGACCGGGACGATCGCGGAACGGGAGTTCCACTGGTCCGCCGGCACGCCGAACGCCTCGAGCGCGGCCTCCCACGAGTCGAATCCGTCCGGCGGCGGCTGCACCTGGTAGCCCAGTACTTCGGCCCAGAACGCCGCGATTGCCGCGGGGTCGGCGCAGTCGAACGTCACCTGGATCTCTCTCATCTCCACGCTCCCAGCTTCGGCAGCTCGCCGTCGGTCTGCAGGTCTTCACCGTCGGTACGACCCAGCAGGTAGCCGAGCAGCGCCGCAGGTCTGCCGTGCACTTCCTGGCCACCCGGCTCGACGACCCAGCGGCGTCCGTCGTCGGCGACGAGGACGAGGCCGGGCGCGTCGTCCCGACCGGAGAAGTCGTCGGCCACCTCGACGAGCATGTTGTCGACGAAGTCGTCCGGGAACTGGGCCAGGCCGTAGCCGACGTCGAGGTCGAGGTGGTGGATCTCGACCTCGGCCCGCCGGATGTTCGGGATGGCCGAAGCCGCCCCCTCGGTCTGGGCGCGACCCCACCGGATCGTGCTCGACCACTGCTCGGTGGTCAGCGCGTTCAAGGCGTCCATCATGTGCTCGTCGGAAGCGCGGACGTCGGCGACGAGCTCGGTCAGCGACCGCCCTGCACCCGCCTCGATGTCGGCGTTCCGCTTCTCGTAACTGGCGTACATGGGCGTCTCGTCGCCCGTGCGGGCCCACGTCGCCAGGTTGACCATCGCGTCGGCGTTGCGGGCGAGGTGCGCCAGCACATGGGCACGCGACCATCCGGGAAGCAACGACGGCCCCCGCAGCAACTGCTCGTCGAAATCGTCCAGGGTTCGGAACAGCGTTGCCGTGGAGGCCCGCAGGGCGTCAACACGGGTTGCGACTAGGTGATCCATGTAACCGAACCTAGCGCGCGGGCTAGTGCAGGAAGCGTTCGTCAGTCACCGGGTGTCATCCCCTTCGCCACGCAGTCGATCGTGCCAGCGGAAGGCTCCGATGGAGACCACACTGCAGCCTGCCGCGGCGACCGCACCTCCCAGTCCACCACCGTCGGGATTTCCGCCAAGGCCGAGAACCTCCGCCAACAATCCGAATGCAATCCCGCCGGCCATGAGGCCACGTAGAAGAGAACCGGTCTCATGTCGTCCCCGACCGCAAACTCAGCCGTCTAGGCCCGGCGTGCTCGTCGGATGGCGAGGACGTTGCCGATCATCAGCCCGACCAGGGTGCCTCCGAGGGCCGACACGCCGACCGGCCCGAGGGTGTCGGACCGAGCAGCGATGAATAGCAGGACCGCGACTGCAGCGCTGATCGTGCCCACGACACCGCGGAGGCGGACAGATGTGCGCCCTGCCAGCCAAGCTCCGACCAGCCAGTGCATCAGCAACCAGACCAAGACACCCATCACCAGCGGGGACAGCGTTGTCGCTGCCTTGACTGCAGAGGACCGATCCCCGGCTTGGCCTAGTCCGACGACCACCATCACGGCACCGGCCAGCAACACCATCATCGCGAACGGCACCGCGCCCCGAGGCCAGGCGTCAGCCGGGTTCTCGGGCGGCTTCCAATCCTTTGACAGGCTGTCGATCATCTAGACGAACTCCACGCCCTGCGCGAGCGGGAGCTCGGTGGAGTAGTTGACCGTGTTGGTGGCGCGGCGCATGTAGGAGCGCCAGGCGTCGGAGCCGGACTCGCGGCCACCGCCGGTGTCCTTCTCGCCGCCGAACGCGCCGCCGATCTCCGCTCCGGACGGGCCGAGGTTGACGTTGGCGATGCCACAGTCCGAACCGGTGGCCGACAGGAAGGACTCCGCCTCACGCACGTCGAGCGTGAAGATCGACGACGACAACCCCTGCGCCACGTCGTTGTGCAGAGCGATGGCCTCGTCGAGGTCCTGGTACGGAAGCACGTACAGGATCGGGGCGAACGTCTCGGCCTTGACGATCTCGGTCTGCTTGGGCATGTCGACGATCGCCGGATGCACGTAGAACCCACCCCCGACCTCGTCACTGGCCTCACTCGCCTGCGTTCCACCCGTGACCAGGGTTCCACCGTCGGACTGCGCCTGAGTGATGGCGGCCCCGAAGGCACGGAACGCGTTCTCGTCGATGAGCGGACCGACGAGCGTCGACGGCTCCAGGGGTGAGCCGATGGGCAGCGTCTCGTAGGCCGCGCGGAGGCGTGCGACGAGGTCCTCGCGGATCGACTCGTGCACGATGATGCGCCGCAGCGATGTGCAGCGCTGGCCGGCGGTGCCGACTGCGGAGAAGACGATGCCGCGCACGGCAAGGTCGAGATCGGCGCTCTGCGCCACGATGGCAGCGTTGTTGCCGCCCAGCTCGAGCAACGAGCGGCCGAGGCGGGCGGCCACGCGCGGCGCGACCTCCTTGCCCATCCGGGTCGAGCCGGTGGCCGAGACGAGCGCGACGCGCGGGTCGTCGACCAGGGCCTCACCCGCCGCGCGCTCACCGAGGACGACGCTCGACAGGTGCTCGGGTGCGCCGACGCGGCGGGCCGCCTCGGTGGCAAGAGCCTGGCAGGCAAGGGCTGTGAGGAGCGTCTTCTCCGACGGCTTCCAGACGACGCTGTCGCCACAGACGAACGCGAGCGCGCTGTTCCACGACCACACCGCAACCGGGAAGTTGAAGGCCGAGATGACCCCCACGACACCCAGCGGATGCCACTGCTCCATCATCCGGTGGCCGGGCCGCTCGGTGGCGATGGTGAGGCCGTGCAGCTGGCGCGAGAGACCGACGGCGAGGTCGCAGATGTCGATCATCTCCTGCACCTCGCCGAGGCCCTCGGAGTGGATCTTGCCCGCCTCGATGGAGACGAGTGCGCCGAGGTCGTCCTTGTGCTCTCTCAGGAGCTCGCCCAGCTCGCGCACGAGCGCGCCGCGGACGGGTGCCGGCACGCTGCGCCACTGCTCGAACGCCGCCTGGGACCGACCGACGACGTCCGCCACCTCCGCAGTCGTGTGCCCCCGGAGCCGGCCGATCTCGTGGCCGTCGATCGGCGATCGGCAGATGAGGTCGCCCTCTCCCGAGAACGGGTCGCCGGCGCCGAGCCGGGTGAGGATGTCGCGCGCGCGGGTGGAGATGTCAGTCATGTCATGCCCTTTCGGACTGGGTGATCGTGGTGTGGCCGAACAACCGGCCGGCGTGGGTGTCGAGGAGGTCGGCGAGGGCGATGTCCTCCTGCTTGACGAATCCGGCCCCCGGAAGTCGGCCGTCGGCGACAAGCTCGACGACGGCGACGGCCGAGGCCGCCGTGGTCCAGGAGATGGCGCGCCACAGGCGACCGCCGATCTCGAGCGGCAGGTAGGCGCGCACGAAGTTCTCGCGGAACGGCTCACCGGCCTTGATGCCCTCGACGGCGGCATGCAGGTAGACGATGTCGTCGTTGACCGGTGGCTTGGCGTCGACGAGCATGCGCCCGACCTCGTCGCGGCGGTCGCGCAGCCTCATCTCCTCGAACAGGAAGTGCATCTGGCGGAAGTGCCCCGGATAGCGCAAGGTCTTGTAGTCGAGCCGCGCGACGCGTCCCTCATATGTCTCGCACATCGTGCCGAGGCCACCTGACGTGAGCGCCGCCTCCAGCTCGATGCCGCCGATCAGCACCCGCTCCTTCTCGGTCATGGCCGGCACCATCTGCCGACGGCCGGAGCGCAGCACCTCGCAGTCGTTGAGGTACTCGTTGACGACGCCCTCGGCCGACCAGTTGACCGCATAGCCGAGCAGACCAGTGGGGTTCTGCGGCAGGGCTCCGACCTTGAGCTCGATGGACCGGATCTCGTCGAACTGCTTGGCGAGCGATGCGCCCACGATGCCGATGAGTCCCGGTGCAAGACCGCACTGCGGTGCGAACGTCGGACGTGTTCGGCCGGCAGCGGGCTGGGCGGCCGACAGCTCCATCACCCGGTTGGTCGTGGGGACATCCTCGGTGAGGTCGAAGTAGTGCACGCCGGCGTCGTACGCGGCCTCGGCGATCATCACGTTGAGGTGGAACGGCAGGCAGCAGACGACGGCGTCGACGCCTCGCAGCGAGTCGCGGAACGCGGCGGCATCGGTGACGTCGAGCGGCCTCGTCTCCAGCTCCACCCCGTCTGCCGTGAGCATCGTCCGCGGAACGGCGTCGAGCCCGACGACCTTGAAACCGGCGTCGGCCAGCAGGATGGCGACGAGCTCGCCGACCTTGCCGAGTCCGAACACCGCGACCTGGTTGATGCTGCGCGCCACGAAACCTCCTCGCCCCCAACGTGATCGACATTGAGGATTGCACTGCGGCTTTGAACGGTGCACCGATGGGTGATCGGCGTCACTCGATCGTATCGCGAGGAGGTTTCGCTATACCGGCTGGTCGGTCCAGTCAGCCGCGCGGGATCGTGGTGGCGTCGGCGCGGTTGGCGGCCGAGACGACCGCCCGCAGCGAGGCCATCACGATGTTGGCGTGGATGCCCACGCCCCACACGATCTCGCCGGCGATCTCGCACTCGACGTACGCGGCGGCGACGGCGTCTCCCCCGGCCGAGAGCGCGTGCTCGCTGTAGTCGAGCACCCGGATGTCGGCGCCGGCCTGCCGCATTCCGTCGACGAAGGCGTCGACCGGACCGTTGCCCTCTCCCTTGAACGACGTCTGCTTGCCGTGCACCAGTAGATCGACGACCTGTTCGTCGTGACCGTCCGGGGACGTCGACGAGCTGAACGTGACCAGCGAGTACGGGTCGTCGCGAGCGAGGTACTCCTGCTCGAACGCCGACCAGATGACTGCCGGCTCGACCTCGCCGGCCTCGCCCTCGGTCATGCTCTGCACGATGCGGCTGAACTCGATCTGCAGCCGGCGCGGGAGGTCGAGCTGGTGCTCGGCCCGCAGGATGTACGCCACACCGCCCTTGCCCGACTGGCTGTTGACACGGATGACCGCCTCGTACGTGCGGCCCACGTCGAACGGGTCGATCGGCAGGTAGGGAGCCTCCCAGTCGATGTCCCGGACGTCGATGCCCTGCTCGGCCGCCCGTCGATCGAGGTCCTCCAGGCCCTTCTTGATGGCGTCTTGGTGCGAGCCGGAGAACGCCGTGTAGACGAGGTCGCCGGCGTACGGGTGGCGTGGGTGCACCGGCAGGTTGGTGCAGTACTCGACCGTGCGCCGGATCTCGTCGATGCCGGAGAAGTCGATCTGCGGGTCGATGCCCTGGCTGAACAGGTTCAACCCGAGAGTGACCAGGCAGACGTTGCCCGTGCGCTCGCCGTTGCCGAACAGGCAGCCTTCGACCCGGTCCGCGCCTGCGAGCAGGCCCAGCTCCGCGGCCGCGACACCGGTGCCGCGGTCGTTGTGCGGGTGCAGCGACAGTACGAGCGACTCTCGGCGCGGCAGGTTGCGGTGCATCCACTCGATCGAGTCGGCGTAGACGTTGGGCGTCGCCATCTCGACCGTCGCCGGCAGATTGACGATCATCTTGCGGTCAGGAGACGGGCCGAGGACGTCGACGACCTGCCCGCACACGTCGAGGGCGAACTCGAGCTC
>NZ_JBOHDT010000038.1:0-15891 GCF_050700635.1 Aeromicrobium sp.
TCGGAGAGAATCTTGTCGGCGGTCGGGTCCTGCGCGATGGTCAGCATGTGGCACATCCTTCCACCGGTGCCAGTTCGGGAACACCGACCGACGGCATGCCGAGGCCGACCGAGCTCACCTCGGTCCGGCCCTGGCGCGCCTCCCAGGCGTCGCCGGCCCGGGTGCGGCGGTAGGTCGTCGGCGCACTGTCTCCGAGCAGGTGGTGGGGTGCCGCCTGGGTGACCTCGACCTCGACGAGGTCCCCTGGTCTGATGTCGGTGTCACCCAGGACGAAGTGGACGAGACGGTTGTCGCGGGCCCGGCCGGTCAGACGAGCGGTGGCGTCGTCCTTCTTGCCCCTCGTGTCGGACACCAGCAGCTCGACGGTGGACCCGACGAGTCGCTGGTTCTCCTCCCACGCGATCTCGTTCACGAGCGTCACAAGGCGGTCGTAGCGCTCCTGCACGACCTCCTTCGGGATCTGGTCGGTCAGCTCCGCGGCCGGCGTGCCGGGGCGCGGTGAGTACTGGAAGGTGAAGGCGCTCGCGTAACGGGCCTGTCGTACGACGTCGAGCGTCTCGGTGAAGTCGTCGTCGGTCTCGCCCGGGAACCCGACGATGATGTCGGTGGTGATGGCGGCGTTCGGCATCGCGTCTCGGACGCGGTCGAGGATGCCGATGTACTTCTCGCGCCGGTACGACCTCTTCATGGTGCGGAGCACGCGGTCGGAACCACTCTGCAGCGGCATGTGCAGCTGGGGCATGACGTTGGGCGTCTCAGCCATGGCAGCGATGACGTCGTCGGTGAAGTCCTTGGGATGGGGACTGGTGAACCGCACCCGTTCGAGCCCCTCGATGGCGCCACAAGCCCGAAGCAGCTTGCCGAAGGCCTGCCGGTCGCCGAAACCGGTGCCGTAGGAGTTGACGTTCTGTCCGAGCAGTGTCACCTCGACGACCCCGTCGGCCACGAGGGCCTCGACCTCGGCGAGCACGTCGCCCGGCCGGCGGTCGTTCTCCTTGCCGCGCAGGCTCGGCACGATGCAGAACGTGCAGGTGTTGTTGCACCCCACGCTGATCGAGACCCAGGCCGCGAACACCGAGTCGCGCTTGGTCGGCAGCGTCGACGGGAACACCTCGAGCGCCTCGAGGATCTCGACCTGGGACTCCTCCTGGATGCGGGCGCGCTCAAGCAGGACCGGCAGAGAGCCGATGTTGTGAGTGCCGAAGACGACGTCGACGTACGGCGCCCGGTCCGTGATCGTGTCGCGGTCCTTCTGTGCCAGGCACCCGCCGACGGCGATCTGCATCCCGGGATTCGCGGCCTTGACGCTCGCGACGCGGCCGAGGTTGCCGTACAGCTTGTTGTCGGCGTTCTCACGCACGGCGCAGGTGTTGAACACGACGAGATCCGGGACTCCGGAGGCGGCCGGTGCGTACCCGGCCGTCTCGAGCAGCCCGCTCAGCCGCTCGCTGTCGTGCACGTTCATCTGGCACCCGTAGGTGCGCACCTCGTACGTCTTTGTCATAGCCAGACAAGGGTACGTGCCAGGTGTCGATTGGATTGCGGAGTGATTCACTCTTGCCCCACGACCCACTACGAACGCTAGGTTGACGTGCATGGTCGACACCCCCATGGTCGCGATGCACGGCGTACAGAAGTGGTTCGGTGATCTTCACGTCCTGCAAGACATCGAGCAGGTGGTGGCTTCCGGCGAGGTGGTCGTCGTCATCGGGCCGTCCGGCGGAGGCAAGTCGACGCTGTGCCGGGCCATCAACCGACTCGAGACGATCGACGAGGGCGTCATCGAGATCGACGGCCAGAAGCTCCCCTCCGAGGGCAAAGCCCTGGCCCGGCTGCGCGCCGACGTCGGCATGGTGTTCCAGTCGTTCAACCTCTTCGCGCACAAGACCGTGCTCGAGAACGTCACCGTCGGACCCATCAAGGTGCGCGGGCACAAGAAGGCGGACGCCGACAAACGCGCGCACGAACTCCTCGAGCGCGTCGGCGTCGAAGCCCAGGCCGCCAAGCTCCCCGCTCAGCTCTCCGGCGGTCAGCAGCAGCGCGTCGCCATCGCCCGCTCGCTGGCGATGGATCCCAAAGTCATGCTCTTCGACGAGCCGACGTCCGCGCTCGACCCCGAGATGATCAAAGAAGTCCTCGACACCATGGTCGATCTCGCCAAGGGCGGCATGACGATGATCGTCGTCACCCACGAGATGGGCTTCGCGCGCACCGCCGCCGACCGCGTCCTGTTCATGTCCGAGGGCCGGATCGTCGAGGAGAACACCCCCGAGGAGTTCTTCACCAATCCACGCACCGATCGGGCCAAGGACTTCCTCGGCAAGATCATCAAGCACTAAACCCACCAGGGAAGGAATCACATGAAGTTCCGAACAGCACGATGGGCCGCCGTTGCGGCGGCCGCGGTGCTCACCGTCTCGGCCTGCGGCGACGCCGGCGAAGAGGGTGGCGACGCAGCCGCGGCGAACGAGTACGAGGTCGTCGACAGTCCCGAGCTCGAGGGCCGCGCAGCAGAGCTCGCCGAGGCGGGCAAGATCAAGATCGGTGTCAAGTTCGACCAGCCCGGCATCGGGTTCAAGGGAGCCACCGACGACGTCCCGACCGGCTTCGACCCGGAGATGGGCAAGATCATCGCCGGTCAGCTCGGACTCGAGCCCGACGCCATCGAGTGGGTCGAGGCGATCTCCGACAACCGTGAGCCGTTCCTGCAGCAGGGCACGGTCGACCTCGTCATCGCGTCGTACTCGATCACGGACGAGCGTCGCCAGATCGTCGGCCAGGCAGGTCCGTACTACGTCACCGGCCAGCAGCTCCTGGTCGCCGCCGACGACGACAGCATCGCGGGTCCGGATGACCTCAAGGGCAAGAAGGTCTGCTCGGTCACCGGCTCCACGTCGATCGCCACGGTCGAGGAGGAGTACGGCGCCGATCCGGCCGGGTTCGACACGTACTCCGAATGCGTCGACCAGCTGACGAACGGATCCGTCGACGCGGTCACGACTGACGGTGCCATTCTGCTCGGCTACGCCGCAGAGGATCCCGACGCCCTCAAGGTCGTCGGCGAACCGTTCTCCGAGGAGCGCTACGGCATCGGCTACAGCGCCGACAGCCCGGAGATGTGCGAGTTCCTGAACGGCGCCATTGAGAACGCGTTCGAGAACGGCGACTGGAAGAAGGCGTTCGACGCCACGCTGTCCGAGGGCGGCGGCGAGGCGGGCGAGCCACCGGCAGTCGATCCCTGCGAGTGAAACCGGCGACGGTGTGGGCCTGCGCGACGCGGGCCCACACCGTCGCGCCGCACCGACCGCTGACGACGCCGAGGAGGTGACGTGGACGCCTTTCGCGAGAACTCGGACCTGGTCCTCGAAGGGTTCTGGAGCACCCTGAAGCTGCTGGGGGTGTCCGGAGCCATCGCGATGGTGGTGGGCACGCTGGTGGCGGTGGCCCGCGTCTCGCCGGTTCCGATCCTGCGCGGTGTCGGAACGACCTACGTCACGATCTTCCGCAACACGCCGCTGCTCATCCTCATCCTGATCACGTACTACGGACTGCCGGAGATCGGCATCGACTTCGGGTTCTTCATCAACATCTCGCTGGCAATGGGCCTCTACACCGCGTCGTTCGTCACCGAGGCAATCCGTTCGGGTATCAACGGCATCGACCTCGGACAGGCCGAGGCTGCGCGGTCCGTCGGCATGCCGTTCGGCATGACCATGACTCAGGTGATCCTCCCGCAGGCGTTCCGGCTCGTCGTCCCGCCGCTCGCCAGCGTCTTCATCGCCTTGACGAAGAACACGTCGCTCGCGGCCGCGTTCGGCATTGCCGAGGCGACGTTCCGCATGCGCGGCCTCACCAACGACTATGCAACCGAACGCATCCAGATCTTCCTCGGCATCGCGCTCGGATACATCGTCATCGTCGAGGCCATCTCGTTCGGTGCCAATCGATTCGAACGACGTTGGGCGGTGAAGTAGTCGTGAGCAACGCAAGCGTCCTGTTCGACGCCCCAGGGCCGCAGGCGCTTCGTCGGTACAAGATCACTGCTGCCGTGACCGTCATCGGCATCATCGCGGTCATCGCGCTCGTGGTCTGGAAGCTCTACGTTGAGGACCAGTTCACCGCAGAGAGGTGGGAACCGTTCGTCACTCCGGCGATCATCGAGCTGCTGATCGAGGGCTTGGTGGACACCTTGCTCGCCGCCGGCGTGGCGATCGTGGGTGCTGTTGTGTTCGGCGTGATCTTCGGTGTCGGCAAGTTGAGCGACCATGCTCTCGTTCGCTGGCCGTCCTGGACGATCGTCGAGTTCTTCCGCGCCGTCCCGCTGCTACTGCTGATCATCTTCATCTGGGGTTTGCAGGGTTTCCCACTCGGGACGCTCGTCCCGCTCATTCTTGGGCTCATCCTCTACAACGGCTCGGTGCTCGCCGAAGTTTTCCGAGCCGGGATCAATGCCGTGCCGAAGGGGCAGAGCGAGGCGGCGTTCGCGCTCGGCATGCGCAAGAACCAGGTCATGCGGATCGTGCTGCTTCCCCAGGCGGTCAAGATCATGCTGCCGGCGATCATCAGCCAGTGCATCGTCGCGCTCAAGGATACGAGCCTGGGCTACGTCATCCTCGCGCCCGGGCTCACCTTCGTGGGTCGCGCCATCTGGCGTGATTTCGCCAACCGCCTCGCCACGGCGCTCGTGCTGGCTGCCATCTACATCGTGCTGAACCTGCTGCTCTCATGGCTGGCCGAATACCTGCAGAGGCGGATGGGCACGCCGAAGGTCGACCTTGTCGGCGGGATCGTGAAGACACAGCCCGACGCCGGCGCCATCTGAGCGGGCGGCACTGCGGTCGGCTGAGTCAGCTCTTCGGCGTCACCCAGAGGCGGATCGTGCCCTCCACAACGACGGTGCCGTCTTTGCGGGTGGCCTTGACCGTCACCGGCACGTCGGGGGCCCCGGCCCAGTCGGCTTCCGTCGTCTCGGCGGTGCAGGTCAGGTCAGTGGTCGACTTCGCGAGGTACTCGACCTCCATGCCCTTGGGCAGCCAGCGGTGGTCCTTCGGCGTGGTCGCCTCGGCGAGCAGGCCCATCGCCGCCTCGAGCCCGTTGCAGACGGCGATGGCGTGCACGGTGCCGATGTGATTCTGCACGCTGCGCCGCTTCGGGATCGTGATCTCGGCGTAGTGCGGACGCATCTCGCGCACAGTCAGGTGGATTGACGCGAAGTAGGGCGCCTTCTGGCTGAACAGGATCGAGAACAGGCGGCGTCCCTGCGGGAGGGCGGTGGTCTTGGTGTACAGGTCGAGGGTCGAGGGCATGCCCGGAGTCTAGGACCGTGACACCAGTGCTGTCAGCGTCGGCCTCGTCATATCAGTCGAGCACGGCGGCGCGGATGCACAGGACGTCGGGCAGGTTGGCGCGCACCTCGGCCCAGGTGCCGCCCTCGTCGTTGCTCACCCACACCGCGCCGTGCCGGGTGCCGACGTAGAGACCGACCGGGTCGGCCGTGTCGCAGCTGAAGCCGTCGCGGAGCACCGCGGTGTGCGCCTCGGTCGGCAGACCCGGCCCGGTCTCGCGCCACGTCTCCCCCGCGTCGTCGGATCGCCAGATGGCCGGCTTGCCGGACGGCGGGAAGCGCTCGATGTCGGCCACCAGCGGGAAGACGTAGATCGTGTCGGGTCGGTGCGGGTGGGCCACGATGGGGAACCCGAAGTCTGCCGGCAGCCCGTCGGCGATGGACTTCCACGACCGGCCGGCGTCGTCGCTGCGGAACACTCCGCCGTGGTTCTGGGCGTAGAGCTTGTCGGGATCGCCGGCGTCCATCGCGATCTTGTGCACGCACTGGCCGTACTCGGGCGTCTCGCCGGGGATGAAGTCGGCGCCGATTCCGCGGTTGTACGGCGTCCAGGTGCCCCCGCCGTCCTCGGTGCGGTAGACGCCGCCGGTCGACATCGCCACCGTGACAACCTGCGGGTCGCTCGGGTGCGGCACGATCGTGTGGATGGCCTGGCCGCCACCTCCGGGCTGCCAGGTAGGCCGGTGCGGGTGATCCCAGAGTGCACGCATGAGCTCGAACGTCTCGCCGCCGTCGTCGGAGCGGAAGACGGCGGACGGCTCGGTGCCGGCGTAGACCACACCGGCCTGGTCGTCCGGGGCGGGCCGGAGCTGCCAGATGCGCTCGAGGGCAGCGCCGGTCTCCTCGGGGAAGCGGATCGCCCCACCCGGCGTCTCCTCCCAGGATCGAGCGAGGTCATCGGACCGGAACACCTGCGGGCCCCAGTGCGGGCTGGTCGCCCCGGCGAGCAGGCGGGGATGGTCTGGACGGCCGTCGATGGCGACCGAGTAGATCTCTTGCATCGGGAACTGCGGCGCGTCCCAGGTCCAGGACGCTCGGTCCGCGTCGGATCGTCCCACGAACAGGCCCTTGCGGGTGCCCACCATCAGCAGGGTTTCCGCCATGGCCCCTCCTCAGTGACTATTCCTACTTGGAACAGTACGCTAGTCATGTGACGTCCAGCCTGTCAACGACTTCGTACGCCCTCCTCGGGCTCCTGGTGTTCGACCAGGAGACCTCCGAGGGAGGCATGACGGGCTACGAGCTCAAACAGCGGGCCGACCGGACGTTGCGCTTCTACTGGGTCTCCCCCGCGATGAGCCAGATCTACACCGAGCTGGAGCGGCTCGACCGACACGGCTTCGTGACCTCGACCGAGGTGGAGGACGGGAAACGAACCACCAAGCGCTTCGCGATCACCGCGCAGGGTCGCAAGGCCCTGGACGCATGGTTGCGCACGTCGTCCACAGATTTCCCGGTCCTCAAGCACCCGATCGCACTTCGGCTGATGATGGGCAGCCTCATGGACCCGAGTGAGCTCACCGCCATGCTGGACGACTATCTCGACCAGCTCACCGAACGTCGTAGCGACCTCGAGTCCGTGCGCGAGATGCTCAGCGACCGGAGCGACGTGACCTTCCCCGCGCGGGTGGCCGAATGGGGCCTGGCCTTCTACGCCTCCGAGGCGGAGACCGTGGAGCGGATCCGCAAGGACCTCGACTGAACCGAGGAAATCCTGCTTAGGCTGACA
This sequence comes from Aeromicrobium sp., assembly GCF_050700635.1. Classification (GTDB taxonomy): domain Bacteria; phylum Actinomycetota; class Actinomycetes; order Propionibacteriales; family Nocardioidaceae; genus Aeromicrobium. The sequence goes on from NZ_JBOHDT010000038.1 coordinate 7,074, forward strand.
GCACGATGCCACTCCGGGTTCTGCTGCTGGTGAGCTCCATGACGCTTGCCGGCTGCACCGCGGCCGACCGAGTTGTGCCGGAACCCTCGACGAGTCCGGAGCGGACGTACGACATGCCGGTCGCCCTCGTGGTGCATCACGGCCGTGATGTCGACGAGCTGTCCGCCGCAGATGCCGAGGCGGTGATCGCCGGCAAGATCGACGACTGGGCGGAACTGGGGCAGAAAGCCGGTCCGATGCGGGTCGTCGGCGCCGTGCCGGAGGCCAAGGGCGTCGAGACCGCCGATGATGCATCGGCCGTCGTGGACACCGTTGCGGACGACCGTTCTGCGATCGGGATCGTACCGGCCGATGCCGTCACTCCTCGTGTGCGAGCCATCGAGGTCGATGGTCTCGACGCGCTCCGCGGCGACCCGCGCTATCCGTTGACCACCCCGGTCGCCGACATCCCCGAGCCCGTGCTGGTCACGGCGATCACCGGCGACATCATGCTCGGAAGACGCGTCGGCCAGTACCTGCGTGCCGAGGATGACCCGGCGAAGGTGATGCGCCCGTTCGCGAACCGACTGGCGGCCGCCGATGTCACGGTCGGCAACTTGGAGTCGACCCTGTCCACGGACGGCTCCCCCACCCAGGGCGGTGACTCGTTCGGCACCGATCCTTCGGCGATCCGGGCGCTCGAGCTGGCCGGGTTCGACGTGGTGTCCCTGGCGAACAACCACTTCGGCGACTTCGGCCGGCGGGCGATGCTCGACACCGTCAGGACGCTGGTCGACAGCCGGATCAAGCCCGTCGGTGGAGGGCGAAACCTCGCGAAGGCCCGGGGGCCGGCGGTCGTCGAGCGTCGCGGCGTACGGATCGGGTTCATCGCGACCGACTCGATCGGAGAGACACCGAGGGCACGGCGTGACAGTCCGGGCACGAACCGGATCAACGCTCCCCCGCGCACCGGGCCACTCGACCAGCGCGCCCTGAATCGCGTGCGAGGCGACATCCGAAGGCTCGACGGCAAGGTCGAAGTCGTCGTCGTCCTCGCGCACTGGGGCGACCAGTACACGAACCAGCCCGTCGGGAGTCAGCGACGCATCGCCCGCGCCTTCGTCGACGCCGGTGCCGACCTGGTGGTGGGAGGGCACCCGCACTGGGTTCAGGGGTGGGAGCCGATCGGCGAGTCGACCGTCGTGCACTCGCTCGGAAACTTCGTGTTCGACATGGACTTCATGCGTGAGACACAGGAGGGTCTGCTGCTGGAGATGGTGACGCGCGGCGACACGGTCGTCGCGCTCGACACCACGCCGTATGTGATCGGTACCCGCGACTTCACCCCTCGCCCGGTGAAGGACCGGGGACGCGTGAAGGCCATCTACGATCTCGTGCGCGAGTCGAGCAGGCCGCCGTTCGACGAGCTGCGTCCGTGAGTCAGGATCCCGGGACGTCCAGCCATGCGGTCATGGTGGCGCCGACCCGCTGGAGCTGACGCCGGTCGACGACTCTTGGGAGGTCGCGGGCCGAGTGATAGGCCGCGTACGGGACGCTGCCGACCCGCGCTGACGGCAGGTCGGACCGCTCGAACGACCAGTGGTCGCTGGCGCGGTTGTCGGCACACGTCGTGGTCGGGATGTCTGCATCTCTCGCGGACCTCACCAGTTGGCCACGCACGCGTTTCGTTCCCGAACCGCCGATGCACAGCGGGACCGCTCGGGCACGCACGCCGACCCGGTCGAGCGAGACCATGGCGCGCATCGCCTCGCGCTCAGAGGCGGAGAGGCGCTTGACATAGGCCTGGGACCCGAAATGGTGCATGTTGTCGCCCGGGCCGCGCGGCTCCTCGGAGGTGAAGGCAATGAAGCGAACAGGCCGGTCGTCGCTGACGTGCAGCCGCGCGAGCTCGAGCATCACTGCGACACCGGAGGCATTGTCCTCGGCTCCGGGAGCTTGCGGCACGGTGTCGAGATGGGCGCCGACGATGCGGTGCGGCACCTCGTCGTCGAACCCGGCTGGTGAGGCGATGATGTTGGGCGTCCGGCCGGCCGGGACGTCGATGCCCCAGGAGTTGCCGGACGGGACGTTGACCTCTTGACGAACCACGTCGTAACCCAGGTCGATGAAGCGCTCTGCCACCCAGTCGGCGGCCTGCTGGTAGGCGTCGGAGGTTCCATGCCGTGGACCGATCTCGCGGGCCAGGTGACGAATGTCGTCGAGCACGCGCGGCACCTCGAACTCCCGGGGAGGCTCCGGGGTGTCACTCGGTGTTTTCGTCGGGGTGGGACTGGTCGACGGCGTGGGCTCTGGATCTGGTGATGATGACGTGCACGCGGTCAGCACCACAGTCGTCGCGATCACGGCCCCGACGCGAAGCACGCCCATGGTCACTCAACGAACCGCGACAGAGGATCGCTCCCTAGGCCGTGTCTGGTGACCCCGCAGTCGATCCGGGCATCATCCGCGCCCGGCTGACAATCCCCCACGGGCAGGCCCGCGGGAGGTTCCCCCACCGAGGGCCGAAGCAATACCGGGTTGTCTAGCGAGGACCGAGAACGCAGTCAGCCGGGATGCGGGGGCGTCCGGGCTGAGCGGGGGTTTACCAGACACGGCCTACGTGCTCTCGAGATCGTGGAGCGGGGCCGCCTCCAGCTCGGCTCTCACGACGTCGAACGCGACCTGCGGTGCGTAGCCCTTGCGGGCGAGCATGCCGGTGAGCCGCCGGATCTGCGTGGTGGAGTCGAGCCCGCGCATGGAGCGGAGCTTCTTCTGGACCAGGCGGTGGGCGTTCTGTCGTTCGACTTCCGGGTCGAGCTCGGCCAGCACCTCGCGTGACGTGTCGTCGTCGATGCCCTTGCGCCGTAGCTCCATGGCCAGGACCTTGGCGGCGACTCCGCGGCTGCGCTGCCGCGACTGCACCCAGGAGCGTGCGAAGTCCTCGTCGTCGATCAACCCGACCTCCTCGAAACGGTCGAGGACCCGGTCGGCGACGTCGGCGGGAACGTGCTTCTTCGCGAGCGACTCGGCCAGCTCGGCCCTGCTGCGGGGCTGGTCGGTCAGCCTCCGCAGCAGGATCGTGCGGGCCACCGACTCGGGGTCGGCCTCAGGATCGGTGTTGTCGGCGGGAGGCTCCTGCCGAGCCGGCTGTGACATGGCGCGGTCAGAACTCGATGGTGGCAGGTGGTTCGGTGACGGGATCGTCGGCCGGCTGGTCGACCTGTGGCCCGACCCCCATGTGCTCCTTGAGGCGCTTCTCGAGCTCGTCGGCGAGGTCGGGGTTGTCCTTGAGGAACTGGCGGGCGTTCTCCTTGCCCTGACCGAGCTGGTCGCCCTCGTACGTGTACCAGGCGCCGGCCTTGCGGACCATGCCCGCCTCGACGCCGACGTCGATGAGACTGCCTTCGCGGCTGATTCCCTGGCCGTACATGATGTCGAACTCGGCCTGCTTGAACGGCGGCGCCAGCTTGTTCTTGACGACCTTGATGCGGGTGCGGTTACCGACCATGTCGGTGCCGTCCTTGAGCGTCTCGATGCGCCGGACGTCGAGCCGGACCGACGCGTAGAACTTGAGCGCCTTGCCACCTGTCGTCGTCTCAGGACTTCCGAACATGACCCCGATTTTTTCGCGGAGCTGGTTGATGAAGACGGCCGTGGTGCCTGAACCGTTGATGGCGCCGGTCATCTTGCGCAGCGCCTGGCTCAGGAGGCGGGCCTGGAGCCCGACGTGGCTGTCGCCCATCTCGCCGTCGATCTCGGCACGCGGCACCAGAGCCGCGACGGAGTCGATGACGATGATGTCGAGCGCGCCGGAACGGATCAGCATGTCGGCGATCTCGAGAGCCTGCTCACCGCTGTCGGGCTGGGAGATGAGCAAGGCGTCGGTGTCGACGCCCAGCTTGCGGGCGTACTCGGGATCGAGTGCGTGCTCGGCGTCGATGAACGCCGCGACACCGCCGGCCTTCTGGGCGTTGGCGACCGCGTGCAGGGCCACCGTGGTCTTGCCCGAGGACTCCGGGCCATAGATCTCGACGACCCGGCCGCGGGGCAGCCCGCCGATGCCGAGGGCGATGTCGAGGGCCGTGGCTCCGGTGGGGATGACGTCGATGGGTGCGCGGGTGCGCTCGCCCAGACGCATGACCGCGCCCTTGCCGTGGGCGCGATGGATCTGGGCGACGGCGTTGTCGAGGGCCTTGTCGCGGTCGGCGTTCTCGCGGCTGGGGTTCTCGCGACCGTTGCTGTTGCGGGCAGGAATGTCACGTTCGGGGGTCTTGGGAGGCATCGCAGAGATCCGTTTCTCTCGGTGGGCGGCCGGTTGTCTTCGACGCTAGGAGGACCCTCAGACATTCGTGGGCCTCATCGACCCGCCTGTGGATGACGTCCTCGTCGCGTCAACCTGTGCACGACACTAGTACGAACACGTGTTCGAGCAGGCGCGACACGCCGACCGCATGAGAACGGTGAGCGTCAGCGTTCAGACGGTGGGAGCTCGAGCGTCTGGTGCACGGCTCGCCACACCGTCTTCGGCGTCTCCCCTGCGTCGAGTGCCTCGCGGGCGGTGCGGCCGTCGAGGGCACGCATCACCTGCGTGTCCGCCCACACCCGCGCATAGCCGACGCCGAGCTGGCGTTCCATGCGCTCCCAGAACTCGCTGTGCCGCACTAGGCGGCGGAGACGGAGACGTCGCCCGGCGTGATGGAGGAGACGCTGGCCAGGTCGGTGGCCTCCTCGATCGCGAGCAGGGCGCTGACGTCGAGCAGAAGGCGGGAGAGCGGGACGTCGAGGGCTCCGGCCAGAGCGGCCAGCAGCTCGGAGCTCGGCTCCTTCTGACCTCGCTCGACCTCGGAGATGTAGCCGAGGCTGACGCGGGCGCGGGCCGAGACGTCGCGGAGCGTGAGCCCCTGGGCGATCCGGCGAGCACGGAGCACTTCGCCGACGAGCTGTCGCATTGCGGTCATCGAGCACCTCCCTGCATCGGATCCATACCCACTCAACCGTCGGACACGTCGGTTGATTCCCCCAGCCTACCGACGAGCAAAGACAGGGCGGCGTCGACGGTCTGCTCGCGAATGGATCGCCGATCCCCTTGGAACGACAAGTCGCGGGTGACGACGCCATCGGGCCCGGCCACGGCGATGTGAACCGTGCCGGCCGGCTTGCCCTCGCTCGGATCGGGTCCGGCGACACCGGTGGTCGAGACACCCCACGTGGCGCCGACCCGCTCCAGCGCTCCGGTGGCCATCTGCGCGGCGGTGACGGGATGAACGCTGCCGTGCTCACGGATCGTGTCGGCACCGACACCGAGGAGGTCGATCTTGACGTCGGACGCGTATGCCACCACCCCACCGCGGACGACGTCGGACGCCCCGGGCACGTCGACGAGCGCTGCGCACAGCAGACCTCCGGTCAACGACTCGGCGGTCGCGACGGTCGCCCCTGCCTGCCGCAACGCCTCGATGACCTCGGAGGCCGGCGAGCTCACACCCTCGACTTCTGCTCACGCCGCATGACGACGGCGTCGCGGACGTACTGGACGGCGGTGAGGATCGTGATGGCGAGCGCCGCGGCCATCGCGACGTGGGTGGTCCAGCGCAGCACCTGACTGATGGTGTTGTCCCAGATCTCGAACGGGAGCAGGTAGCCGCCGATGGCGACCGCCTGCAGGGTCGTCTTGATGCGACCGCCCTGGCTGGCCGGCATGACGCCGTACTTCTTGACCACGAAGCGCATCAGGGTGATGCCCCACTCGCGGACCAGCAGCACGATCGTGACCCACCACCAGAGGACCCCGATGATCGACAGCCCCACGAAGGCCATGCCGGTGAGCGCCTTGTCGGCGATGGGGTCGGCGAGCTTGCCGAAGTTGGTGACGAGTCCGCGGCTACGAGCGATGTCGCCGTCGATGCGGTCGGTGATCATGAGCAGGACGAATGCGACGAACGCCCAGAGGCGGTAGCCGACGTCGTCACCGCCGTCGGTGAGGAGCAGCCAGCCGAAGATCGGCACCCCGGCGATGCGCAGCACGGTCAGTGCGTTCGCGATGTTGAGGTTGCTGGGCGGCGCGGCCGTCTCCATGGAGGTCCTTCGGTGACGTGAAGCAGACGTTCTAGTATGCCGCTGCTGAACGTCGACGCGCCAATTGAACCTCGGCCTCGGCCGGTGAGACGTTCGTCGCAAAGCCCACCGGCGCGTCGTAGATGCGCAACCCGTCGTGGCTGATGACCTTGACCCGGGCGTCGTGCCGAAGGCCCGCCCGGGGCTCGACGCGGATCTCGCCGAGCTCGCTCCACAGGAGGCCGATCCAGCTGTCACCGTGGCGCATGCGCACGCCATGATCGTCGGCGACGAACAGCGGAGTTCGGGAGTCGCCTGCCCCGGGCAGGGTGATGACGCCCAGGGCGGCCAGCAGGGCGGCCGGGATGGCGAGCCAGTAGTTCTCGCGGACGACCGCCAGAACGCCGAACCCGGCGGCGATCAGCAACGACGCGACCGTGAGGCCGACGTACAGTCCGGTGCGGCGCAGGATGACGAACGGTGCCGCATCGAAGACCACGGGCTCCGGCGTCGTCATCGAGGCCTCCCCTTCACTCAGCACTGATGCTCGCCATGACGTCGTCGAGGTCGTCCGACTTGATGAGCACGTCGCGTGCCTTGGAACCTTCGCTTGGTCCCACAATGCCACGGCTTTCGAGGATGTCCATGAGGCGCCCGGCCTTGGCGAAGCCGACCCGCAGCTTGCGCTGGAGCATCGACGTCGATCCGAACTGCGTCGTGACGACGAGCTCGATCGCCTGGAGGACCAGGTCCATGTCATCGCCGATGTCGTCGTCCAGCTCGCGCCTGCTCTGCTGCGAAGCGGTGACGTCGTCGCGGTACACCGGTTGCAGCTGCTGCTTGCAGTGGTCGACGACCTGCTTGATCTCGGCCTCGGTGATCCAGGCTCCCTGCATGCGCATCGACTTGTTGGCGCCCATCGGCAGGAACAGCCCGTCGCCCTGGCCGACGAGCTTCTCGGCACCCGGCTGGTCGAGGATGACCCGGCTGTCGGTGATCGAGCTGGTGGCGAACGAGAGCCGGCTCGGCACGTTGGCCTTGATCAGCCCGGTGACGACGTCCACCGACGGTCTCTGGGTCGCCAGGACCAGGTGGATGCCGGCGGCGCGCGCCAGCTGGGTGATCCTGACGATGGCGTCCTCGACATCTCTGGGAGCAACCATCATGAGGTCGGCGAGCTCGTCGACGACGACGAGCAGGTACGGATAGGGGGCGAGCTCGCGCTCGCTCCCCGGCGGGACCTGCAGCGTGCCGGACCGGACGGCCTTGTTGAAGTCGTCGATGTGGCGGAATCCGAAGTGGGAGAGGTCGTCGTAGCGCAGGTCCATCTCGCGCACGACCCACTGCAACGCCTCGGCCGCCTTCTTGGGGCTGGTGATGATCGGTGTGATCAGGTGCGGAATGCCGTCGTACGCCGTCAGCTCGACCCGCTTGGGATCGATCATGATCATCCGGACCTCGTCGGGCGTCGAGCGCATCAGGACCGAGGCGACCATGGAGTTGACGAAGCTCGACTTGCCCGACCCGGTCGCGCCGGCGACGAGCAGGTGCGGCATCTTCGCGAGGTTGGCCACCACGAAGCCGCCCTCGACGTCCTTGCCGAGGCCGATGACCATCGGGTGGTGGTCGCTGCGCGCCTTGGCGGAGCGCAGCACGTCACCGAGGGAGACCATCTCCTTGTCGATGTTGGGGATCTCGACCCCGATCGCCGACTTGCCGGGGATCGGGGACAGGATGCGGACCTCGTTGGACGCCACGGCGTACGAGATGTTCTTCGACAGCGCGGTGACCTTCTCCACCTTCACCGCCGGCCCGAGCTCGACCTCGTAGCGGGTGACCGTGGGTCCGCGCATGTAGCCGGTGACCTGGGCGTCGATCTCGAACTGCTCGAGCACCTCGGTGAGCCGCTCGACCACCGCGTCGGACGCCTTGGAACGCGCCTTGTGCGGGCTCCCCTCGCGCAGCACCTTGCTGTCGGGAAGCGTGTAGACGACGTCGCCGGAGAGGGCGAGCTGCTCGGCCCGGACCGGGAGGGGCTCCATCGGCGGCCGGACCTGCTCCGTCTCCTCCGAGTCGTCAGGCTCGGGCCTGGTGGGCTTGACCGGAACCTGGCGGTCCTCGTCCGGGCCGTCGATCAGCGGGTTCTCGAACGGCTCGCTCGGCGACGTGCGGGGGTGGCGCTTGCGCTTCGACTCGTCCTCGGGGGTCTCGGCGTCGCGGCCGAGGGCGTTGTCGCGAAGCGAGCGCACCCGCTCGGGAACGGCATGCAGCGGGGTTCCGGTGACGACCAGCAGGCCGAAGACGATCACGAGCACCAGCAGGGGCGCCACGACGTAGTCGCTCTTCAGGAGATCGACGAGGATCGCCGAGAACAGGAAGCCGACCGCTCCGCCGGCCTCACGAACGGCGGGCATGTCGTCGGGGCGCGGCACACCGTGAGACAGGTGCACGAGCCCGAGGATGCCTCCGCAGGTCGCGGCCCAGCCGATGACCTGACGTCCGGCGGGGCCGTTGCGGTCGGGATGGCGCAGGGTGCGCCAGGCGATGACGGCGAGCACGATGGGCACGGCCCAGGCGAGCAGCCCGACGCTGCCGGTGCAAGCGGCTCGCACGCCGTGGCCCACCGCTCCGGGGATCTGCCACCACACCGACGCCGCTACGACGATCGCCAGACCGAGGACGGTGAAGCCGACTCCGTCGCGACGCTGCTCCTTCTCGAGGTCGCCGGCGGAGTGGCCGATGCTGCGCGCGACGGCGCCCACGGCCCCGGCCAGGCCGAGCCAGA
>NZ_JBOHDT010000039.1:0-27262 GCF_050700635.1 Aeromicrobium sp.
GATGAGGTTTCCCACTGGTTTACCAGGTAAGGCCCCCAGCAGATCACTGGGTTGATAGGCCGGAAGTGGAAGTGCAGCAATGCATGGAGCTGACCGGTACTAATAGGCCGAGGGCTTGTTCCTACAAGGATTCACCGCGTCCACTGTGAGGTTCCCGAGATACGATCGGGAGCCTGATTCGACTCCACCGAGTCGTCAAGGTTTTTGATATCTCCATAGAGTTTCGGCGACCATGGCGAGAGGGAAACACCCGGCTACATTCCGAACCCGGAAGTTAAGCCTTTCAGCGCCGATGGTACTGCGCGGGAGACTGCGTGGGAGAGTAGGACGTCGCCGGACAATTTTTGCGTGAGGCCGCTCCTTCGGGAGCGGCCTCGCTGCATTTCCGGATCTATAACACAGGAGGACGAGCCAGATGAGCGAGTCCAAACGCCCCCGCCAGGGCGGACAGCGTCCGGACCGCCGTGGCGGTCGACCCACCTCGCGGACGGGCCAGCGCCCTACTGGTCGCCCGGACGCGCGCGCTGACAAACGCGCAGGTCAGAGCCGAGACGGCCGGCGTGATTCGCGGCGCGAGCCGGAAGAGCGGACTGTGGACCAGAAGATCTACGACGGCCCGCCGATCCCCGACGACGTCAGCGCCAAGGACCTCGACAAACACGCCCTTCAGGCGCTCCAGTCGATCCCCGAGAAGCTGGCCGATCGAGTGGCCCGCCACTTGGTCATGGCCGGTTTGCTGATGCAAGTCGATCCAGAAACTGCGTATCTCCATGCGCTCGCAGCCCGCGCCCGCGCGTCCCGCAACGGGTTGATCAGAGAGGCGTGCGGTGAGACCGCATACGCAGCCGGCAAGTTCGCCGAGGCGCTGTCGGAGCTGCGTGCCGCGCGGCGCATGAACGGTCAGAAGCACCACGCGCCAATGATGGCCGACTGCGAGCGGGCCCTGGGTCGGCCGGAGAAGGCGCTGGCGTACGACACCGCTGAGGTGCGTTCGCATCTCGACGAGGCTGGTCAGATTGAGCTCTCCATCGTCGTCGCGGGTGCGCGGCGCGACCTCGGCCAGGTCGAAGCCGCGCTACGGCTGTTGGAAACCGAGCCGTTGCACAGCAAGGCTCGCGCCGAGTGGGTCGCCCGGCTCCGTTACGCCTACGCCGACACCCTGCTCGATGCCGGTCGTCGCGAGGACGCGATCGAGTGGTTCCACCGTGTTGTCGCCGTCGACGGCAACAAGGCCACGGACGCTGAGGAGCGGCTCGCAACGCTGGATTGACCATCCACAGCCTCGTGGTTTCACCACGGATGTCAACAGCCGTGGAATCGCCTCTCGTTCCGGGCGTGACGGCCCGGCAGAGTCGAGTCATGAACCCCGACACCAGTACGGCCATCGCCAACGCCGTCCGGCTCACCGGGCGAGTGTCCGCGGCACCCGACGCGCGCCTGCTGCCGAGCGGCGACGAGGTGGTCTCGTTCCGACTCATCGTGCCGCGCAGCGCGGCCGCTCGACGACGGTCCAAGCAGCTCGTCGACACGATCGAGTGCTCTGCGTGGACGGCGCGCCTCCGACGCTCGGTCCGACGGCTCGAGGCGGACGATGCGGTGACCGTCACCGGAGAGCTTCGACGCAGGTTCAGTCGCGGCGCCCACGGCCCCACGAGCTGGGTCAGCGTCGAACTCGAAACCTGCGAGCGGACCGCCGCGTCGAAATCCGGGTGACCGATAGCCTCGGCGCATGAGCCTCGGATCGTCGGATCGTCCACTGTGCGAGGCCTACGGTCTCGGTCTGCTCGATCTCGACGGCGTCGTCTACGTCGGCGACGAAGCCGTCCCGGGTGCCGTCGAGGCGCTGTCCACCGCGCGCGGAGCCGGCATGAACCTCGCCTTCCTGACCAACAATGCGTCACGCACTGCCGGTGATGTCGCAGCACACCTGAGAGAGCTCGAGATCGAGGCCGACGACGCCGATGTCGTGACGGCAGCCGAGGCGGTCGCCCATCTCGTCTCCGATGCCGTTCCGGTTGGATCACCGGTGCTCTTGATTGGGGGAGAGGGACTTCGAGTCCCACTCGAGGAACGAGGGCTGCGGTGCGTCACGAGCCTCGACGACCACCCGGTCGCCGTCGTTCAGGGTTTCCACCCAGATCTCGGCTGGCGATCGCTTGCCGAGGCCGCGTACGCGATCGAGAGCGGCTTGCCGTGGTTCGCGAGCAACATCGACATGACCATCCCGACAGCACGTGGTATCGCGCCGGGCAACGGGTCGCTCGTTCAGGCGGTGCGCAACGCCACCGGTGCCACGCCCATGGTCGCCGGCAAACCGGAGCGCGCCCTGTTCGATGAGGCGCTCGAGCGCATGGCTGCGGAGCGACCGCTCATGGTGGGCGACCGGCTGGACACCGACATCGACGGGGCGATCAACGCCGGTCTCGACAGCCTCGCCGTCCTCAGCGGTGTCAACACCCTTCAGGACGTCATGGGTCTGGTGGCAAGCCGGCGACCGACTTTCGTCGCTCGTGATCTGTCGGCACTCGTGACCGCGCACCCAGACGTCATCGTCGATGGGATGACCGCGGAATGCGGAGCCGCAACGGCTCATGCCGAGGGTGCCGTGATCGGACTCGGACAGGGGGAACCCGGTTCGCTCGAGGCGATCCGGGCCGTCGTGACACTTGCGTGGTCGTTGTTCGACCGCTACGGCCGCGGGGTCCGGCTGGATGGGACACTGGAGTCATGAGCGAAGACCACGTCGAGGCCACGACCGAGGTCGACGCGGATCTCCTCGCCACGGCGAAGGAGGCCGCGGCCGGGCATCCAGGGCTCGAGGACGCCATGCGCCGGTTGGACGCACTCGACGAGGTCGGTCTCGACCATCATCCGGCCGAGTTCGACGCCCTCCATCAGTCCCTGCGGGCGGCCCTCGCCGACGCGGGGAACTCTTCGGACGGCCCATGACCCGTCGCGTCAGACTCGACGCTGAGCTCGTGCGCCGTGACCTCGCTCGCTCGCGCGAGCATGCGAGCACGCTCATCGACGCAGGTCATGTGGTCGTCGCGGGGCGAGTGGCCTCCAAGCCGGCGACGCAGGTCGGCACCGACCAGCCCATCACCGTCCGGCCCGAAGAAGGGCCGACGTGGGTGTCGCGCGGCGCCCACAAGCTGCTCGGGGCCCTGGCCGTGTTCGAGCCTCTCGGCCTATCGGTCGAAGGAAAACGGTGTCTCGACGCAGGTGCGTCCACCGGCGGCTTCACCGACGTGCTTCTACGCCGCGGTGCCGCGGAGGTGCACGCCGTCGACGTCGGCTACGGGCAGCTGGCATGGTCGCTCCAGTCGGACGAACGCGTCCGCATTTACGACCGCACCAACGTCCGCACGATCCAACCGGAGCACATCGGCGGACTCGTCGACGTCGTGGTCTCCGATCTGTCCTTCATCTCCCTTACCTTGGTCATGCCGGCACTGACCAGAGCATGTGTGCAGGAGGGCGACATCGTGCTGATGATCAAGCCGCAGTTCGAGGTGGGCCAGGGCAACCTCGGCAAGAACGGCGTCGTCCGAGATCCCGGCCTTCACGCCGACGCGGTTCATCGCGTGTGCGTCGCCGGGTATGAACGTGGTTGGGGCACCCGTGCGCTCGCACCCAGTCCGCTGCCAGGTCCGGCCGGCAACGTCGAGTACTTCTGCTGGCTTCGCACCGACGCCGACGCACCTCACGAAGACGCCGCGCACGACGTCGTGGCGGCCGGCCCGTTGGAGGTCATGTCATGAGGACTGTCCTGATCATCGCCCACACCCAGCGCGACGAAGCCACGAAGGTCGCCGCGACCTTCGCGACCGATCTGCGCGAAGCGGGTCTGGACATCCGGATCCTCGACTCCGACGCCGAGGCACTTCACCTCGTCGGCCTCGAGGACGCCGGGGTCGTCCCGGCAGGGGAGGGCGCGGCGGAAGGTTGCGAGCTGGCTGTCGTCTTCGGCGGTGACGGCACGATCCTGCGGGCGGCCGAGATGTGTCGGGGCACGGACACGCCCGTGCTGGGCGTCAACCTCGGGCACGTCGGCTTTCTCGCCGAAGCGGATGTCGAAGACATCCATCAGGTGGTGCAGGGCGTCGTGGACCGTACGTGGACGATGGAGGAACGGTTGACCATCGACGTCTCGGTCAAGGTGGGCGGGGAAGTTGTGGCCACCAACTGGGCACTCAACGAGGCGTCCGTCGAGAAGGCCGCCCGTGAGCGAATGCTCGAACTCGTCGTGGAGATCGACGCACGCCCGTTGTCCCGGTGGGGCTGCGACGGGGTCGTGTGCGCGACCCCCACCGGATCTACCGCCTACAACTTCAGTGCCGGTGGACCCATCGTCTGGCCGGAGGTGCAAGCCCTGCTCCTGGTCCCGATCAGTGCCCATGCCTTGTTCGCTCGGCCCCTCGTCGTCTCGCCAGAGTCGACCCTGGCGATCGAGGTCGTCGGCGAGCAGTCCACCGGCGTGCTGTGGTGCGACGGACGTCGGGCCGCCGAGCTCCCGGTCGGGGCCCGAGTCGAAGTGGTCCGCGGACAAGGCACGGTTCACCTGGCCCGGCTGCACACGGCGCCGTTCACCGATCGGCTGGTGCGCAAGTTCGACCTCCCCGTCACGGGCTGGCGCGGATCTGCGTCCGAACGCCGCGACAGCACGTCCGGCGACGCCTGATGTGGCACCACCTCACGCTGTCGTCCCTGGGTGTCATCGACTCTGCGGAGCTCGAGCTGGGCGCAGGATTCACCGTCATCACCGGTGAGACCGGCGCGGGCAAGACCATGGTCGTCACAGCACTGGGGCTGCTGCGCGGCGGCCGCGCCGACCTCGGACTGGTTCGCACCGGCGACGACCAAGCCCGGGTCGAGGCGAGCATCGCCGTGCCGGAAGGTTCCGGTGTCGAGCAGGCGATCGCAGAGGCGGGCGGCCGCCTCGACGACGGGGTCGTGGTGCTCGGCCGTGCGCTGTCGGCGCAAGGACGGTCGAGGGCGTTCGCCGGCGGCGCCACCGTGCCCGCCGCACTGTTGGCCGAGGTCACCGACGAGCTCGTGGCCGTGCACGGACAGTCCGACCAGCACCGGCTGCTCCGGGCGTCAGCCCAACGACAGGCGCTCGACACCTTCGCCGGCGAGCCCCTCGCCCAGGTCATGGGTGAGTACGGCCCCGCATACCGGCGCCTGCGCGCGGTGGAGCGTCGTCTCGACGAGCTCCACACGCATGCGCAGGAGCGAGCCCGCGAGCTTGATCTACTGCGGCACGGACTGGACGAGATCGCGGAGGTCGAGCCACTCACCGGCGAGGAGGAGGCCCTGAAGACCGAAGCGGGGCGTCTGGCCCATGCCGAGGCGCTCGTCGCTGCCGCGTTGGGTGCACACGAGGCCGTTTCGGGCGACATCGACGACGCCGGTTCCGCGCGAACACAGGTCGCCGGTGCAGTTGCCGCACTCGACGGCGCAGCCGGTCACGATCCGGAGCTCGACCACCTTGCCGCCCGGCTGCGCGAGGTCGGCATCCTCCTCGACGAGACCGGAACCGAGCTGAGCTCCTACGCCACCGGCGTCGATCTCGACCCGGCTCGCCTGGCGAGCGTGCAGGACCGTATCGCCGCGCTCACGTTCCTCCAACGCAAGTACGGACCCACGCTCGACGACGTGCTCACGTGGCAGGAGAAGGCCTTCGCCCGCGTCGGCGAGCTGGGCTCCGACGACGACACGATCGGCGAGCTCGAGACCGACCTGAACAGGTTGCGTCCGGAAGTCAGCGGTTTGGCACAACAACTCGGCGATCTTCGCCGGGAGGCAGGTAAGAGGCTCGCAGATCTCGTCGACACCGAGCTGGCACAGCTCTCCATGCCGTCGGCGCACCTCGAGGTGCGGATCGACTCACCACCGGAGGCGGTACCCGGACCGCACGGACTAGACGAGGTCGAGCTGCTCTTCGCCGCCAACAACGGTGCCGCGCCGCGGCCGCTCGCCAAGGGCGCCAGTGGCGGAGAGCTGTCCCGGCTGATGCTCGCTCTCGAGGTCGTACTCGCCGACCGCACCACCGTTCCTACGCTGGTGTTCGACGAGGTCGATGCCGGTATCGGTGGCAAGGCGGCGGTCGAGGTCGGCCGACGCCTCGCCCGACTGGCGGAGAACGCGCAGGTGCTGGCCGTCACGCACCTTCCTCAGGTGGCCGCGTTCGCCCACCATCACTTCCGCGTCATCAAGGATGACGACGGCTCGGTCACCAGCAGCTCAGTCACCCGTCTCGCCGATGGCGCGCGGGTCGACGAGCTCGCGCGGATGCTCGCCGGTCAGGAGGACTCCGACGCCGCGCAGGCCCATGCGCGCGAGCTGCTCGACCTCGCCGGCCGTTGACCCCTTCGTCAAGCTCAGGGACCGCTCGGCGTCAGATGACGGCGACCTCCCACAGCCGGTGGACGCCCGGAATGCCCTTGAGCTCGGTGTCGCGACCGTCGACCAGCACGATGTCCTCAACGTCGTGCAGCGCGGCGCGGATGTCGTCGCTGACGAGGATCTCGCCACCGCCCGCCTGGGCGGCCACTCGCGCCGCCATCGCGACGTTCTTGCCGAACAGGTCACCGTCGCGCTCGATCGCCGTCCCGCAGTGGATGCCGACCCGCACCCGGATCGGCGTCCTGCGCAGGCGTCGGTCGCTGCCGTCGCTGAGCGCGTCCTGGATCCCGATACCGGCACGAACGGCGTCGGCCGGGGCGCTGAAGGCGATCATGAATCCGTCGCCCTGCGACTTCACGATATGACCCCCGAAACTCTCGACGCAGGCGCGAACCAGCTTGTCGTGCGAGCCCAGCAGTCGTACCCAGGAGTCGTCGCCGAGCTGCTCGTTGAGGGCTGTCGAGTCCTCGATGTCGGAGAACAGGATCGTCACGGTGCCGTCGCGCGCGGCGACCTTGGCGATCTCGGTGCGGTCCTCCTGGCTCCACCGGGCGAGATCCTCCATGGAGGACATCAGCAGCCCCGCCACTCCGCGGTCACGGACCTTCGTGGCCGTGTCGACCGCGGACTCGACAATCTCCTTCACCCGCTGAGCACGGCGTTCGCGGCGGGTGAGGCCCTTTCCCTGCCGTCGGAGCACCTCGCGCAGTCGTTCGACCTCACGGCGGGAGCGGACCAAACGTACGTGCCACACGATGAGTCCGGCCAGCATCAGCGCCAACAGGACCGAGAGAATGATGACCGCCTCGATCACTCGAGAACTCTGTCACACCGGCGTCGCCACGCGCGCCCGGGAAAGGGAAATCTCGGCCGAGGGCTGCGTCACACCTGACGCGTTCGCCGCCCTCGAACTGACACGCGTGGAAGCCTCTTACCTCCCGGGAATCCGGGGGAGTGCGTGGCACCATGGTGCGCGATGCCTCCCTGGAACCGCCCATCCACGCCTGTTGCGGACACCGCTCCCGGCTTCACCGGCGTGGCTCGATTCGCCCGCCGTGGCGACGATGCCGCCTCCTCGCTCCGCTCCGGTGACATCGCCGTTGTCGACCTCACCGACATCGACCGGAACCAGGCCGATGCGCTGGTCGACCGGAAGGTCAGCGCCGTCATCAACGCGTCCGAGTCGAGCACCGGCCGGTTTCCGAACCTCGGGCCGCGCATCCTCGCCGATGCCGGCGTCACGCTCATCGACCAGGTCGGTCCGGGTGTCTGGACGCGACTGAAGAACGGCGAAAGAGTCCGGATCGACGGCAACCGCGTGTACAAGGGCGAGATGCTGGTGGTCCAAGGCGTGTCGCAGGACGACGCGACGGTCACGGCCAGCCTCGGCGAGGCGGATCGCGGGCTGTCGACACGGCTCGAGTCGCTCCTGGCCAACGCCACCGATCACATCCAGCGTGAGCGTTCTCTGCTGCTCGAGGGTGCCGGTGTCCCGCGCCTCGGCCAGCGACTCCGCAAGCGCCCGGTCGTCGTCGTGAGCAAGAAGTTCAGCTGGCAGAACGACCTCCTCCGTATCCGTCGGTGGATGCGGGAGCGTGATCCGGTGCTGATCGGGGTCGCCGACGGCGCCGACGCGCTCCTTGACGCCGGGTACAAACCGCACGTGGTGCTGGGCGCGCTCGGCGAACTGTCCGTTCGCGCGCTCAATTCCGGCGCGGAGGTCGTGGTCACGGCGAGCTCCGACCATGACAAGAGCGGTGCCGAACGCTTCGAGAAGGCGGGCGTCGATCCGGTGTGGTTCATCGCCACCGGATCGGCCACCGACCTCGCGATCATGCTGGCGGACTCCAACTACGCGCCGGTGATCGTCGAGGTGGGGGCGCCAACCGGCCTCATGGAGTTCCTCGACCGCGGATCCGCCGACGTCGCCAGCTCATTCGTCATGCGCCTCCGTGCTGGTTCGCGGCTGGTCGATGCCAAGGCGGCCGGTCATTTCGCAGCCCCGTCGATGCCGCTGTGGCCGGTCCTGCTGCTCCTCCTCGCGGGAATCGCCGCCATGGCCGTCGCCGTCGCCCTGACCCCAGTCGGTGGCGACTGGTTCGACGCACTCGGAGAACGCATCCACGACGCACGCATCTGGATGAAAGGGCTCTTCTCGTGATCAGCTTCCGCTACCACCTCGTCTCCATCGCCGCTGTGCTGCTGTCGCTGGCAGCGGGTGTCGCCCTCGGCGCCGGACCTCTGGACGACGCGACCGCCGGGCTCGCCGGCGACGCAGCTGCATCTGAGGCATCGCCTGATCCCGCGGTCGCTCTGTTCGAGTCCGGATACGCGGCTCGCACCTCTGGTGCCCTGCTCAAGGACGCATTGAAGGACCAGTCGGTGGTCGTCATCACGCTGCCGGGCGCCCGGTCCGAAGAGATGAAGGACATCCGGGTCGAGCTCGACAAGGCCGGCGCATCGGTCACCGGCGAGGTCCAGCTGACCGCCAAGCTGGTCGACCCCGCCAACCGGCAGTTCGCCGAGGGAGTCGCGCAGCAGTCCGCGTCCGACGTCGAGGGTGTCACCAAAGCGGGCGACAGCTACGGACGAATCGGCACGGCACTGGGCCGTTCGGTGCTCGGAGGAGGTGGCGAGAAGCTCGACACGACCGCCACCACGATCAGCTCGGCGTTCGATGAAGGCCGGCTCGTCGCGTACGCCGCGAAGCCCACGGAGTTCGCCGACCTGGCGGTGGTGCTCAGCGGCCCCGGGCGCGCCGAAGACGCCGGCTCCGTCTCCGCCCAGCTGTCGAAGGCGATCGATGCCGCCGGTGGAGGCGCCGTGCTCGCCGGTCCGTCGACGTCGAGCCAGGACGGCGGTGCGGTGGCCGCTCTGCGCGACAGTGACGCAGCCACCCAGGTCTCGTCGGTCGACGTCACCGACACGGCCGCCGGACGGGTGGTCGTCGCGCTCGCGTTGGCCCGCGAGGCCGAGGGTCAGTCGGGAGCGTGGGGCACGTCACGCAGCGCCGACGGCGCCGTGCCACGCTGAGCCTACGGCCGCACTGAGGCGGAGCGCCGATCCAGCGGGAGGTGTGCGACCACAGTCCATCCTTCGTCGGTCGGGCCGACGGTGGCGTTGCCGCCGACCTCTTCCGCGCGATCCACGATGGAACTCAGACCGACGCCTGCAGTCCACGAGGAGGGTGGCGTCCCGTCGTTGCAGACGGTGATCTCGAGTTCATTGCCGGCCGTAATGCGAATGACGCCGGCCGTAATGCGAATGACGCCGGCCGTGATGCGAATGACGCAGGACCCTCCGTCAGCATGGCGAAACACGTTCGCCAGGGCTTCGTTCGTGATGCGGTACGCGGCCAGCTCGACGGCCGGTGACAGCGAGGGAAGATCGTCGGGCGCGTCGAGCTCGATCTCGATCCCGCGATCGTAGGGTGTGTGAGCCTCCGACAGGCGTTCCCGGATCGCACCGACCAGCCCGACGTCGTCGAGCTCACTGCTCACGGCATGCACCACATCGCAAGGCGATCCGAAGGGGCCGAGCACTTCAGAGCCGAGCGCGGATCTGGTCGGGACGTGGTCCACAACCGTCTCGAAGGAGGATCTGCAGCGTGTGGTGCCCGACTTCCCGCGGAGCATCTGTGCGACAACGCGGGACGCTTCGACTGGACCTTCGATTCGGGCGGCACCTTCGAGATCGATCAGACCGCGCTTCCGGGGTGCCCGAAGCCTGAGGTGACGCACATCGAGGACCAATGGTCCGTCGACGGGGATCGGGTCACCTTCGCCAACGAGCAGGAAGTCTATGAATGGCGCGTGGCCGGCGACGAGCTGACGTTCACCCATGTGTCCGGCGGCTGTGTTCCGTGCAAGGCCATCAACACGGCGAAACCGTGGACACGTGCCGGGTAACCCACCGACGTCGTGAGTGTCGGACCATCGGGGACGCTCGTGTGTTGATAGGCTGGAGTCCCGTGGAGCACCGAATGGTTCATCGGCCCGTCGCTTTGTCGGCACAAACCCACGGGAGTCACGTTGGCAGCTAACGCCGTCACCAAGCACGTCTTCGTCACCGGCGGGGTCGCGTCCTCACTGGGCAAGGGCCTCACCGCCTCCAGCCTCGGACGACTTCTCAAGTCACGCGGCCTCCGGGTCACCATGCAGAAGCTCGACCCCTACCTCAACGTCGACCCCGGCACGATGAACCCGTTCCAGCACGGCGAGGTCTTCGTCACCGGCGACGGCGCCGAGACCGATCTCGACATCGGCCACTACGAGCGGTTCCTCGACGAGGACCTCGTCGGGCGCGCCAACGTCACCACCGGTCAGGTCTACTCCGACGTCATCGCGCGTGAACGTCGCGGCGACTACCTGGGCGACACCGTCCAGGTCATCCCGCACATCACGAATGAGATCAAGGACCGCATGCTGTCGATGGGCGGACCCGAGGTCGACGTCGTGATCCACGAGATCGGTGGCACGGTCGGCGACATCGAGAGCCAGCCCTTCCTCGAGTCGGCGCGCCAGGTGCGTCATGAGATCGGCCGCGTCCACGTGTTCTTCCTGCACGTCTCGCTCGTGCCGTACATCGGTCCGTCCGGCGAGCTCAAGACCAAGCCGACGCAGCACTCGGTGGCGGCCCTGCGATCGATCGGTATCCAGCCGGACGCCATCGTCTGCCGGTCGGATCGATTCATCCCGGCCAGCGTGAAGCGCAAGATCTCGCTCATGTGCGACGTCGAGGAGGAGGCGGTCGTCACCGCAAGTGACGCCCCGTCGATCTACGACATCCCCAAAGTGCTGCACAGCGAGGGTCTGGACGCCTTCGTGGTCAGACGCCTCGATCTGCCATTCCGCGACGTCGACTGGACGCAGTGGGACGAGCTCCTGCGGCGGGTGCACGATCCGGCCGACGAGGTCACCATCGCGTTGGTCGGCAAGTACGTCGACCTTCCCGACGCGTACCTCTCGGTGGCTGAGGCGCTCCGTGCAGGCGGATTTGCCCACGATGCGAAAGTGCACCTGCGCTGGGTGCCTTCGGATGAGTGTGCGACCGAGGTCGGCGCCGCGCAGCATCTCGGTGACGTCGACGGCATCTGCGTGCCGGGTGGATTCGGGATCCGGGGCATCGAGGGCAAGATCGGCGCGCTCACGTACGCGCGCACCCGCAAGATCCCGGTGCTCGGGCTCTGCCTCGGCCTGCAGTGCATGGTGATCGAGTTCGCCAGGTCCGTCGCCGGGATCGACGGCGCGAGCTCATCGGAGTTCGACCCCCAGGCCACCGCGCCGGTCATCGCGACGATGGCCGAGCAGGAGGCGTACGTCGACGGCGCCGGCGACCTCGGCGGCACCATGAGGCTCGGCCTCTACCCGGCTGCGCTCAAGCCCGGAACGCTGGTGGCGGAGGCCTACGGGATCGACAAGGTCGAGGAGCGCCACCGTCATCGCTACGAGGTCAACAACGGCTTCCGCGACCAGCTCGAGGCGGCCGGAATGGTGTTCAGCGGCACGTCTCCCGACTCCACCCTGGTCGAGTTCATCGAGCTGCCGCGCGACGTGCACCCGTACTACGTCGCCACCCAGGCGCACCCCGAGCTGCGATCGCGTCCCACCCGGCCACATCCCTTGTTCTCCGGACTTGTGGCGGCCGCGCTCCAGCGACAGCGCGAGACTCGGCTCCCGGTTGAAGCCGACGAGCCGGTGGAGGCATGACCAACCACCCTGACCTGCCCGGACGCCTCGCCGACACCGAGAGACTCGCCGACCGCGAGCAGGAGTGGCCCGTCAGCACGTCGGTCGAGCAGTTCGCGTCCGGTTACCTGAGGCTGGACGTCGACACCATCGTCGATCCCGAGGGAGGCGAGCACTCGCGCGTTGTCGTGAAGCCGCACGGCGCGGTCGGCGTCCTGACGATCGACGACGCGGATCGTGTGCTGCTGGTCGAGCAGTACCGGCACCCGGTGCGGCACCGCGTCCTCGAGATTCCCGCCGGGACACTGGACGTCGAGGGGGAGGACCCTCTCGATGCCGCTGTCCGTGAGCTGGCCGAGGAGGCCGACCTCGCCGCCGAGGAGTGGGTGATGACCCTTGAGCTGTTCGCCACACCCGGCTACTCCAGTGAGGGGTGGACGGTGTTCCGTGCGTCTGGCCTGAGCCCGGTTCCACACGAGGATCGCACCGACCGCAAGGCCGAGGAGGCCGACATGCAGCAGTGGTGGCTGCCGTTCGAGGCGACGGTGGATGCCGTTCTCAACGGGCGAATCACCGATGGCATGACCGTCGCCGCCGTCCTGGCCGAGCAGGTCCGACGACAACGACCATGAGCACCCGTCGCGAAGAGCGATCATGACCGACGTCGAACGGGCCGTGCTCGACTACCTCGGCCACCTGGCTGTCGAACGAGGTCTGGCCGACAACACGCTCCACAGCTACCGCCGGGACCTGCGTCGATACACCGCTCACCTGCGCGGACGCGGGATCGACGAGCCCGGCGCGATCGCCGAGACGGATGTCCTCGCGTTCCTCGGCGCACTGCGTACCGGCGACGCAGAGCACCCGGCGCTGGGTCCGGCCAGCGCGGCGCGGGCGGTGGTCGCCGTGCGCGGGTTCCACCGTTTCTGCCTTCGCGAGCACCTGGTGGCCAGCGACGTGTCGGCCGCGGTCAAGCCGCCGCGGCCCGCGGCCCGCCTGCCCAAGGCATTGCCGCTCTCGGATGTCGAGGCCATCCTCGCCGCGTCCGGTGCCGCCGGTACGACACTAGCCAAGCGCGATCGCGCTCTCCTGGAGGTGCTGTACGGCACGGGGGCCCGGATATCGGAAGCCGTGGGTCTCGATGTCGACGACCTCGACCTCGCCGAGGGCACGGTGCTCCTGCACGGCAAGGGTGGCAAGCAGCGGATCGTCCCGGTCGGAAGCTTTGCGAGCAGCGCCGTCGAGGACTACCTGACGGTGGCCCGGCCCGCGCTGGTCTCGGCGAAGGCAGCGTCACCCGCCATGTTCCTCAATGCCCGCGGGGGGCGTCTGAGCAGGCAGAGCGCGTGGACGGTACTGGTGAAGGCGGCCCAACGCGCTGGCGTCACCGCCGAGGTGTCACCGCACACCCTCCGCCACTCGTTCGCGACTCACCTGCTCGACGGGGGTGCCGACGTTCGCGTGGTGCAGGAGCTGCTCGGTCACGCCTCCGTCACGACGACCCAGGTCTACACGCTCGTCACCGTCGAGAAACTCCGCGAGATATATGCGGAGGCTCATCCACGGGCCACAAGGTGAGCGGTAGTGTGGCCTGCAGTTGGCCGGACGAGGGACGAAGGACGTAGATGAGCAAGGAACTCGGACCCACTGGGCGTCCGATCCCTAAGCTGCCAGAACCCGCGCCGCGGCGCGCCGGACAGCCCGCCACCGTCATCTCGATGTGCAACCAGAAGGGTGGGGTCGGCAAGACCACGACCACCATCACCCTTGGTGCCGCTCTGGTCGAGGCCGGACGCAAGGTACTCCTGGTCGACTTCGACCCACAGGGCTCGATGACCGTGGGCCTCGGATTCAATGCCCACGAGCTGGAGCAGAGCATCTACCACGTGCTCATGGACCGTGAGCTCGGCATCAAGGACATCGTGCTCGAGACGTCGGTCGACGGGCTCGACCTCGTGCCCTCCAACATCGACCTGTCGGCCGCGGAGATGAGGCTCGTCACCGAGGTCGGCCGCGAGCAGGTGCTCTCGCGGGTGCTGCACCCGGTGCTGAACGACTACGACGTCGTGCTCATCGACTGCCAGCCGTCGCTGGGCCTGCTCACCGTCAACGCGCTCACCGCGTCGGACGGCGTCATCATCCCGCTGGAGTGTGAGTACTTCGCCCTGCGCGGTGTGGCGCTGCTCAAGGAGACCATCGAGAAGGTGCGCGATCGCACCAACATCAGGCTCCAGATCATCGGTCTGCTGGGCACCATGTACGACAGTCGAACGCTGCACGGGCGCGAAGTGCTGCAGACGCTCGTCGAGGGCTGGGGCGATCTCGTGTTCCACACCGTCATCCGCCGCACCGTCAAGTTCTCCGACTCCACGGTGGCGGGGGAGCCCATCACCGAGTTCGCCACCACGTCGCCGGGAGCGACGTCGTACCGCCATCTGGCCCGGGAGGTGCTGAGTCGATGCCCCGGCGCGTGAACCTGCCAGGTGCCGACGAGCTCTTCCGCGCGACGGTACCTGGCCCGCACGCTCACGCCGCCGCCACCGACCCAGCCCCACCGCAGCCAGAAGGCGCGAGCGGGCGGATCAAGCACGACGAGAAGATGACCGTGTACCTGACCTACGACGAGCTGCTCGCTCTCGAGCAGGCCCGCCTCAAGCTGCGCGGTGAGCTCGGACGCAATGTCGACCGTGGACGTCTCGTGCGCGCAGCCCTGGCCATCGCACTCCGCGACCTCGAGGCGCACGGAACCGACAGCGAGCTCGCCCGCCGGCTGAGCGCGTCATGAGTCCGGCGCGCGAGCGCCTCCTTGACGTGGACGTCGAGGAGTCGGCGTCCGGCACTGCTGGCTTCTCGGTCAACCTGGGCGTGTTCGAGGGACCGTTCGACCTGCTGCTGTCGTTGATTTCCAAGCACCAGCTCGACATCACCGAGGTGGCGTTGTCGCAGGTCACGGACGAGTTCATCGGCTACATCAAGGCCTTGGGCGGCGACCTCGAGCAGACCACCCACTTCCTGCTCGTCGCGTCCACCCTGCTCGACCTCAAGACCGCGCGGCTGCTTCCGCAGGGCGACGTCGAGGACGAGGAGGACCTCGCGCTGCTCGAGGCCCGTGACCTGCTGTTCGCGCGGCTGATGCAGTATCGCGCGTTCAAGCAGGTCGCCGCTCACATCTCCCGACGACTCGCGGACGAACAGAGCCGCCATCCGCGCTCGGTCTCGTTGGAGTCACGATTCGCAGAGCTCCTGCCGGAGGTGATCGTCTCGATCGGTCCGGCCGATCTCGCGCGGCTTGCCACGGCCGCGCTCGAACCCCAACCGGTGCCGGCGCTGTCGCTGTCGCACCTGCATGCGCCGCAGGTGAGTGTGCGCGAGCAGGCCCACCTCGTCGTCGACCGGTTGCGGCGTGAGCGCACGACGACGTTCCGCGCCCTCGCTGCTGATGCCGACCTGGTCACCACGGTCGCCAGGTTCTTGGCCGTGCTGGAGCTCTTCAAGGAAGGCATGCTGACGTTCGACCAGGCGAGCCCGCTCGGCGATCTTCATCTGCGCTGGACCGGATCCGGCGAAGGCGACATCGACGTGGGTGAGGAGTTCGACGACCCCACACACGCGGTGGATGCGGCCACGGCGGCAGCTAGACCCGCACTTGCCGCGGTGGCCGACCTTCCCGATGGGGACCAGAAGGATGCCGATGTCTGACTCTGCCTCGAATGCGCCGCACGAGCTCGAGCTGGAGATGCTCGAGCTGCGGCCTGCCCTGGAGGCTGTGCTGATGGTCGCCGATCAGCCACTCGACCACCTCACGCTCGCCCAGGCCGTCGGACACCCGCCGCCGGACGTCGAGAAGGCTCTCGCCGAGCTGGCACAGGAGTACACCGACCAGGAACGCGGGTTCGAGCTGCGCAACATCGGTGGCGGATGGCGGTACTTCACCCGTGACGCCTTCGCGCCGGCAGTCGAGCGGTTCGTGCTCGACGGACAGCAGGCGCGCCTCACGCAGGCGGCGCTTGAGACCCTGGCCGTCATCGCGTACCGCCAACCGGTGAGCCGGTCCCGCGTCTCGGCGATCCGCGGCGTGAACGTCGACAGCGTCGTGCGCACCCTGGTGACACGTGGACTCGTGGAGGAGGCCGGCATCGACGCCGAGAGCGGCGCCACCTTGTATCGCACGTCGAGCTACTTCCTGGAGCGCATGGGTCTCGCCGATCTCGGTGGGCTGCCCGACATCGCCCCGATGCTTCCGGAGATCGACGACATGGGCGACTCGGACTGGACTGAGGCAGTGAGGGCCCCTCACGACGAGCCGAGCCCCGGTGCCGAGGATCCATCCACGGGTTCCTCCGCCGGTGACTGAGCCATCGTCCCTCGAGGGTGTCCGTCTGCAGAAGGTGCTCGCCCAGGCTGGGATCGCCAGTCGACGACGCTGTGAGCAGCTCATGGCCGACGGCCGTGTCGAGGTCAACGGCGAGACCGTGACGCAGATGGGTGTGCGCGTCGATCCTGTCGCCGACGTCATTCGCGTCGACGGAAAACGGGTCCCACCGCGCACGGATCATGCTTACCTGCTCGTCAACAAACCGCGCGGCGTCGTCACCTCGATGGCCGACGAACGCGGGCGGCCCGATCTGAGATCGCTCCTGGCCGACCGTCCTGAGCGGCTGTTCCACGTCGGCCGACTCGATACCGACACGTCCGGTTTGCTGATCCTCACCAATGACGGCGATCTTGCCCACCGGCTCGCGCACCCGTCGTTCGAGGTCACCAAGACCTACGTGGCGCTCGTGAAGGGTGATGCGTCGGATGCCCTGGGGTCGCGGTTGCGGGAAGGTGTTCGACTCGACGACGGGCCGGCTGCGGTCGACCGCTTTCGGGTGGTCGACCGCTCACGAGGACGCTCGTTGGTCGAGCTCGACGTGCACATCGGTCGCAACCGCATCGTGCGACGCATCCTCGACCATGTCGGTCACCCGGTCGTGGAGCTGACTCGTACGGCTTTCGGGCCATTGCGTCTGGGCGATCTGGCCGTCGGCGCCACCCGTGAGCTGTCGCGCGATGAGATCGGGGCGCTCTTCGATAGCGTTGAGACATGACCCCGCCCGCATCCGTCCTCGTGATCGGCTGCGGGCTCATCGGCACCTCGATCGCGCTTGCGCTGCGCGAGCATGGTGTCGACGTTCATCTCGACGACACCAGCCGCTCCAACCTCGAGCTCGCCGTGTCGCGAGGTGCTGGGAGCGCCGAGCCCGTCGCCGCACCAGACCTCGTCGTGGTCGCTGTTCCGCCGTCCGGCGTCGTGGACACCGTCTCCCACGTGCTCAGTACGTGGCCCGACGCGGTCGTCACGGACGTCGCGAGCGTGAAGACGCACCTGGCCGCCCGCATCGCCGAGCTGCCCGGCTCGTACCGGTACGTCGGGAGCCACCCGATGGCGGGCAGTGAGCGGGCCGGGCCCATGGCCGCCTCGGCACGGCTGTTCGAAGGCCGCCCGTGGGCCGTCACGCCGATGGCCGGAGCGGGGGAGCGGTCGGTCCGACTCATCGAGGCGGTGGCCGAGCTGGTCGGCGCGGTGCCGATCACGATGGACGCAGAGTCGCACGACCGGGCCGTCGCGCTCGTCTCCCACGTCCCGCACGTGCTCAGCGTTCTCGCGGCTGCGCGACTGAGGGACGCCCCGCGGTCGCACCTGTCGTTGGCCGGTCCCGGACTGCGCGACGTCACCCGCATCGCGGGCAGCGACACCGCCCTGTGGTCCGACATCCTGCGCAGCAACGCGGGCGAGGTTCGGGCGCTGCTCGAGCAG
This sequence comes from Aeromicrobium sp., assembly GCF_050700635.1. GTDB lineage: Bacteria > Actinomycetota > Actinomycetes > Propionibacteriales > Nocardioidaceae > Aeromicrobium. The sequence continues at coordinate 17,896 of NZ_JBOHDT010000039.1, forward strand.
GTCCGAGCCGACCTGGAGGGCGTGATCGCCTCTCTCGGGCTCGACGAGCCGGCGGTCGATGGCATCCTCGAGTCCGGCCGGGCGGGCACCCGACTCATCCCGGGCAAGCACGGTGAACGGCCGATCGAGTTCGCCACCGTCTTCGTGCCGATCGCCGATCACCCGGGCGAGTTGTCCAGGCTCATGGCCCATACGGGAGAATCTGGAGTGAACATCGAGGATCTCCGGATCGACCACGAACTGGGTCGTCCGGTCGGCCTCGTCGAGATCGCGGTCCTCGCCGATCGTGCCGACGTACTTGTCGAAGCCCTGACCGCCCGCGGCTGGCCCGCATACCGCTGAACGAGGAGGACGCACCCGTGAGCCCTAGACCCGAGCGCTCTGGCCTCGTGGTCGCCGTCGACGGACCGTCGGGATCAGGCAAGTCGAGCACCGCCCGCGGTGTCGCAGACCGCTTGGGCCTGAACTACCTCGACACCGGCGCGATGTACCGCGCGATGACCTGGGCGTTGCTGCAGCGCGGCACGGATCTGCATGATCCCGAGGCCATCGCGCGCGCTGCCGAGTCCATCGCGATCCGGTCCGGCACCGACCCGCGGGCACCAACGATCGAGGTGGACGGTCAGGATGTCTCCAGTCCCATCCGGGGAGCCGACGTCACGGCGAACGTCAGCCTGGTCGCAGCCGTGCCGCAGGTGCGCGAGATGCTCGTCCGCCTTCAACGCACGACGATCGGGGCGTCCTCGGGCGGCATCGTCGTCGAAGGTCGCGACATCGGCTCTGCTGTTGCCCCCGATGCGCCGGTCAAGGTCTACCTCGTCGCCGACCCGGCCGCCCGGGCCGCCCGACGGGCAGCCGAGCTGGGCATCCTCGACCCCGGCACCACGGCGGAGGATCTCGCCCGACGCGACCAGATCGACTCCACCCGAACGGCCTCGCCACTCGCCAAGGCTCCGGACGCAGTGCTGATCGACGGCACCCACCTGACTCTGGACCAGGTGGTCGAAGCAGTCGTCGAGCTCGTCGACGACATCGTCCGGGAAGGGGCGTCGTGAGCGATCTGATCCTGGCCACCGGCCGGTTCGCCGGTCCACGGGGGGTGCCGGAGAGGGGGCTTCGGACCGTGCGGCGTTTCGCGACGAGATGGCTCGACCGTCGCTGGGACGTCAACCAGCGCGGGGAGGGGCGAATCCCCGAGGACGGGCCGGTGATCCTCGCCGCGAACCACATCGGCTGGCTCGACGGACCCCTGTTGTTCCTGAAGGCGCCTCGCCCGGGCCACGCCCTCGTCAAGCGGGAGCTCTTCGTCGGCCGAACCGGGAGGCTGATGAAGTACGCCGGTCAGATCCCGGTCGACCGGCATCACACCGACGTGGGAGCACTGCGCACCGCCGCCGATGCGTTGGCTGCGGGTCAGGTGATCATCACCTTCCCGGAGGGTCGACGCGGTGACGGAGAGCTGCGCCGCATCGAGACCGGAGTCGGTTGGCTGGCGCTGATCAGCGGCGCACCGGTGGTCCCGGTCGCCATCTTCGGTACCCGGGAGCCTGGGGCGGCATCTGAGTCACGCCCACCCAAGGGCGCGCGGCTCGACGTCGTCTACGGAGAGCCCATCCGGTTTCCGGAGACCCCTTGGCCGCGCTCGACCGCGATGATCGACGACGTCGCGGAGCAGATCCTCGAGCACATGCGCAAGCACCTCACCTGGGCGAAGGGCGCCGCCAAGCGCGGGCTGCCCGGACCACTTCCCGCGGGTTCGACCAGTGACTGACGCCGTCCCCGTGCTGGCGGTGGTCGGGCGGCCGAATGTCGGCAAGTCCACGCTGGTCAACCGCATCATCGGCCGCCGCGAGGCGGTCGTCGAGGACGTCCCCGGTGTCACGCGCGACCGCGTCACCTACGACGCCGACTGGAACGGACGCAACTTCACGGTGGTCGACACCGGCGGCTGGGATCCTGACGCGCGAGGACTGTTCGAGCGGATCGCAGCACAGGCGGAGATCGCCGTCCAGGCCGCGGACGCGGTGATGTTCGTCGTCGACGCCACGGTCGGCATCACCGATGCCGACGAGGCGGTCGTGCGCATCCTTCGTAAGGCCAAGAAGCCGGTCGTGCTCGCGGCGAACAAGGTCGACGACCAGCGTGGCGAGCTCGAGGCCGCCTCGCTCTGGAACCTGGGCCTGGGGGAGCCGTATCCGGTCTCGGCACTGCACGGACGAGGCAGTGGCGACCTTCTCGACGCCGTGCTCGCGGCGCTCCCGGAGGCGCCCCCCGAGCGGGATGTCGTGGGCGGGCCACGACGCGTGGCAATCGTCGGCAAGCCGAACGTCGGCAAGTCCAGCCTTCTCAACAAGCTCGTGGGGGAGGACCGGGTCGTGGTCGACGACGTCTCCGGCACCACGGTCGACCCTGTCGACGAACTGGTGGTGCTGGGCGGCCGTACCTGGCGCTTCATCGACACGGCGGGCATCCGCAGACGCGTCCGTGAAGCATCCGGCCACGAGTACTACGCGAGCCTGCGCACCAGCTCGGCGATCGAGCGCGCCGAGGTCGCCGTCATGATCGTGGACGCCAGCGAGCCGCTCACCGAGCAGGACACGCGCATCATCAGCTCCGTCGCCGAGACCGGGCGCGCACTCGTCGTCGCCTTCAACAAGTGGGACATGGTCGACGACGAGCGTCGCTACTACCTGCAACGCGAGATCGACCGTGAATTGGTACAGGTTCCTTGGGCACCGCAAATCAATGTCGCCGCCCTGACCGGTTGGCACGTCGACCGACTGGTCCGCGCTCTCGACACCGCCTTGGACGGTTGGGAGACACGGATCGGCACGGGCGCCTTGAACTCCTTCCTCGGCCGGCTGGTGGCCGAGCATCCGCACCCCGTGCGGGGAGGCAAACAGTCGAAGATCCTGTTCGGCACGCAGGCATCCGTGGCGCCGCCGACGTTCATCCTGTTCACCTCGGGCAAGCTCGAGGGGTCCTACCTGCGCTTCATCGAACGCCGCCTCCGCGAGGAGTTCGGCTTCGTCGGGTCACCGATCCACATCCAGCAGCGCCCACGCCAGAAGCGGAGGCGCTGACCGCACCGAAGCGTGGGCCGTTCAGGCCGGTTGCGGCACGATGCGGATGTACGGCTTCGGCGCGTCCCACTCGCCGAACAGTTCCTTGGCCTGGTCGTCGGACACCGATCCGGCGATCATGACGTCCTCGCCCTGCCGCCAGTTCACCGGCGTCGACACTTTGTGGTTGGCGGTGAGCTGCAACGAGTCGATGACCCGGAGCACCTCGTCGAAGTTGCGCCCGGTCGTCATCGGGTAAACCAGGATCAGCTTCACCTTCTTGTCCGGACCGACGACGAACACGTTGCGCACGGTCTGGTTGTCGGCCGGCGTCCGGCCCTTCGCATCGCCTGACGTCTCGGCCGGAAGCATTCCGTAGAGCTTGGCGACGTTGAAATCGTCGTCGGCGATGAGCGGGTAGTTGGGGGCGTGACCCTGCGTCTCCTCGATGTCGCGTGCCCAGCCCTCGTGATCGCCGGTGGAGTCGATCGAGAGGCCGATCACCTTCACGTTCCGCCGATCGAACTCGGGCTTGATCTTCGCCATGTAGCCGAGCTCGGTCGTGCAGACCGGGGTGAAGTCCTTGGGGTGCGAGAACAGCACGGCCCAGGAGTCCCCGATCCAGTCGTGGAAACGGATCCGGCCCTCCGTGGTCTCGGCCTCGAAGTCGGGAGCGTCGTGCCCAATCTGAATCGTCATCGTCTTTCCTCTCTTGCGTGCCATCTCACCGTTGGTGAGCCTTGCCATCTTTCAGTCTCATGGGGCAACGGCGCGGAGTCCATAGGCTGTACGACTGATCTTTCGCCGGCCTCGCGCCGGGAGATCACCCCTCGCCGATGCGAGCGACGGCTGCACCGGTGATGCGGCCGTCGGCCAGGTCGGTCAGCGCCTGGTCGACATCATCGAATGCGTAGGACGTGACGCGGGCCCGGACATCGAGTGCCGAAGCCTTGGCGAGCAGCTCCTCGCCGTCGGCTCGCGTGTTCGCGGTGACGCTGGTGAGCGTGCGTTCCCGGAAGAGATGCTCTTTGTAGTCCAGCGCTGGGATGTCGCTGAGGTGGATGCCTGCCACCGCGAGGGTCGCGCCCTGTTCGAGCGCGGACAGCGCCACCGGCACGAGACTTCCGACCGGCGCGAAGAGGATCGCACCGTCGAGGGCGACCGGCGGTCGTTCATCAGACGAACATGCCGAGGCCGCCCCGAGCTCCATCGCGAGGTGCCGGGCTCCTTCGTCCCGCGTCACCACGTGCACCTCGAGGCCCTCAGCGATGGCGAGCTGTGCGGTCAGGTGCGCGCTCGCGCCGAAACCGTAGATTCCGAGGGTCCCGTTCGATGGAACGTTGGTGCGGATGAGCGCCCGGTAGCCGATGATGCCGGAGCACAGCAGGGGCGCCACCTCCTCGTCCGAGGGGCCGTCCGGCAACTCGTACGCGAACGCCTCTGGGACCACGGCGTACTCCGCGAACCCGCCGTCGGCGTCCCAACCGGTGTACTCCGAGAAGCGGCACAGGTTCTCCTGACCGTTGCGGCACTCTTTGCAGGTGCCACAGGTGCGACGTAGCCAGGCGATGCCCAGCCGGTCGCCCATGGAGAAACGGGTGGCACTCTCACCGAGCGCGACAACCTCACCGACCACCTCGTGACCCGGGATCACCTCGGGCCGCTTCGGCGCCAGGTCATGATCGGCCAGATGCAGGTCGGTGCGGCAGACGCCGCACACCTTCACACGCACGAGGACCTCGTCGGCAGCGGGCTCCGGCACGTCCCGCGAGACCGACACCAGCCGCCCAGGACCTCCTGGCCGACCGCCGACCGCCCACCCACGCATCATGCTTGAGAGCGTAGTCGGGCGACACCTGATGCTCCGGTGGGCTGGGGTAGGGTGGCCGCTGGTAAACGGGCTGTGGCGCAGTTTGGTAGCGCACGTGACTGGGGGTCACGGGGTCGCAGGTTCAAATCCTGTCAGCCCGACTCATGAACCGCCTCTGACCTGCGTAACGCGAGTCAGAGGAGGTTGAACTCGAAGGCCCTGGTTCCCACATGGTCACGAAGTATTCGGGCCGCGCTCCGGATTAGCCTCCGCTCGTTGCCCGGCTCGCCGCGAGGCGGGAGTGAACGTCAGTACCCGGTGCCCATCTTGGTCTGCTCGCGTTCGACTTGGGCAGTTCCGCCCTTCTGGTCGAGGGTCGCGCAGGCGTCTGCGATGTCGTCGGTCAGGCGCTCGACCTGTTCGCGACTCATGGTCTCTTTCACCAGCGCGCGCATGATCTTCACCCGTTCGGCGTTGGGGGGGAGGGTGTACGCCGGCACCATCCAGCCGCGCTCTGCGGACAGTTGCCATGCGATGTCGGACTCGTCGTACGTGGTGTGCTCACCGGAGAGCCGGAAGGCCACCAGCGGAAGCTGTTCCGCGTCGTCGCCGATCACCTCGAACCGGCCGCTGTCGCGTAGGTTGGCCGCCAGAGCCTGGGCGTTCTGCTGCATCTGCTTCATCACGTAGGTGTACCCGTCGCGTCCGAGACGAACGAAGTTGTAGTACTGCGCCAGCACCATCGCGGCGCCCGTGGAGAAGTTCAAGGTGAACGTGGCGTCAGTCTTTCCGAGATAGTTCTCGTAGAAGACCAGGTCCTGGGCGAGGTCGGACTCCTCGCGGAAGATCAGCCAGCCGATTCCCGGGTAGACGAGCCCGTACTTGTGCCCTGAGACGTTGATCGAGCGGACCTGCTCGAGGCGGAAGTCCCACGGCGAGTCGGGGTAGAGGAACGGCCACACGAACGCGCCGCTGGCGCCGTCCACGTGGAGCGGGATGTCCAGTTCGCGCTGGTTCTTGGTGTCGAGCAGCAGGTTGTTGATGCCGACGATGTCGTCCATGTGCCCGGTGAAGGTGGTGCCCAGAACGGCTGCGACGCCGATGGTGTTCTCGTCGAGGTGTGGCTCCACGTCCTCGGGGCCGATCGTGTACTTGTTCTCCTCCAGCGGGACGATCCGTGGCTCGACATCGAAGTAGCGACAGAACTTCTCCCAGACCACGTGGACGTCCCCTCCGAACACGAGGTTGGGACGGTCTGTCGACAGGTTTGCTGACTGACGGCGCTCCTTCCATTTCCACTTCAGGGACAAGGCGCCGAGCATGATCGCTTCGGACGACCCCTGGGTGCGGCACCCCGTCGTTGCGCCCGGAGCGTTGAAGAGGTCGGCCAGCATCCGGACACAGCGTTGCTCGACCTCAGCCGAGATCGGGTACTCGGCATGGTCGATGAAATTCCGGTGCAGGTTCTCCGCGATGATCCGCTGCGCTTCCGGCTCCATCCAGGTCGTGACGAAGGTTGCCAGGTTGCGTTGCGGGTCACCTTCGAGGTTGAGGTCCTCGGCCACCAGCCGCATGGCGTCCGTTGGGCGCATCCCGCTCTGCGGGAAGGATGTCGAGGGGGCTCTCTCGGTCAGGAATCGGTTGCCGAAAAGCGTTTCGGCTGCTGACTGGCTCTGTGTGGTCATGGCGTGTGCTGCACCACCGTTCTTGTCGAGGTTGGCCTGTCGAACACTTGTATGACCCCTGCCAGCGCGAAGCAGGAGGCGCCGGCGAAGGTGCCCCAGTTGACGAGTCCGGCGTCAAGGGCATTGGAGGTCGCCGGACGCGTGAACGCCGCGATTCCGGCGAGGAAGAACAGTATTGAACCGATCTGGTTGGTCGCCACCACCCACCAGGCGAGCTCATGGACGCGCACTTCGACGTGACCGGCGCCAACCTGGAGCATCCCGAGGTGGCCGGACACGAGGAAGCAGACGCAGCCGAGGATGTCGGGCATCCAGATCCATCCGTTGGACTGGCGGGGAGTGAGCCCTTCGGCGAAAGCCGCCAGGAGGCTGACCGCAAACAGCAGCGTGCCGATGAACAGCACGACCGCACTGAGCCAGTCGCGCCGTTGTGGCTGGTAACTCCACCAACGCATCGGCTCCTCGGCGCCGCGACGGCCCTCATCGCGGGTGGCATTGACGACCAACAGGATCGAGGCGTAGCCACCCAGGCTGAAGAAGCACCCACCGACCAGGTAGGTGATGTTGACAGTCGCCAGTGTGCCCACCTCGAGCTGGGCGAAGACCGCACCCAGGGCGAACAGGCTGCCGCCGAGGATGAAGGCGACAGCGGCGACGAGGTTGAGCCTGCTCAACCGACGAGTTGTCACCTGCTCCCTCGCACCAGCCGACTGTTGGCTCACGTGACCACGCCCGAGCCTCTGGACGGGTACCCGTCCGCCTGACGTCGCTCGGTCCCCGCGAACAGCGCGAACAAGCAACCCATGGCAGTTCCTCCGTCCCTACGCACTGTCATCCTTGACGGGCTGGGTCATGGCGCCTTCATCCGCTGCGGGTGATCTCGGGGCGTCCTCAACGGATTAGGTTCCGAGGGTTCGACCCCTCCGTGGGGTCAGGGACGCCCAAGGAGGGACGCATGCCCGAGCAGCCCAACATCCTCATCATTTGGGCGACGACATCGGAGTCAGCAACCTCAGCTGCTACAGCGAGGGTCTGATGGGGTACCGCACTCCCAACATCGACCGATTGGCGGCCGAGGGGGTGAGGTTCACCGACTACTACGGCGAGCAGAGCTGCACGGCGGGCCGCGCGGCGTTCATCACCGGACAGAACCCCTTCCGCATGGGGCTGACAAAGGTCGGGATGCCAGGCGCCGATGTCGGGCTGAGGGCCGAGGACCCCACGATCGCCACGGCATTGAAGGCCCGCGGGTATCGCACCGGACAGTTCGGCAAGAACCACTTCGGGGACCGCGACGAGTTCCTGCCGACGGCCCACGGGTTCGACGAGTTCTTCGGGAACCTCTACCACCTCAACGCCGAGGAGGAGCCCGAGCTCGACGACTACCCCAGTGAGGTGGACTTCCCGGACTTCCGGAAGAACTTCGGCCCTCGCGGGGTCATCCACTCCTGGGCGAACGAGGACGGCACCCAGCGCATCGAGGACACCGGCCCGCTCACCAAGGAGCGGATGAAGACCATCGATGACGAGGTCGTGCCCGAGGCGCTGCGGTTCATGACCGGGGCCAAGGACAGCGACACCCCGTTCTTCGTCTGGCTGAACACCACCCATATGCACTTCCGCACCCACATCAAGGACGGCAGCCGCGGCAAGGCCGGCCGCTGGCAGTCGGAGTACCACGGCACGATGGTCGACCACGATGAGCTCGTGGGTCAGGTGTTGGACTACCTGGATGCCAATGGATTGGCGGACAACACGATTGTCATGTACTCCACCGACAACGGCCCACACATGAACACCTGGCCCGACGCCGGCATGACGCCCTTCCGCAACGAGAAGAACTCCAACTGGGAAGGCGCGTACCGCGTGCCGGCCATGGTGCGCTGGCCCGGTCACGTCCCGCCTGGACAGGTGCTCAACGGCATCGTCAGCCACAACGACTGGTTCGTCACCCTTCTGGCCGCGGCGGGGGACGCCGACGCAGCCGGCCGGCTGAAGGCGGGAGCGGACCTGAACGGTACGACGTACAAGGTTCATCTCGACGGGCACAACCAGCTCGACTACATCACCGGGGCGGCCTCTCAGAGCCCGCGACAGCACTTCTTCTACGTGTCCGACGACGGAGACCTCACAGCTCTGCGCTACGACAACTGGAAGTTCGTCTTCATGGAGCAGCGCGCCACCGGCACCATCAGGATCTGGGCCGAGCCCTACACACCGCTCCGCGTCCCGAAGCTCTTCAACCTGCGCACCGATCCCCACGAACGAGCCGACATCACCTCCAACACCTACTACGACTGGCTGCTCGACCACGCTTGGATCTTCATTCCCGCGCAGGCCTACGTCGCACGGCTGGTCCAGAGCTTCGCGGAGTACCCGCCCCGACAGGAGCCGGCCAGCTTCAGCCTCGACAAGGTGATGCAGAAGCTCCGAGACGGCGCCGCGAGCTCTTGAGCAATGGTTCGTCCATCCATGCGACCGCCCGGTGAGGTCTCGGCGAGGGGCGCGTGCCTTGGCAACGTCTGCGTAGGATCACGGCATGGCTAAGGGATCTCGAGACATTGAACGCATCTACGAGACCGCACACGTAGTGGCGAAGCTGCGCCGCCTCGCGGACGCTCTCGAGAAGGCCGATTCGTTCCGCATCCAGATCGCAGGGGAACGGTTTCGGGTGCCCAAGCATGCCCAGTTCTCGATCGAGCACGAGCGTGGTGACGACGAGGAAGAGGTCGAGTTCCAGCTCAAGTGGAATATCGACGGCGGCGACGACTCCGAGGATTCTGGCGAAGTCGTCTGAAGCGTGCATGTGG
>NZ_JBOHDT010000040.1:0-15410 GCF_050700635.1 Aeromicrobium sp.
GACCACAGCGTCGAGGCCCCGGCGGTGGCGCCGGGGGCGGCGGCGGCGAACGCCGTGATCGCCGCGACGACCGTCGCGGCGGCCAGGCCGAGAAGAGCCAGTTCGTCGAGCGGGTCGTCGCGATCAACCGCGTCGCCAAGGTCGTCAAGGGTGGCCGGCGCTTCAGCTTCACCGCCCTGGTGGTCGTCGGCGACGGCGAGGGCATGGTCGGTGTCGGCTACGGCAAGGCCAAGGAGGTGCCCACCGCGATCGCGAAGGGCGTCGAGGAGGCGAAGAAGAGCTTCTTCCGTGTCCCGCGCATCCAGGGCACCATCCCGCACCCGGTCCAGGGTGAGAAGGCCGCCGGCGTCGTCTTCCTGCGTCCGGCCTCGCCCGGTACCGGTGTCATCGCCGGTGGTCCGGTGCGCGCCGTGCTCGAGGCCGCGGGAGTGCACGACGTGCTGAGCAAGTCGCTCGGTTCGTCGAACGCGATCAACATCGTGCACGCCACCGTCGACGCTCTCAAGACGCTGGAGTCCCCGGAGATGGTGGCCCAGCGCCGCGGCCTTACGGTCGAGGAGGTCGCTCCGGCGGCCCTGCTTCGTGCCGGCAAGGAAGGCATCGCCGAGGCTGAAGCAGCCAAGGCCGAAGCTGGTGCGGGTGCCTCATGACGAAGCTCCAGGTCACCCAGATCAAGTCCGGCATCGGCCGGCACCAGAACCAGCGGCACACGTTGCGCTCGTTGGGTCTCAAGCGAATCGGCGACGTCGTCGTCAAGGACGATCGTCCCGAGATCCGCGGCATGGTTGCCTCCATCCCGCACCTCGTGGACGTCAAGACTCTGCCTGATGAGGAGGCGAACTGACATGACGCTCAAGCTTCATCACCTGCGCCCCGCCCCGGGCGCCAAGAAGGCCAAGATCCGTGTGGGTCGCGGCGAGGGCGGCAAGAGGGGCAAGACCGCTGGTCGCGGCACCAAGGGCACCAAGGCCCGCTACCAAGTGCCTGCAGGCTTCGAGGGCGGACAGATCCCGATCCACATGCGCCTGCCCAAGCTGAAGGGGTTCAAGAACCCGTTCCGCGAGGAGTACCAGGTCGTCAACGTCGACCGACTCGGCGCGCTCTTCCCCAAGGGCGGCACCGTCGACGTCGACGCACTGGTCGCCGCGGGCGCGGTTCGCAAGGGCCGCCGCGTCAAGGTTCTCGGCGGCGGCGACCTCTCGGTCGCGGTCCAGGTCACGGCGCACCACTTCTCCGGCTCAGCCCGGAGCAAGATCGAAGCGGCAGGCGGTAGCGTCACCCAGCTGTGACGCAGGGGTCATTAACCCTTTCGAAACGACCATTCCGTAGAGTCGCCCACGACCAGCCGACAAGAGGAGAACGATAGTGCTCAGCGCTTTCGTCAATGCGTTCCGTACACCGGACCTGCGACGCAAGATCCTCTTCGTCCTCGGCGTCGTGGTCCTGTTCCGCATCGGATCCACCATGCCGGCGCCCGGCATCGACGTCGCCAATGTCCGGGAATGCGTCCAGCTTGCCTCCGAGGGCGAGAACAGCAGTCTGTTCGCGCTCATCAACGTCTTCTCCGGTGGCGCGCTGCTGCAGCTGACGGTCTTCGCGCTCGGCATCATGCCGTACATCACCGCGAGCATCATCCTGCAGCTTCTCGTCGTGGTCATTCCGCGGCTCGAGACCCTCAAGAAGGAGGGTCAGGCCGGGCAGGCCAAGATCACGCAGTACACCCGATACCTGACGCTCGGGCTCGCGATCCTGCAGGCATCCGGCATCGTGGCGCTGGCACGCAGTGGTCAGCTGTTCGGCGGCGCCGAGTGCGGCGACCTGATGTACGACACGAACTCCATCGCCGCGTACCTGCTGATCGTCCTCGTGATGGTCTCGGGCACGGCGGTCATCATGTGGCTCGGCGAGCTCATCACCGATCGCGGCATCGGCAACGGCATGTCGATCCTGATCTTCACCCAGGTCGTCGCCACCTTCCCCGGCGCGCTGTGGCTCATCAAGCAGCAGAAGGGCTGGACGACCTTCCTCATCGTGCTGATGGTGGGACTCGTCGTAGTCGCCGGCGTCATCTTCATTGAGCAGGCACAACGCCGCATTCCCGTCCAATACGCCAAGCGGATGGTCGGGCGTCGCATGTTCGGCGGCTCGTCCACGTACATCCCGCTCAAGGTCAACCAGGCCGGCATCATCCCGGTCATCTTCGCCGCGAGCCTGATGTACCTGCCGGCGTTGTACTCGCAGTTCCAGCCGAGCGGGCCGGCGTCGAACTTCATCAACGCCTACCTCGTCAAGGGTGACCACCCGTACTACATGGCTCTGTACTTCGCGATGATCATCTTCTTCACGTACTTCTACGTCGCGATCACGTTCAACCCCGAAGAAGTCGCCGACAACATGAAGAAGTACGGCGGCTTCATCCCGGGCATCCGCGCCGGACGTCCGACGCAGGACTATCTCGCCTACGTGCTTAGCCGTATCACCGCGCCCGGCGCGCTGTATCTCGGACTCATCTCGCTGATCCCGATGGTCGCCATCGCACTGGTCGACGCGAGCCAGAACTTCCCGTTCGGCGGCACCACCATCCTCATCATCGTCGGCGTCGGCCTCGACACCGTGAAGCAGATCGAGAGCCAGCTTCAGCAGCGCAACTACGAAGGCTTCCTGCGCTGATGCGTCTGATCATGATGGGCCCGCCGGGCGCGGGCAAGGGCACCCAGGCGGAGGCACTCGCCGAGCGCATCCGCGCCGCGCACATCTCCACTGGCGACATCTTCCGCGCCAACGTCAAGGACCAGACCGAGCTCGGGCAGAAGGCTCAGCGGTACATGGACGCGGGCGAGTACGTGCCCAACGAGATCACCAACGCCATGGTCGAGGAGCGCATCTCCCGCGAGGATGCCGAGTCGTTCATCCTCGACGGCTATCCCCGTACCGTCGACCAGGTCGAGACGCTCGACGCAATCCTCGACGCGCTCGATCGTCCGCTCGACGTCGTGGTCGCCCTCGTGGTCGACCCCGAGGAGCTCATCGCCCGGCTGCTCAAGCGGGCCGAGACCAGCGGTCGGGCCGACGACACCGAAGAGGTCATCCGGTACCGGCAAGAGGTCTACGCCGGCGAGACCTCGCCGCTGCTCAAGGTCTACGACGAGCGCGGCCTGCTTCGTGAGGTCGACGGCATGGGCGACGTCGACGAGGTCGCCCGACGGATCGACAGTGCGCTCGAGGCGCCTCCGGTGCCGGGGGCACTCGAAGGCTAGCTGGTGGGCTTGTTCGGCTCGGGTGTCGAGATCAAGACGCCCGAACAGATCGCGGTGATGCGCGAGGCCGGGCTCGTGGTCGGACGCACGCTCGAGGTCCTGCGCTACGCCGCCACCGCCGGCGTCACGACCGGCGAGCTCGACACCCTGGCTCACGACACCATCCGCGAGCAGGGCGCGACGTCGAACTTCCTCGGCTACGGTGCGCAAGACCCGTCCGGGGCGGGGGCCTTTCCAGGTGTCATCTGCACGTCGGTCAACGATGAGGTCGTGCACGGCATACCCGGTCGACGCACGCTCAGCGACGGAGACATCGTCTCCATCGACTGCGGCGCGATCGTCGACGGCTGGCACGGCGACGCAGCCATCACGGTGCCCGTGGGCTCGGTGTCGGACGAGGTCACCGAGCTCCTGCGCATCACCGAGGAGGCCATGTGGCGTGGCATCGCGGCCGCCTCGATCGACGGTCGCGTCGCCGACATCAGCAACGCGGTCGAGACCTACGTGCGCTCGCAGGGCGACGGTGCGCATCAGTGGGGCATCGTCGAGGGCTTCACCGGCCACGGCATCGGCTCGGCCATGCATCAGCCGCCCGACGTGCCCAACGTCGTCGGTCGCACTCGCGGGCCGAGGCTCGTGCGCGGTCTCGCCCTGGCCGTGGAGCCGATGGTGACACTGGGATCTCCGGAAACGCGGGTTCTCGCCGACGGCTGGACCGCCGTCACCACCGACGGCTCATGGTCGGCGCACTTCGAGCACACCTTCGCCATCACCGAAGCCGGCATCTGGGTCCTCACCGCGCTCGACGGGGGAGAGGCCGCGTTGGCCGCCCTACAGTGACGTCATGGATGTCATCCGTACGCCGGACGAGCGGTTCGAAAATCTTCCCGGCTATCCGTTCGAACCGCACTGGGTCTCCCTCGACTCCGGGGACGGGAGCACCCTGCGGATGCACTACGTCGACGAAGGCCCGCGTGACGGGGCCGTCATCGTGCTGCTCCATGGCGAACCGACGTGGAGCTACCTCTACCGAACGATGATCCCGCCGCTCGTCGAGGCCGGCTACCGCGTGCTCGCGCCCGACCTGATCGGGTTCGGCAAGTCCGACAAACCGGCGGCGATCGCCGACTACACGTACCAGCGCCACGTCGACTGGGTCACCAGCTGGTTGGACACCCTCGGCGTGGACGGCATCACCTTGTTCGGGCAGGACTGGGGATCGCTCATCGGGCTGAGGATCGCCGGGGAGCAACCCGAACGGTTCGCGCGCATCGTCATCAGCAACGGCTTCCTTCCGACCGCCCACCACGGCACGCCGCTTGCGTTCAGGGCCTGGCGGGCATTCGCGCGCTGGACGCCGGTCTTTCCCGCAGGGCGCCTCGTTCAGGGCGCGACCGTCACGAAGGTCGGCCCCGACGTGCGTGCCGCGTACGACGCGCCGTTCCCGTCATCCAAGTACCAGGCCGGAGCTCGCGCTTTCCCCCGGCTCGTCCCAACTGATGCCGACAATGTTGCCGTCCCGGCGAACCGAGCCGCCTGGGAGGCTCTGGGGCGGTTCGAGCGGCCGTTCCTGGCGATCTTCGGCAGGAATGACCCGATCCTCGGCAAGGGCGACGGGCCGCTCATCGCCCACGTCCCCGGCGCGCAGGGGCAGCCGCACGACCGCATCCGCGGCGGTCACTTCATCCAGGAGGACGCCGGACCGGAGCTGGCGCGCCGGATGATCGCCTGGTGAGCCGGGCCGACGAGCGTCAGCGAGAAGCGTCCGGCGGCACGCTCGCGCGTAGAGCGCGCTCGGTGCCGCTCATCAGGCGTGCAGCTCCATGGTGCAGCACTTGACGCTGCCGCCGGACTTGAGCAGCTCGCCGAGCTCCACCGGCACGGTGACGTAGCCACGGCTGCGCAGCGTCTCGGCGAACTCGATGGCCGCGACGGGGAGGACGACGTTGAGGCCGTCGCTCACGGCGTTGAGACCGAGCACCAGGGCGTCGAGCTCGGACACCTTGACGGCGTCAGGGAAGAGCTCGCGCAGCGTACGCCGGCTGTGCGCGCTGAACGCGCCGGGGAAGTAGGCGATGTCTGCGGGGGAGTCGCCGCCACCGTCGTCGAGCACGGCGATCGCGGTGTCGAGGTGGTAGAAACGCGGATCGACCAGCTCCAGCGACACGACGGGACGATCGACTGCGCCGGCCGCCTCGATGTGCGCCTCCAATGAGGTGCGGAAGCCGGTGCCGGCCAGGATCATCGACCGCAGCGCGAGGAAGTCGCCCTCACCCTCGTTCACGTGCGTGGGCTCGGTGACGTCGAGTCCCTGCGCCCGCAGGAAGTCCGCAAAGGCCTCGGCCTCGTCCTCGCGCTGGGAATGGCGGAAACGGGCGCCGTATGAGCGGCCGCCCACGGTCAGTCCGCCGTTGGCGGCGAAGACCATGTCCGGCTGGCCGGCTACGGGGGAGATGACGTCGACGCGGTGGCCCAGCCCGAGGAAGGCGTGACGCAGCAGGTCCCACTGCATGGTCGCGCGCTCGGCGTCGACCGGGACGGTCGGATCCATCCACGGGTTGATCGCGTACTCGACGGCGAAGTGGGTGGGTGCGCACATCACGTAGTGCCGGGTGCGGGCCTGTCGCCGCGTCGTCGAGTACGGCGCCAGGCGGGTGCGGGTGTCGATGATCGTCAACGTGGCCTCCTTCGTGATGGGTGCAATGAATCAATGGTAGTTCGGCAGTTCCGTGCATGACGAACCCGAAATCTTCTATTGATGGCACGATTTCTTGCGTGAATTGGTCACTCGTGGAGATTTCTTGCGACGATGGAGGCATGGATGCTCTCGACCGCAAGATCCTCGACCACCTGCTGGAGGACGGCCGCGCGGGATACGCCGCGATCGGTGATCACGTCGGTCTGTCGGCACCGGCCGTGAAGCGCCGGGTGGACCGTCTGGTGGCCGACGGGGTGATCCGCGGCTTCACCGTGGTGATCGACCCAGACCACATGGGCTGGACCACCGAGGCCTACGTCGAGGTGCACTGCCAGGGCGCCGTGTCGCCGGACGAGCTCAGGGCGTCGTTCGGCAAGGTCCCGGAGGTCCACGTGGCCGCCACGGTGTCGGGGCCGGCCGACGCCATCCTGCACATCGTGGCGCGCGATGTCCGCGACCTCGAGCGGGCCCTCGAGCGGGTGCGCGACGAGACCGCGAACGTGGGTCACACGAACACGTCGATCGTGCTTTCCCGGCTCATCGACCGATACGGGCCGTGACTCGGCCACCATGAATTCACCCCTGGTTTTCCAGTGGTTCCTTGGACGCGTTGATCCTGCATGGGGCATCATTGGCCGGGTCGAATGCCTGCCAGCGCACCAGTGGCACCGGCCGTCACTTCTACCCCCTGGGGGACGTATCGTTATGAAGACCATCAAGAGCAGCCTTGTCGTGATCCTGGCGACGTTCGCCCTGCTGGCGTCACTCGCCGCAGCGTCGACGGCCGTGAGCCTCAACGCTCCGCCCGACAATCTCGACAATGACGGTGCCGACCTCACTTTGCGGCCGGACGGTGGCTCATACACGACCGGCGAGACGATCGAGATCCTGGCGAACTTCCAGAGCACCACGGCCGGACACTCGGTCACCCTGTACAAGGAGATTGCCGCCGGCTCGAACACCTACGAGGTCGACGAAGTCGATCCCTCCGCGAACACCAACGGCAACGCGTACTTCCACCCGGAGATCGACGAAGGTGCCCGCAAGTACTACGCCGAGGACGACGAGAACGGCCACCAGACCGAGGTGAAGACTCTCACCGGTGTCGCTGGTCCGCCCCCGGGGACTGCCGTCCTGGACACCTCGACGGACGGTGGCAAGACCTTCGCGGCGACATTCAGCCCGGCCACGAGTGGCCAGCAGACAAGGTTGCAGGTCCGGGAGATCTGCACCTACGAGACGAACGAGACCGATCCCGAGACGGGCCCGTTCGACGACAGCGTCAGCCAGAAGGACTGCAAGGGCCCGTGGACCACCCTCGACACCGGCACCCAGAGCGGCTCGGGCAACACGTCGTTCACCGTTGCCGACCCGTTGGAGGTCAAGCACACGTACCGAGCCACCTCAGGCGGCACCAACTCCAACGAGCTCAGCTTCGCCGCCCCGCTGAAGGCGTCACCGAGCACCGGGCTGTCCAGGCTGCACTTCAACACCTACGAGGGCGACTCGGTCAACACACGGACGCGCTGGTTCGAGGGCGAGTTCATCATGACCGGGGGCACTGGCTGCGCAGCGACACCCACCGACCAGACGAAGCCCATGTCGAAGTCGAGGATGAAGGGCCGCGGCAACTACTCGTGGACGTTCGAGAAGAAGTCGTACTCACTCAACATCGACAAGAAGACGAGTCTGTGCGGCCTCGGCGTGAGCAAGAAGTATGCGCTCATCGCCAACCACTACGACAAGTCCCTGTTGCGCAACAGCCTGGCCGGCTACATCGGCTCGAAGTTCGACAACATGGCCTGGGCTCCCAAGTCCCACCCGGTCGACCTGTTCGTCAACGGCTCGTACCGGGGCTCGTACCTGCTCATCGAGCGGATCTCCATCCAGGGATCGGTGCAGAATGCCACCGAGGACCCACCGGACACCTACGCCGATCGCGTCAACATCCACGAGCTCAACGGCGACGACCCCGCGGAGCAGTCCGGTACCGGACTGACCGGCGGGTACGTCGTCGAGTGGGACTTCCGTGCCGCCGACAATGACTCGAGCGCTCCTGACACGTACATGGACATCGGCCCCCGCGGCCTGCTCGGCATCAAGGAGCCGGAGTTCGAGTACACCCGCGAGAACGAAAAGACCGACGAGGGCATCAGCAACACGCAGAAGAACTACATCACCGACTACGTCAACGACTGCGACAACAAGCTGTTCGGCAGCAACTTCACCAGCGAGAGCAACGGCTGGAAGAGCTGCATCAACCAAGCCTCCGCAGTCGACTACTACCTCGCGATGGAGTATCTGAAGCCGGTCGACGGCAACATGTGGGCGAGCGTCTACATGTACAAGCCTCGAGAGGGCAAGCTGCGCCTCGGTCCGCTGTGGGACTTCGACCTCGCGGTCGGCTCGGCCAACCGGGCCGGCAACGTGGTCAGCTCGTCGAGCTGGTACCTCAAGAACAACCTCGGGGTCTCCGCTCAGCAGTCGAGCAAGACGTGGTTCAACCGGCTCAACGAGGATCCGGACTTCCGGGCGGCCGTGAATGCGCGGTGGAACGAGGTCAACGGGACGCTCAGCCCGGGCTCGTTCCTCGATACGCAGAAGTCGATCCTCAACAGCTCGGCAACGGCGAACTACAGCAAGTGGGGCTACAAGTGCAACATCAGTGAGTTCCAGGTCTGCAAGGGTTCGTTCAGCTCGGACGTGAGCTACGTGAGGACGTGGGCCAACGGGCGCAAGAGCTGGATCGACGGTCAGGTTCCGGGTAGCTGACCGCTGGCAAGGCCCAGGTCGCCGACCCCCGGAACCACGGTTCCGGGGGTCTGCCACGTCCACCCGCGACTCGCCAGAATCGACCCGGGGGTTGCGTCTCGGCGTAGCAGGGCACGATGATGGCGGTGGTCTGTGCCGAGCAGCCCGGGACGTCTGGTTCTGACGGCACTCTGAATCCGCGGGGGACTCACGCATGAAACCACTCAAGAGCGCGCTGATCGTCGTCATGACGGTGTTCGCACTACTCGCCTCGGTCAGCTCGTCCACGGCCGAGGAGCCCGATCCGAACCCGTGGGGCGGAGGAAACTCCGGCTTGCGCGGGGCTCCGTCCAACGCTGACGAGCCGAATCCGGCCGACGCTGCGGAGGATCTCGTCTCCGATCTCACGGCGGCCGCAGAGCAGGGTGTCCTCGCGCCCATCACGGGCAGTGGCAAGTCGGCCACCGCGACCTTCACTCCCGCAGTGCGCGGACAGAAGACGTCGCTCCAGCTGCGGACCATCGAGACCACCGAGACGAACGAGACCCCGACCCCGAGGTGGGAGACGATCGCCACCAGCACGCAGAGCTCGACCGGCCAGACGACGTTCAGCATCTCCGACCCGCGTGAGGTCTCGCATGAGTATCGCGCCGTCAGTGGGGGCGTCGTCTCGAACACCGTGACGTTCGCGGCGCCGCTGCCGTCCAAGGCCACCGGCCTGTCACAGGTGTACTTCAACTCCTACGAGGGCGACTCGGTCAACACCCGAACGCGCTACTTCGAGGGTGAGTTCTCGATGACGCCCGGCGCCGGCTGCGGTGCCGTGACCACGACGCCGAAGACGGAGATGAAGGGCCGCGGAAACTACTCGTGGACGTTCGCCAAGAAGTCGTTCACGCTCAAGCTCAAGGACGGCCTCAACCTCTGTGGCATGGGCAAGAGCAAGAAATGGGCCTTCGTCGCGAACCACTACGACAAGTCGCTCATGCGCAACGTCGTCGCCGGGAACGTCGGCAAGGCCCTGACCGAGCTGGCGTGGACGCCGAAGTCCAAGCCCATCGACTTCTACGTCAACGGGTCCTACCGCGGTTCGTACATCCTGATCGAGCGCATCACGGTCGACGACGAACGCGTGGACATCCCCGAGCTGAAGGGTCCCGGTGACGACGGAGAGGACAACCGGCAGCCGAATGTCAGCGGTGGCTACATCCTCGAGTGGGACTTCCGTCGCGGCGCCGACGTGAACATCCATGCGGGCGACCGCGGGTCCGTGGGCATCAAGGAGCCGGAGGATCCGGGAGATCCCGAAGGCATCACGAGTGCTCAGTCCAGCTACATCAACAGCTACGTCGACAAGACCGACAGCGTGCTGTTCGGAGGTAACTTCCAGAGCAACTCCGACGGCTGGCGCAAGTACATCGACATCAACTCGGCGGTCGACTACTACATCGGCATGGAGCTGATGAAGCCGGTCGACGGCAACATGTGGGCCAGCGTCTACATGTACAAGCAGCGCAACGGAAAGCTGTTCTTCGGACCGTTGTGGGACTTCGACCTGGCGATGGGCTCGGCCAACCGTGCCGGCAACGTCGTCAGCCCGCGGAGCTGGTACCTGCGCAACTCCCTCGGCGTCTCGGCCATGCAGTCGTCCAAGACCTGGTTCAACCGGCTCAACGAGGACCCGGACTTCCGAAGCGCCGTCCGGGCCCGCTGGAACGAGGTCTACCCGCAGCTGAGCCAGTCGAGCTTCATCGACGAGTACAAGTTGCTCATCCAGGAGTCCGCGAACGAGAACTTCAAGAAGTGGAGCGTCAAGGAGCATCTCAGCAAGTACCAGGTCGTGAAGGGCTCGTTCTCCGCCGAGGTCGAGTACCTCAAGAGCTGGATGAAGAGCCGTCGCGGCTGGATGAACGGCCAGCTGTAACTGACGTCGAAAGGTGTGTCGCGGAACTAGTTTCTGAGTTCTCCTGACAACATCTTCAGCATGAGGTTCCATGGATGGGTCGTCCGGGGGGTTCATCTGCCTGCCGTGCGAGGCCAATGGCGCCGATCATCTGGTGCTGAAGCTCGATTGTCGACGGGGAACGTGATGATCAGAAGACTCCCAACCACTCTTGCAGCGCTGAGCCTGGCAGCCGTCTTCCTGAGCGTGCCGGCCGCGAACTCGGCCCTGAGCAGCATCCCCTTCCCCGGCGCTGGGACCGGTGACCTCTCGGTCCGGCCCGGGACCTACTACAGGGGCCAGAAGGTCGAGTTCCTGGCGAACTTCCCGAGTGGGGAGGCCGGTGCCACCGTCACCTTCTTCGAGGAGACCTTCGTGGGCAGCGAGGAGTACGACTCCATCGGCACCGACGTCGCCAACAGCCTGGGCAACGCGTACTTCACCGACTACACCATCGGCGACCGTGTGCGGGTCTTCGCCCGTACTGGCGGAGCCGGAGGAGAGTTCACCCAGCTGGTGTTGCTCGACCGGAGCGCCGTCTCGTTCGACACGTGCGGCCAGACCGGCGACTTCTCCACCGACCCGACCGTCGTCGCCGACGGCCAGGCCGTCACCCTCAAGGGCTTCTTCCCCAGCGACCAGGACTTCCTCAACGTCACCTTCTTCCGCAAGAGCGGTGACACCTTCACCCCGGTGGGCTTCGACGAGAGCAACCGGCTGGGCAATGCGTACCTGAATAACTACGAGGTCAACGGCACCCAGCAGCTCTTCGCTCGCACCAGCGCCGGACAGTGCACCGAGGTGCAGACCGTCGACCCGGTGGCAAGCAGCGCCCTGCTCGACCCGAAGTTCACCCCGGCAGGCTCCGATGACCAGGATGCCCGGGCCAGGGCCACCTTCGTGCCCGCGCGGCCGGGCGCGGAGGCAGAGCTCCAGGTGAAGACGATCAAGGACGACGTCTGGAAGACCATCGAGACCGCCACTCAGAACTCCAGCGGTGTGGCCAACTTCTACATCTCCGACCCGCTGGAGGTGGAGCACCGGTACCGCGCCCGCAGCAACGGCATGGCCACCACCAACAACGTGACGTACGCAGGTCCGTTGCTCGACAAGGACACCGGGCTGGCCACCTTCCACTTCAACTCCAACGACGGCGAGCCCGTCGACACCCGCACCAAGTACTTCGACGGCGAGTTCGCCATGAAGGGCGGTGCCTTCAACTGCGACGACGAAGGTGCGGTCCAGGGCCCGGGCGAAGAGGAGAAGGCCGAGATGAAGGGCCGCGGCAACTACTCGTGGACGTTCGCCAAGAAGGGCTTCACCCTCAAGCTCGGCGACAAGAAGAACCTCTGCAACATGGGCGACAGCTCGAAGTGGGCGCTCGTGGCCAACCACTACGACCGATCGCTGCTGCGCAACGCCGTCGCGTACCACGTCGGCAAGCAGTTCAGCAATCTAGCCTGGACCCCTGACCAGGTGCCGGTCGACCTGTACGTCAACGGCTCCTACCGCGGCTCGTACACGCTCGTGGAGCGCATCACGGCCGACAACGACACGCCGGCCGAGGGCGGACGGGTCCCGATCCACGAGCTCAACGGCGATGACGCCACGGAGCAGACCCAGCCCAAGATCTCCGGCGGGTACATCCTCGAGTGGGACTTCCGCCACGACGCCGACATGAACTTCGACCTTGGCACGCGGGGTTGGATCGGGGTGAAGGAGCCGGAGGATCCCGAGGATCCCGACGGCATCAGCGACGATCAGTTCAGGTACATCCGCAACTACGTGAACAGCTGCGACGACAAGCTGTTCAGTAGCAACTTCACCGACGACAACGACAACGGCTGGGAGTCCTGCATCGACAAGGCGTCGGCCGTCGACTACTACATCGCGATGGAGTACATGAAGCCGGTCGACGGCAACATGTGGGCCAGCGTCTACATGTACAAGCCGCGCCGAGACGGAACGGGCGACGACGGGGACGGCAAGCTGCGCATGGGCCCGCTGTGGGACTTCGACCTGGCGATGGGCTCGGCCAACCGCGCCGGCAACGTCGTCAGCCCGAGCAGCTGGTACTTGCGGAACAACCTCGGTGTCTCTGCCCAGCAGTCGTCCAAGACCTGGTTCAACCGGCTCAACGAGGACCCGGAGTTCCGCGCCGCGGTCAAGAATCGATGGAACCAGGTCGACCAGGACATCGACCCGTCGGTGTTCATCGGCGTCAACCAAGGTGCCATCGCCGAGTCGGCCGAGGAGAACTACAAGAAGTGGAACCACGACTCCAAGATCAGCCAGTTCCAGGTGATCAGGAACTCGTGGAACGCTGACGTGGGCTACCTCGAGGACTGGATGGACGAGCGTCGCGCCTGGATGGACAGCCAGCTCGACAACAACGACTGACCAGAGCTCTTCTCGCGATTCTGCGTCGCGCACAGTTGCCGGCCGTCAGGGCTTCACCTTCGGGCCGACGCGGGTCCTCGCCTACTCCGCGTTGTGGGATGTCCGGTCCGGCAAGGTCCGCGGCACCGTGGACGTGACGGGCGACACGATGAGCGACAGCCTCAGCAGCGGTTCGGGAGTTGTCCTCGTGGCGGATCGCTTCGACGAGAGACCGAGCGGATGGTCCCGCCGACCCTCGTCCGTACGCCGGCCGGCGCGGCCGTCACCGGACCGACCGGGGGCAAGGGGCTGGTGGTGCGCCCGTGACGAGATGGGCGATTTGAATCCGGCGACCCGACCGGCGTAGACTTGCCTGTCGGCTGTTCGGCCGCGTTCTTCCCTGTCCCAGACACGATGGGGCCCGCTCAGGCGGGCGGGGCTTGCGTGCGCTGCGGAGCCGGCACCAGACGAGTCGAGCGAAGAAGAGGTCATGGCGAAAAAGGAAGGCGTCATCGAGATGGAGGGCGCCGTGGTCGAGGCGCTGCCCAACGCGATGTTCCGCGTGGAGCTGGCCAACGGCCACAAGGTCCTCGCACACATCAGCGGCAAGATGCGCCAGCACTACATCCGTATCCTCCCTGAGGATCGGGTCGTGGTGGAGCTGTCTCCGTACGACCTCAGCCGCGGGCGCATCGTCTACCGCTACAAGTGAGCATCGCTTGCGATGCGAACAATTCAATACAGCAATGCACACATCACGTTCAGAGACTGGAAGTAGAGCTTCAACAATGAAGGTCAACCCGAGCGTGAAGAGGATCTGTGACAAGTGCAAGGTGATTCGTCGCCACGGACGCGTCATGGTGATCTGCGAGAACCCGCGCCACAAGCAGCGTCAGGGCTGATCGCACTCTCCACGAAGAAACACTGAACATCTGACGGCTCACCTGAGTCTCTTCCGAAAGAAGGGGCCAGGGTGTCACCCCCGGCGCAGAGGCCGGGGCCCGGCTGGAGGCAGCCGGGGGCGCCCCAGATGACGAGACCTCTGCCGAACGGAAGGAAATGCCTACATGGCACGCCTCATCGGAGTGGACCTACCGCGCGACAAGCGCATCGAGGTCGCACTCACGTACATCTTCGGGATCGGTCGCACCCGCGCCACCCAGACCCTTGCCGCCACCGGCGTCAGCCCCGACCTGCGGGTCCACGAGCTGAACGACGACCAGCTGGTGGCCCTGCGCGATCACATCGAGGCCGAGTACCAGGTCGAGGGCGACCTGCGTCGTGAGGTCACCGCGGACATCCGCCGCAAGATGGAGATCGGCAGCTACCAGGGTCGCCGTCACCGCGCGCACCTCCCCGTCCGTGGCCAGCGCACCAAGACCAACGCGCGCACGCGCAAGGGTCCGAAGCGCACCGTCTCCGGAAAGAAGAAGTGATCTAGAACATGCCTCCCAAGACCACCACCGGCACGAAGAAGACGCGCCGCAAGGTGAAGAAGAACGTCGCTCAGGGCGAAGCCCACATCAAGAGCACGTTCAACAACACCCACGTCACGATCACGGACCCCGCAGGGGCCGTCATCGCCTGGGCCTGCGGCGGAACCGTCGGCTTCAAGGGCTCGCGCAAGTCCACGCCGTTCGCCGCCGGCATGGCCGCTGAGTCGGCCGGCCGTCAGGCGATGGAGCACGGGATGAAGAAGGTCGACGTCTTCGACAAGGGCCCGGGTTCGGGCCGCGAGACGGCGATCCGGTCGCTGAGCGGCGTCGGCCTCGAGGTCGGCACGATCTCCGACGTGACCCCCAGCCCGCACAACGGCTGCCGCCCACCCAAGCACCGGAGGCTCTGACCCATGGCTCGTTACACCGGCCCCCTCACCAAGAAGTCGCGCCGTCTGGGCGTCGACCTCGTCGGTGGTGACGCCGCCTTCGAGCGTCGTCCCTACCCGCCCGGCATGCACGGACGCGCCCGCGTCAAGGAGTCCGAGTACCGCACGCAGCTGCAGGAGAAGCAGAAGGCTCGCTACACGTATGGCGTGCTCGAGAAGCAGTTCCGCAAGTACTACGAGCTCGCGCACCGCAAGCCCGGCAAGACCGGCGACAACCTGCTCTCGCTCCTGGAGAGCCGCCTCGACAATGTGGTCTACCGTGCCGGCCTCGCCCGCACGCGTCGGCACGCCCGTCAGCTCGTGACCCACGGTCACTTCCTGGTCAATGGCGTCAAGACCAACATCCCGTCGTTCCAAGTGAGCAAGCACGACATCATCGACGTCAAGCAGAAGTCGCTGGAGTCGACGCCGTTCATCGTGGCTCGCGAGACCCACGACAAGGACACCGTCCCGGCGTGGCTCGACGTCTCGCCCGACCGCGGACGCATCCTCGTGCAC
>NZ_JBOHDT010000041.1:0-10413 GCF_050700635.1 Aeromicrobium sp.
TGCTTGAACCCGCCGTGCGGCATCTCGGCGACGAGGGGGATGTGGGTGTTGATCCACACACAGCCGAAGTCGAGCCGCCTGGCCATGCGCATCGCGCGGCCGTGGTCCTTGGTCCACACCGACGACGACAACCCGTACTGCACACCGTTGGCCCAGCGGACCGCCTCGTCCTCGTCAGTGAAGTTCTGGACGGTGATGACCGGTCCGAAGATCTCCTCCTGGCTGGCGCGGTCGTCCTGCAGAAGCCCGGAGAGCACGGTCGGCTCGTAGAAGTAGCCCTCGCCGAGGGCCTCGACCCGGTGTCCGCCGGTCTCGACGATGGCGTGGTCGGGCAGGTCGTCGACGAACCCACCGACGTGCGCCAGCTGACGCTCGTTGTTGACCGGACCGAAGTACGTGTCCTCGTCGTCCGGCAGGCCGACCTTCGTGCCCTTGGCGGCCTCGGTGAGCGCCGCGGTGAAGTCGGACGCGGCACCAGGGTGCACGAGCACGCGGGTGGCCGCCGTGCAGTCCTGGCCGGCGTTGAAGTAGCCCGCCTCGGCGATGGCCGTGGCCGCGGCCCCCAGGTCGGCGTCGTCGAACACGACGACCGGGGCCTTGCCGCCGAGCTCGAGATGCGGCTTCTTCAGGTCGGCGGCTGCGGAGGCCGCGACCTCCATGCCCGCCCGGACGGAGCCGGTGATGGAGACCATCTGCGGCACCGGGTGGGACACCAGCGCGCGGCCGGTGTCGCGGTCGCCGCAGACGACGTTGAAGACGCCAGGCGGGAAGAACTCCTGGGCGATCTCGGCCAGCAGTGAGGTGGAAGCTGGCGTGGTGTCGCTCGGCTTGAGCACGACCGTGTTTCCCGCCGCTAGCGCAGGGCCGATCTTCCAGATCGCCATCATCAGCGGGTAGTTCCAGGGCGTCACCTGCGCACACACGCCGATCGGCTCGCGGCGGATCATCGAGGTATGGCCGCGCATGTACTCACCGGTCGACTTGCCCTCCAGCACCCGGGCCGCACCGGCGAAGAAGGTGAGCACCTCATTGGCCTGGTACATCTCTTCGCTCATGGTGAGCGCCTTCGGCTTGCCGGTGTCGCGCGACTCGACGTCGACGATCTCGGCGGCGCGCGACTCGACCGCGGCTGCAAGCTTGTGGATGGCCTGGGATCGCTCGTACGGCGTGCTGTCGCGCCATGACTCGAAGGCCGTCGAGGCGGCACTCATGGCCCGATCGACGTCCTCGGGTCCCGACAGCGGCGCGGAGGTGTACACCTGTCCCGTGGACGGGTCGATCACGTCGTAGGCATCGCCGCTCGCCGCCGGGACGAGCTCTCCGTTGATGACGTTCGAAATGGCTCGGTCCATAGGTCAATCCAACCTCATCGACCGGCTCGGACGCAACGAATTTCGTCATCGATCGCCCAAGATGCGACGAATTCACTTGTCTTGTGAACCGATGCCTCGTGATAATGGCGACATGGATCAGCGCGACGACTACGACCACCTTCAGAAGGCCGGCAAGAGGCATCTCTGGATGCACTTCTCCCGCCACGGTGTCTACGACGACGACCACGACATCCCGGTGATCGTCAAGGGCGACGGGATGTACATCTGGGACTCGCGGGGCAAGCGCTATCTCGACGCGCTCGCGGGTCTGTTCGTCGTGCAGGTCGGCCATGGTCGCCAGGAGCTCGCCGAGGCCGCCGCCAAGCAGGCCGGCGAGCTGGCGTTCTTCCCGATCTGGACGTTCGCCCATCCCATGGCCATCGAGCTGGCCGAGCGCATCGCGACCTACACACCGGGCGACCTCAACCGCGTCTTCTTCACATCCGGCGGCGGCGAGGCCGTGGAGACCGCGTGGAAGGCCGCGAAGCAGTACTTCAAGCTGACCGGCAGGCCCACCAAGACCAAGGCGATCAGCCGGCAGATCGCCTACCACGGCACGCCCCACGGGGCGTTGTCGATCACCGGCATCCCGTCCCTGAAGGAGGCGTTCGAGCCGCTGGTGCCGACCACCGTGCACGTGCCCAACACGAACTTCTACCGCGCTCCAGAGCATGGTGACGACGTGGAGGCGTTCGGCCGCTGGGCCGCCGACCAGATCGAGGAGGCGATCATCGCCGAGGGTCCCGACACGGTCGCCGCCGTGTTCCTCGAGCCGGTGCAGAACGCGGGCGGATGCTTCCCGCCACCGCCGGGCTACTTCCAGCGCGTGCGCGAGATCTGCGACCGGCACGAGGTGCTGCTCGTCTCCGACGAGGTGATCTGCGCATTCGGCCGGCTCGGCGACATGTTCGGCTCCAACCGCTACGGCTATGTGCCGGACATGATCACCTGCGCCAAGGGGCTGACGTCCGGATACTCCCCGCTGGGCGCGATGATCGCCTCCGACCGGGTGATGGAGCCGTTCCTTCAGGGTACGAACAGCTTCGCGCACGGGTACACGTTCGCTGGCCATCCGGTCTCGACCGCTGTGGCCATGGCCAACCTCGACATCTTCGAGCGCGAGAAGCTCAACGAGCAAGTCAGGGAGACCGAAGGCGCGTTCCGCGGGACGCTCGAGAAGCTGCTCGACCTCGACATCGTCGGCGACGTACGCGGCGACGGGTTCTTCTACGGCATCGAGCTCGTCAAGGACAAGGCCACCAAGGAGACGTTCAACGACGCCGAGTCCGAGAAGCTCCTGCGCGGCTTCCTGTCCAAGGCGCTGTTCGACCACGGTCTCTACTGCCGGGCCGACGACCGTGGCGACCCCGTCATCCAGCTCTCGCCGCCCCTCATCGCCGAGCAGAGCCACTTCGACGAGATGGAGCAGACCCTGCGCAGCGTCCTCACGAAGGCGCAGAGCCTTCTCTAGGGGGACGCGCCCTAAGCCTCGCGGCGACGTCGGCCGAGCTCGCCGGCCAGGACGATCGAGATGGCGATGAGGAACATCAGCGTCCCGATGACGTTCACCTGCATCGGCACGCCGCGCTGAGCGGCCCCCCAGACGAACATCGGGAACGTCAGCTCCTGACCCGCGTTGAGGTTGGTGATGATGAAGTCGTCGAACGACAGCGAGAAGCTCAGCAGCGCCGCCGCGATGATGCCGGGCAGCACGAGCGGGAACGTCACGCGCCAGAAGGTCTGCGACTCGTTGGCGTAGAGGTCCATGGCCGCCTGCTCGAGGTTGTCGTCCAGGCCGCTCAACCGCGCCTTCACGGTGACGATCACGAACGACAGGCAGAACATCACGTGCGCGATGAAGATCGTGACGAAGCCGAGCTGGCCTCCGAACCCGCTGGAGACGAACAACGCGAGCAGCGACGAGCCCATCACGATCTCGGGTGATGCCATCGGCAGGAAGATGATCAGGTTCGCCGCGCCGCGCCCCCTGAAACGGTGCCTGACCAGCGCGAACGCGGCTAGGGTGCCGAGGATCGTGGCGAGCAGGGTGGCCAGCAGCGCGATCTCGATGCTCAGGAGCACCGAGTCGAGCATCTGGTCGGGACCGAATATATTCGTCCAGTTGTCGAGGGTGAATTCCTGAAAGGCGTAGACGTTCCGCGACTCGCTGTTGTCGTTGAAGCTCATCAGGACCACGATGGCGATCGGCACGAACGTATAGGCCAGCACCAGGATTCCGAGGGCCAGGACGAGGTGCTCTCCGATCCACCGGCGCAGTCTCTGCAGGGCGGTCATACGAGATCCTCCGTGCCGGACGTACGGACCCAGACGATCACCATCGCGATGATGATCGCCATGAGGATGACCGACAGCGCACCCGCCTCCGCGTAGTCGCCGACCGAGGTGAACAGCTCCTGGATCTCATTGCCGACCATGCGCTCGTTCGTGCTGCCGAGCAGCTCGGCGTTGATGAAGTCGCCTGCGGCGGGGATGAACGTCAGGAGCGTCCCGGCCACGACGCCGGGCATCGACAAGGGAAGCGTGACCTTGAAGAAGCCGCGGATCGGCGACGCGTAGAGGTCGCTGGACGCCTCGATCAGACGGATGTCGATCTTCTCGAGGCTCGCGTACAGCGGCAGCACCATGAACGGCAGGAAGTTGTAGGTGAGGCCCGCGATGACGGCGACCTGTGTGGCCAGCAACCTGCCGTCCGGACCGAGCACGTTGATGAACTGCAGCGTGTTCACGATGAAGCCGTCATCGGCGAGGATCAGCTTCCACGACAGCGTGCGCAGCAGGAAGCTGGTGAAGAACGGGGCGATCACCAGGATCAGCATCAAGTTCTTCCAGCGCCCGGACTTGAACGCAATGGCATACGCCAGCACGTAGCCGATCAGCAGGCAGATGAGGGTGGCGACCCCGGCGAACCACAGCGACCGCCAGAGCGTGCGCCAGTGCTCGGCGAACGCGTCGGGGAAGTTCTGGAAATGCCATGTCATCGAGTAACCAGTGAGCACCGAACCGCTCGGGTCGTACAGGCTCGACGCGAGCAACGTGAAGAAGGGCACCACGAAGAACAGTGCGAGCCAGACCGCACCCGGAAGGATCAGCCAGTAGCCCGTCAGCCTGCGCCGCGACTTGCGCCCCACGGCAACATCGTCGAGCGTCGCCACGTCCTTAATCCTCCTCGATGCCGGCGCTCACGTCCTGGCTCGCGTCGAGCAGGAAGGCGTACTCCGGGTGCCAGGAGACGTCGACCTGGGTGCCGACCGGCAGCATGGCCCGGGACCCGGTGTTCTGCTCGAACACCATCAGCTCCTGGCCCCACTGCATCTTGACCGTGTACTGGGTGCTGACTCCGACGAAGCTGACGTCCGTCACATGGCCGCCGGTGATGACGTCGCCCGGCGCGTCGATCGGCTCCCCTGTCTGAGCGATGAGCACCTTCTCCGGCCGGATGCCGAGCCAGCCCGAGCCGGAGTCGGAGTGGGCACGGTCACCCGGAACGGAGGCGCGGGCGCCCTGCACACGCACCTCGACCTGACCGTTCTCGCGGCCCTGGATGTCCGCCTCGATCAGGTTGGACTGGCCGAGGAAGTTGGCGACGAATGTCGTCCTCGGGTTCTCGTAGAGCTCGTCGGGCGCGCCCATCTGCTCGATCTCGCCGGCGTTCATCACCGCGATGGTGTCGGCCATGGTCATGGCCTCCTCCTGGTCGTGCGTGACGTGCACGAACGTGATCCCGACCTCGGTCTGGATGCGCTTGAGCTCGAGCTGCATGGAGCGGCGCAGCTTGAGGTCCAGCGCACCGAGCGGCTCGTCGAGCAGCAAGACCTCGGGCTTGTTGATCAACGCGCGGGCCAGCGCGACGCGCTGCTGCTGGCCACCGGAGAGCTGGGCCGGCTTCTTGCCGGCCTGCGAGGACAGCTCCACCAGCTCGAGCATCTCGCCGACCTGCTGCTTGACGTTCGAGACACCGCGGCGCTTGAGGCCGAACGCGACGTTCTCGGCGACGTCGAGATGCGGGAACAGCGCGTAGTTCTGGAACACGGTGTTGACCGGCCGCTTGTACGGCTTCTCGTACGTGACCTCGGTGTCGCCGAGGTGGATCGTGCCGGACGAAGGAGTCTCGAGCCCGGCCACCATGCGCAGAGTCGTCGTCTTGCCGCAGCCGGACGGCCCGAGGAGTGCGAAGAACGAACCCTGGGGAACTTCCAGGTCGAGTTCCTTCACCGCGGTGAACGCGGCGAACTCCTTGGTGAGATTCGACAGCCGTAGGGAGCGTGATCGGGCGGCGGCCGACGGTGCGTCCGCCGCGTCACCCACCAATGACATCGGCGTAGGCTCCCCGGTACTCCCGGTCCTTCTCCCCCTCGAGTGCCATGAAGGGGTGGCTGACCGAGAGCGTCTCGTCGGTGGGGAAGATCAGCTCGTTGTCGACGAGGCTGGGGTCGACCTTCTCCATGGCTTCCTTCGCACCCTCGACCGGGCAGATGTACCAGATGTACGCCGCCAGCTTCGCTGCGACCTCCGGCTCGTAGTAGAAGTTGATCCACTCCTCGGCGTTGCCCTTGTGGTCGGCCTTGTTGGGCACGAGCATGTTGTCCGACCAGATCATGAGCCCCTCCTCCGGCGTGACGAACACCAGGTTCTCGTCCTCGGCCGCCGCGATGTCCCCGGACCACGCCTCGCAGGCGACGACGTTGCCTGCAGCGAGGTCTTGAATGTAGTCGTTGCCGGTGAACGAGCGGATCTGCCCGTCGTCCACAGCCTTCTGGAGCTTGTCCATTGCCGTCTGCCACTCGGCGTCGGTGAAGTCGGACGGATCGGCGCCCTCGGAGAGCAGCATCAGGCCCATCGTGTCGTTCATCTCCTGCAGCAGGGAGATGCGTCCCTTGAGGTCCTGGCGGGTGACGAGCTCGTCGAAGGACTTCACCTCCTTGGTCTTCGTCTTGTTGTAGGCGATGCCGGTGAGGCCGCTCGTCCAGGGTGCCGAGTACTCACGCTTCGGGTCCCAGGGGACGTTTTCCAGTCCGCTGATGAGGTTGGCGTGCAGGTTGGGCACCTTGGCCGCGTCCAGCTTCTGGATCCAGCCCGCCTGGATCATCTTGGCGGCCATCCAGTCGGTGAGCATGAACATGTCGCGCTTCGTCGTGGTGCACGAACCGAGCTGGTTCTGGACCTTGGCGAAGAACTCGTCGTTGTCGTTGACGTCGGCGGTGTAGTCGACCTTGATGCCGGTCGCCTTCTCGAAATCGGCGAGGGTGTTCTTGTTGCCCTCGTCGAGATATTCCGGCCAGTTGGAGATGACGAGCTGCTTCTCGCTGGCGGACAGGTCCTTCGAGACGCACTTCGCGGCGTCCTGCTTGCGTTCGGGGGTGCCGCAGGCACTCAGAAGACTGGAGCCGGCGCCGATGACCGCCAGCCCTCCGAGCCCTCGCAACAACGTCCGGCGATCGAGTTCTGTCATGAACGTACCTTTCATCTGCACGACTAATAATCGCAACAATGGGGGTCACCGACAAGGGATTCCACTGCACGCAGTCAGTTCTCTCATGGAAAACGCAACTTCGCAGTCTGGCAGAATGTCCTCCATGACGGATCGCAAGCTGGCTGCGACGGGGAGGCCGAACCTCGACTACACCGCCAAGCGCATCATCGAGCTCCTTCAAGGCGACGGACGGATGTCGTACTCGTCGATCGCCAAGGACGTCGGACTGTCCGAGGCAGCCGTGCGGCACCGGGTCCACAAGCTCATCGAGGGCGGTGTCGTGCAGATCGTCGCGGTCACCGACCCGATGCAGATGGGATTCGCCCGTCAGGCGATGATCGGCATCAAGGTCACCGGCAACGTGCAGCAGGTCGCGGACGAGCTCGCGAAGATGGACGAGCTCGACTACATCGTGATCACGACCGGCCGGTTCGACATCCTGGCCGAGCTGGTGGCCGAGAGCGACGACGAGCTGCTCGAGATCATCTCCGACCGGGTCTCATCGATCGATCGCGTGGTCACCACGGAGACGTTCGTGTATTTGCGTCTCGTCAAGCAGACGTACGCCTGGGGCGTCCGCTGACGCGACACCCCTGACCAGCGCACAAGTAACCGCGGGGTAACCCGTTGCCCTCTGCATCGTTGAAGAGTCATGCCACTGTCGCGCCGTGACCTCATCCGATCGGGTTTCGTGGTCGGTGGCGCTGTCGCGCTGGGAGGACGGTTCGGCTCGGCCTGGGCCCTTCCCGACGTGGCTTCGCCGATGTTCACCACGCTCGAGTCGACCTTCGCGAAGGGGGCACCGGGCGCC
Organism: Aeromicrobium sp.; assembly: GCF_050700635.1. Lineage (GTDB taxonomy): Bacteria > Actinomycetota > Actinomycetes > Propionibacteriales > Nocardioidaceae > Aeromicrobium. Next base: position 7,676 of record NZ_JBOHDT010000041.1, read on the forward strand.
GGTGGCTACCGGCCGGTGATCCGGCAGGCCGGCGAACCGCACGTCGTCCGTACCGATCTCGGGGCGGATGCGGACGCCGGGCGGGCCGGCCGGCGGACCGCCGTGCTTTCCTTCGCCCACCTCACCGACGTCCACGTCGTCGACGCCCAGTCGCCGGCCCGGGTGGAGTACGTCGACCGGTTCGAGGACAAGTACAGCGACAGCGACCCGACCATCGGGCTCCTCGTCTCGGCGTACCGACCTCAGGAGATCCTCACCACCCAGGTCGGCGATGCCATGGTGCGCGCCATCAACCAGATAGGGAAGGGACCGGTCACCGGCGCGCCGCTGTCGTTCGCCATCCAGACCGGCGACAACGCCGACAACGCCCAGCTCAACGAGGTGCGGTGGAACATCGACGTGCTCGACGGCACCCTGGTCACACCTGACTCTGGCGACCTGACGAAGTACGAGGGAGTCGCCGACCGCAAGCACTACGATCCGCACTACTGGCATCCCGAGCCCGGTCCGGCCAACCAGCAAGACCTCTACCACACGAACTTCGGTTTCCCTGACGTCGCCGGTCTCCTCGACGCCGCCCGTCGCCCGTTCAAGCCGAAAGGGCTGAAGATGCCCTGGTTCAGTGTCTTCGGCAACCACGACGGGCTCGTGCAAGGCAACTTCCCGCAGACACTCCCGCTCACGGTGGTGGCCACCGGGCCGCTCAAGGTCACCTCGGTCCCGCCGGGGCTGTCGCAGGCCGACATCGTCAAGGCGTTCTCGTCAGCAGACGCCGCTCCCCTGCTCGGTGCGGTGGCACTCACGTCGGCCGACCCCGTCACCGCCGATGCCAAGCGCACGGTGCTGAGCCGCAAGCAGGTTGTCGAGGAGCACTTCAAGACCACCGGAACCCCGAACGGTCACGGCTTCACCCAGACCAACCGGAGCCAGGACACCGCGTACTACACGTTCGACAAGGGCGCCGTTCGCGGCGTGGTCCTCGACTCGGTCAACCCGAACGGCTACGCGGACGGATCGATCGACCAGAAGCAGTTCGACTGGCTCGCGCAGATCCTGGCCACCAGCACCGACCGGTACGTGATGGTCTTCAGTCACCACACCATCGCGTCGATGAACAATCCGTTCGTCGCCACAGGGCTCGACCTCCAGCCCCGCGTCCTGGGCGCGGCGATCCGGACGCTGCTGCTCGAGCACCCGAACGTCGTGGCGTGGGTGAACGGGCACACCCACAAGAACGAGGTCATCGCGCACCGCAAGGAAGGCGCGGCGGCCGGCTTCTGGGAGATCAACACCGCGTCGCACGTCGACTTCCCGCAGCAGTCGCGCCTCGTCGAGCTCGTCGACAACAAGGACGGCACGCTGTCGATCTTCGCCACGATGGTCGACCACGCAGCTCCCGCTGCCTATGGGGGTCAGCTCGGCAACACCCTCGGCCTCGCGTCGCTCGCCCGCGAGCTGTCGGCGAACGACCCGCAAGAACGCGACTCCGGCAGGAGCGGCGCGACAGCCGACCGCAACGTCGAGCTGCTGGTCGCCAACGCCCTCGCCTAGGACCGCCAGACGCCCAGGATCGCCGCGACGGAGGCGTCGACGTCGGCTTCGGTGGTGCTGTGGTTGGAGACCGAGATCCGCATGTAGCGCCGTCCTCGCCACGTCGTCCCGCCCATCCAGCACGTGGCGTCACGCTGAACACCGTCGACGACGGCGTCGGTGGTCTCGTCGTCTCCGAAACGCACCAGCACCTGATTGAGGACGACGTCGTTGCCGATCTCCGCACCGGCTTCACGCAGCTGGTCGGCGAACCGCTTGGCCAGGTGGCAGGTGCGTTCGACGAGGTCGGCGACTCCGCTGCGGCCCAGCTCGCGGATCGCCGCCCAGACGGCGAAACCTCTGGCACGCCGCGACGACTGGAGGACGAGGTCGGCGCCAGCCGGGGTCCCCGATCCAGATCCAGTGAGGTACGCGGCGGTGTAGGACGCCGCCGCCACATGGACGTCCGGCCGTGACACGAAGACGAGCCCTGAGTCGTACGGGACGTTCAGCCACTTGTGGGCATCGCAGCCCCACGAGTCGGCGAGCTCGATTCCGCGGGTGAGGTGTTGCAGCCGGGGCGCCACGGCGGCCCAGAGGCCGAAGGCTCCATCGACATGCACCCACCCGCCGAGCTCGTGGACGAGCGCGGACGCCGTCTCGAGGTCGTCGCACGCACCGGTGTTGACGTTGCCGGACTGTAGGCAGACGATCGTCGCCGAGTCCGGGTCGTCGGTCAGGACCTCACCCAGATGCTCCACATCGATCGCTCCATTGGCGTCGGCACGAACCGGCACGACGGATCGGTTTCCGAGCCCGAGCAGTCGCAGTGACCGGTCGATCGTGGCGTGCCTCTCCTCACCGGCGACGACGCGCACGCGGGGCGCCGCGGCAAGACCGTCCTCTTCGACGTCCCACTCGCGCTCGGCGAGCAGGTGGTGACGCGCGGCGGCGAGACCGACCGTGTTCGCCTCCTGGGCGCCGGTCACGAAGCCGACCGAGGCGCCCATCGGGATGCCCAGCAGCTCCTTGGCCCAGTCGCCGGCCACGCGTTCTGCAGCCATCGCGGCCGGTGACAGGACACCGTTGAACGCACACTGGTCCCAGCCGGTCGCCAGGATGTCGGCGGCCGCCGCCGAAGGAAGCGACCCTCCGATCACGAATCCGAAGAAGCGAGGTCCGGGTGTCGCGACGAGTCCGGGCTCAGC
>NZ_JBOHDT010000042.1:0-53065 GCF_050700635.1 Aeromicrobium sp.
CGTCGTCGGTGTGGACCAAGGACCACGGCCGCGCGATGCGCATGGCCAGGCGGCTCGACTTCGGCTGTGTGTGGATCAACACCCACATCCCCCTCGTCGCCGAGATGCCGCACGGCGGGTTCAAGCATTCCGGATTCGGCAAGGACCTGTCGATGTACAGCCTCGAGGACTACACGCGCGTCAAGCATGTGATGACTAACCTGGAGGCGTAGGCCGTTGCGCATCCTGCTGGTCGGCGCCGGCGGCGTCGGGTCCGCGTTCTGCTCGATCGCCACTCGCCGCGACTTCTTCGAGGCGGTCGTGGTGGCCGACTGCGCCCGCGAGAGCGCACAGCGAGCCGTCGCCGAGGTGGACGATGCTCGCTTCTCGGCCGCGCAGGTCGACGCCTCGGACGCAGGTTCGGTGGAGCGTCTGGCCCGTGAGTCGGGCGCGACGCACGTCATGAACGCGGTCGACCCGCGTTTCGTGATGCCGATCTTCGAGGGTGCGCTGGCGGCGGGCGCCGACTACCTCGACATGGCGATGAGCCTGTCCAAGCCGCACCCGGAGCACCCGTACGAGGAGTGTGGCGTCAAGCTCGGCGACGAGCAGTTCGCCGCTACGGACGCCTGGGAGTCGGCCGGCCGGCTCGCCCTCGTCGGCATCGGGGTCGAGCCGGGTCTCTCCGACGTGTTCGCTCGCTACGCCGCCGACCACCTGTTCTCGTCCATCGACGAGCTCGGCACCCGTGACGGCGCCAACCTGACCGTCGACGGTTACGAGTTCGCACCGTCGTTCTCCATCTGGACGACGATCGAGGAGTGCCTCAACCCGCCGGTCATATGGCAGGACGAGCGTTGGTTCACCACGCCGCCGTTCAGCGAGCCGGAGGTCTTCGACTTCCCGGAGGGCATCGGACCGGTCGAGTGCGTGAACGTCGAGCACGAGGAGGTGCTCCTGATGCCGCGCTGGGTCGAGGCCAAGCGGGCGACGTTCAAGTACGGGTTGGGCGACGAGTTCATCGGAGTGCTCAAGACCTTGCAGAAGCTAGGGCTCGACTCGACCGAGAAGGTTCGCATCGGAGGCGTCGAGGTGAGCCCGCGCGACGTCGTCGCCGCGTGCCTGCCCAACCCGGCGACGCTGGGCGACAAGATGCACGGCAAGACCTGCGCCGGGCTGTGGGTCACCGGCACCGGCCAGGACGGCGAGCCGCGCTCCACGTACCTCTACCACGTCGTCGACAACGACTGGTCGATGAAGGAGTACGGCCACCAGTGCGTCGTGTGGCAGACGGCGATCAACCCCGTCGCCGCGCTCGAGCTGCTGGCGAACGGCACGTGGTCCGGCGCCGGCGTGCTCGGTCCGGAGGCGTTCGACGCCGTCCCGTTCCTCGAGCTGCTGACCGACTACGGATCTCCCTGGGGACAGATGGAAGTCGCCTGACCGGTAGGTTGTGCGCGTGTTGGGAGTCACTCGGGACGGCGACGTCGTGGTGCTGGAGCTGCAGCGCGAGGAGCGTCGCAACGCTCTCAACATCGAGCTGTGCCGAGCCATCCACGCGGCCGTCGATGACGCGATCGACGGCGGCGCGCGGGCGATCGTCGTCACCGGTCAAGGATCGGTGTTCTGCTCCGGCGCCGACCTCGGCGGAGTGTACGGACCGGAATTCCTCGAGGCGCTGTACGGAATGCTCCACCACCTCGCGCACGTCCCGGTGCCGATCGTCGCCGCCGTCAACGGACCCGCGATCGGTGCCGGCACGCAGCTGGCGATCGCCTGCGACCTGCGGGTGGCCGACGAGACCGCGCGGTTCGCCGTCCCGACGGCCAAGAACGGGATGGCCGTGGATGCCTGGACGATCCGCACGCTGGCCCAGCTCGCCGGCACCGGGCCCGCGCGGCGACTCATGCTCGTCGCCGAGACCCTCGACCGTGACGAGGCCGTGCGCTGCGGCCTGGCCGACCGGGCCGGAAGCCTCGACGACGCGATGGCCTGGGCGCACAAGATCGCCACCCTCGCACCGCTCGCACTGGCTCACAACAAACTGATCCTGAATGGCTCGCCCAAGGACGACGCTGCCATCGACGCATCGTTCGAGGCGGTGTGGGCCAGCGAGGACGTCCGCGAGGCGGCCAAGGCACGCGAGGAGAAGCGACCACCGGTGTTCGAGGGTCGTTGAGCGTGTCGTCGCTCGGCTTCGACCTGCTCGATCGCCATGTCGTCGACGGCCGCGGCGACGGCATCGCCTGCGCGGACGCCACCGGAACGCTCACCTTCGCGCGCCTGCTCGAGCGCTCCGCGGCGCTGGCCGGCGGCCTGGGTGCCGTCGGCGTGCGGGCTGGCGACGAGGTCGACCTCGACGTGTCTCGCGGCAATCTCCAGGTCGTCATCGTCTGCGCCTGCATTCGCCTCGGTGCCGTGCCGAGCGACGCAGGAGAGGTTCGGATCGCCGACGAGGAGGACGGTGTCGTCATCCACATGGGCGGCGACGACGTCGACCTGTCGCTCCTCCAGAAGGTCGGCGCATCCGACCCCGCGCCGTCCCTGCCGTCCGACCCACCGGGCTATCGCGCGGCCGTCCGTGAGTCGTTCGCACCGATCGTCGACGTCCTGCTCGCGGGGACGACCATCGCCTGAGCAACGTGCGCCACTCGAGGGCGCGGTAACTCGGGCTCAGAGAAGGCCGGCGTCGTGCATGCAGATGGCGACCTGGACGCGGTTGGTGGCGTCGAGCTTCAGGAACAGGTGCGAGATGTGGGCCTTGACCGTGGCGATGCTCAGGTGGAGCTGCTGGGCGATCTCGGCGTTGGAGCTTCCGCGCCCCACCGCCAGCGCGACGTCGCGCTCGCGGTCGGTGAGGGAGTCGACGAGTGCGAGCGCCGCAGCGGAGCGGTCGTCCGGGGCGTTGTCGGTGACTTGACGGATCAGCCGCGTCGTGATGGTCGGCGACAGCATCGGCTCGCCGGCCACGACCTTGCCGATGGCCGCGACTATCTCCTCCGGCGCGGTGTCCTTCAGCAGGAAGCCGTTCGCTCCCGCCGCCAGCGCTCGCACGACGTACTCGTCGGCGTCGAACGTGGTCAGGACGATGACCTTGGGGTGGTCGGCGAGCGCCGTGATGGCCGACGTCGCGGCGATGCCGTCCATGACCGGCATGCGCAGGTCCATGAGCACGACGTCGATGTCATCACCGCGCGCCTTCTCGACGGCCTCGGCGCCGTTCGCCGCCTCAGCCACCACCTCGAGCCCGGGCGCTCCGCCGAGGATGAGTGCCAGCCCGGCCCGGACCAGGGCGTCGTCGTCGGTGATGAGGACGCGCGTCATGCCGGCCACGGTAGCCAGGCGGTCAACGTGAACTCGCCCTCGGACGTCACCTCGTGTCGCAGGTGGCCGCCGGCGAGCGCCGTCCTCTCCGTGAGACCCACCAGACCCAGGCCGGACTCCGGCAGGACGGGGGGAGCACCCACCCGCAGTGGATTCCGAACCTCGACGTTCAGCCCCTCGCCCGGCCGGCCCCGCACGTCGACGGTGACCAGCGTGTCGGGAGCGTGCTTGCGGGCATTCGTGAGTGCCTCCTGGACGATGCGGTACGCGTCGCGACCGATGCCCTCAGGCACGTCCGCGACGGGCCGTCCCCGTGTCATCACGACATTCATGCCCGTCGCCCGAGCCTCCTCGATCAGTCCGGGCAGATCCTCGGCAGACGGTTGCGGACGCTCGGGGTCGGCGTCGCCGGGATCCTCACGCAGCACGCCGAGCACCTGACGCAGCTCGGCCAGCGCCTGGTGCGAGCTGTCCTGGATGATGTCGGCGGTCTCGCGGACCTGCTCGGGCGTGAGGTCCGTGCGGTAGGACAGAGCCCCGGCGTGCATCGTGACCAGAGAGATGCGGTGCGCGAGGACGTCGTGCATCTCCCGTGCGATCCGACTCCGTTCCGCGGTGCGTGCCTGCGCGACGCGCGCCGCCTGCTCGGACTCAGCCGTCTCGGCGCGTTCGCGCAAGGTGGCGAGCAGCTCGCGTCGTGACCCGATGTACATGCCCCAGCCGACGGCGACGGCGATGGCGGCGACCACGATCGTCAGGGTGAGCAGCAACGGGTCCTCAGTCGCCGGGTTGATCGAGTACAGCACCACGGCGGAGGCGAGCGAGACCAGCGCGACGGGGATGATCTCGCGCCACCGGCGGCGGGTGGCGACCGAGACCGTCGCCAGGACGGCCGGCCCCGAGGCGCTGCCGGACACGGCGCCGATGACATTCGTGAACAGCGCCACCCCGACTGGGTGACGACGACGCTGAGTCACGGCTGCGAAGCACAGCAGGCCGATCGCCAGGTCGATGGCGAACCATCGACGATCGTTCTCCCACTGCCACACGGCCAGCTCGAACCAGCCGCCCGCGGAGATGGCGACCATCACCACGAAGCGCCACACGTGGCTCCACGTGGTCAGCCGGGGCTGGTAGTCGATGGCCTGCACGGTTCAAGGCTAGGGTCCGGGAGTCGCCGCCACTACGGCCTCCGGTCGACGACACCTCATACTTTTGACTGACGATCTTTGTACCGCCGACCGATGTACGCGTGACCCCGGGTCGGCAAGGCTGTACCCATGATCACTGTCGAACACCTCTCCAAGACGTACGGCGACGTCCGTGCCGTCGACGACATCACCTTCTCCTGTCGGCCCGGGGCCGTCACCGGATTCCTGGGGCCCAACGGTGCGGGCAAGTCCACGACGATGCGCGTCATCGCCGGACTCACACCTGCGACCGCAGGCTCCACGGCTGTGGCCGGTGTCAGATACCACGACATCCCCAACCCGGGCACCCAGGTCGGCGTGCTCCTCGACGCGTCCGCGCAGCACGTGGGCCGCACGGGACGCGAGATCCTCGCCCTCGGCGCCACGACGATGGGGCTGCCCATGTCCCGCGTCGAGGAGATGCTCGAGCTGGTCAGCCTGACGCCGAGCGAGGCCAAACGTCGAGTGGGCGACTACTCGCTCGGCATGCGGCAACGGCTCGGCATCGCCCACGCGCTGCTCGGCGACCCGAAGATCCTGATTCTGGACGAGCCCGCCAACGGCCTCGACCCGGCCGGGATCCACTGGATGCGCAGCCTCCTGCGCACCTACGCCGACCGCGGTGGCACGATCCTGCTCTCCTCCCACCTGCTGCACGAGGTGCAGATCATCGCCGACGAGATCATCGTCATCGGCAACGGACGCATCGTCGCCCAGGGCACGAAGGCCGAGCTGTTGCAGTCGGCCGACACCTTCGTCCAGGCGGCCGACGCATCGGCGCTGGCCAACGCGCTGACGTCGGCGGGCATCGCTTCCACGCCGTCACGCGACGGTCTGACCACCGAGGCGTCACCGGAGCAGGTCGGCAAGGCAGCCGCGGCTGCCGGTGTCGCACTCATCGAGCTGCGGCCCGCCGACGGCGCGGGTCTCGAGGAGATGTTCCTCCAGCTCACGACCCAGAGCCAGCGCGACGTCATCACCGAAGGAGACCAGGCATGAGCACGACCATGACGACGATCGACACGGGCCGCCACGGCGTTCCCCTGCCCCGCTTGATCAAGGTGGAGATCCGCAAGTCGTTCGACACCCGGGCCGGACGCTGGTTCAGCGCATCGATCCTGATCATCTGCGCCCTCGCCCTCGCACTCTTCGCGATCTTCGCCGAGCCCGGTTTCTACGACTACCAGGAGATGGCCAGCATCGCCGGCGGCATCCTGGGCTTCTTCCTGCCGATCATCCTGATCATGCTGGTCACGGCCGAATGGGGCCAACGCACGGGTCTGGTGACGTTCACGCTCGAGCCGCGACGCTCGCGCGTCGTCGTCGCGAAGCTTGCGGCGGGAACGCTGATCTCACTCGCGGTGCTCGCTCTCGCATTCGGCATCGCCACGCTCGCGACCGCGTTCGCCGGTGTGATCCGAGACGGCGACGTGTCGTGGTCCATGGATTCCAACGTGATCCTGAACTTCGTTCTCGCCAACATCTTCGGAGTGCTCGTCGGCTTCGCCATCGCGATGCTGCTGATGAACACCGCGGCCGCGATCGTCGTCTACATCCTGTACTCGTTGGTTCTGCCGACCGTCCTCGGGATCCTGAGCGCCGTCATCGACGGATTCGCGGACATCGTTCCGTGGGTCGACTTCAACACCGCCCAGGAGCCGTTGTTCACGGGTGACTTCAAGCTGGACGGCCAGGAATGGGCTCAGCTCGCCGTGACAGGTCTGATCTGGCTGGTCATTCCGCTCACGCTCGGCATCTGGCGACTGCTACGGGCCGAGGTGAAGTAGAACCCGATGGGGGAGAATGGCGGCATGCGAAAGCGCGTCGCCATTCTCGGCTCCACGGGCTCGATCGGCACCCAGGCCCTCGAGGTCGTCGCCGCGAACCCGGAACGGTTCGAGATCGTCGCGGTCGCAGCCGGCGGCAACGACCCGGCGCTGCTCGCCCGCCAGGCGCTCGAGCATGAGGTCTCACTCGTGGGGGTCGCCAAGGCGAGCGCAGCACAGGACGTGCAGCTCGCGCTCTACGCCGAGGCGAAGCGTCGGAGCTTCTCCGAGGGCGACCACCGCGTACCCCGTCTGGTGGCCGGTCCACACGCCGCCATCGAGGCTGCTCGCACCCCCTGCGACGTCGTTCTCAATGGCCTGACCGGGTCGGTCGGGCTGGAGCCCACGCTCGCGGCTCTCGACACCGGTGCCACCCTCGCCCTCGCGAACAAGGAGTCCCTCATCGTGGGTGGCGAGCTCGTCACCGGTGCGGCCAAGCCCGGCCAGATCGTCCCGGTCGACAGTGAGCACTCCGCGCTCGCTCAGGCGCTGCGGGGCGAGAGCATCGATGACGTGCGTCGCCTGATCGTCACCGCCAGCGGTGGTCCCTTCCGCGGCCGCACCAGGGCGGAGCTCGCGGACGTCACCCCCGACGAGGCGATGGCCCATCCCACCTGGGACATGGGCCCGGTCATCACCATCAACTCGGCGACCCTTGTGAACAAGGGTCTCGAGGTCATCGAAGCGCACCTGCTCTTCGGCATCGGGTTCGAGCGCATCGACGTGGTGGTGCATCCGTCCTCGGTCGTGCACTCGATGGTCGAGTTCGTCGACGGGTCCACCATGGTGCAGGCGTCGCCGCCGGACATGAAGCTGCCGATCGCGCTAGGTCTCGCCTGGCCCGAGCGAGTGCCGGACGTGGCCAGCCCTTGTGACTGGACTCATGCCACGACCTGGGAGTTCGCGCCGCTCGACGAGACGGCCTTCCCCGCTGTGCGCCTGGCCCGTCAGGCCGGCGAGTTCGGACGCACGGCGCCGGCGGTGCTCAACGCCGCCAACGAGGTCTGTGTCGACGCGTTCGTGGCCGGGGATTTGGACTTCCTTGGCATCGTGGACACGGTGGGCGCGGTGCTCGAGGAGCATGTCGCGGGCGCCGACGTCACCCATGCCGATCTGACGCTCGCTAGCGTGCTCGAGGCCGACGTCCGGGCACGTGAGCGGGCCCGAGCCCTGGTGGAGTCCAGGGTGGGCGGGAGAGAGCAATGAACGCACTGATCTACACGCTTGGCGTGGTGCTGTTCATCCTCGGCGTCATCATCTCCATCGCCCTGCACGAGGTCGGGCACATGTACCCGGCCAAGAAGTTCGGCATCAAGGTCACGCAGTACTTCGTGGGTTTCGGCAACACCCTCTGGTCGACCAAGCGCGGCGAGACCGAGTACGGCATCAAGTGGATCCCGCTCGGCGGCTACGTGAAGCTCGTCGGCATGCTGCCGCCGGCCAAGACCGACGACCCGCACAAGGTCCGCGCCACCAATACCGGTCTGTTCACGCAGCTCGTCGCCGACGCTCGCCACGCCGAGTACGAACACGTCACCGACGCCGACCAGGACCGCCTGTTCTACCGCAAGCCGTGGTGGCAGAAGCTGATCGTGATGTCCGGCGGCCCGATCGTCAACGTGCTCATCTCGGTGGTGCTGTTCTCGATCGTCATCATGGGATTCGGCATCCAGGAGCCCACCACCAGGGTCAACGCCGTGTCCGACTGCGCGATCAGCGATGCCGAGGCCGGCCGAGCCTGCACCAACGACGACCCCGTCACCCCCGCGCGACTGGCCGGACTGCAGCCTGGCGACGAGTTCGTGTCCTTCAACGGCACCGCGATCACGTCGTGGGAGCAGCTCACCAAGCTGATCCGGGGCAACGGCGAACGTGAGGCCACCATCGTCGTCGAGCGCGACGGACGCGAGGTCTCCAGGCAGATCACCACGTCCGTCATCGCCCGCGCCTCCCTTGACGATCCGGAACGCACCGTGAACGTCGGCTTCCTCGGCGTCGAGCCGGTGCGCGACTACGTGCGCCACGGTCCCGGCACGGTGGCCAGCGTCATGGGCGACTACACGACGGCCACCGCCGACGTGATCCTCCACCTTCCGCAGCGCATGGTCGCCGTCACCCAGGCCGCCTTCGGCGCCGAGCGTGAGGCGGACGGCCCGATCAGCGTCGTCGGCGCGAGCCGGGTGGCCGGCGAGCTCGTCACCTTCGACGAGCCGACCTGGGGCGAGAGGGCGTCGCGACTGCTGGTGCTGCTGGCCTCCCTGAACCTGTTCCTCGCCCTGTTCAACTTCATCCCGCTGCTGCCGCTCGACGGCGGTCACATCGCCGGCGCCCTCTGGGAGGCCGTCCGGCGGGGCTGGGCCAAGATGCGCGGCTCGCCAGACCCGGGCTACGTCGACGTCGCCCGCATGCTCCCCGTCGCCTACGGCGTGGGCGCGCTCCTGCTGGTCATGAGCGTGATCCTGATCTACGCCGACATCGTCAACCCCGTGAGGCTCTCATGACTGACCTGACCAACCTCGGACTACCCGCCATGCCTCCGCCGGTGCTCGCGCCGCGGCGGCAGTCCCGCAAGATCAAGGTGGGCACGGTCGACGTCGGCGGCGACGCGCCGGTTTCGGTGCAGTCCATGACCACCACCCTCACCAGCGACGTCGACTCCACGCTGCAGCAGATCGCCGAGCTCACGGCCGCCGGCTGCGACATCGTCCGCGTCGCCTGCCCCAGCACCGATGACGCCGACGCGCTGCCGCAGATCGCCCAGCACTCGCAGATCCCGGTCATCGCCGACATCCACTTCCAGCCGAAGTACGTCTTCGCCGCGATCGACGCCGGCTGCGCCGCCGTGCGCGTCAACCCGGGCAACATCCGCAAGTTCGACGACCAGGTCGGCGACATCGCGAAGGCCGCCGCCGACGCCGGAGTCTCGCTGCGCATCGGCGTCAACGCCGGGTCGCTCGACAAGCGGCTGCTCGAGAAGTATGGCAAGGCGACGCCGGAGGCTCTCGTCGAGTCGGCCGTGTGGGAGGCGTCGCTCTTCGAGGAGCACGACTTCCACGACTTCAAGATCTCGGTCAAGCACAACGACCCGGTCATCATGGTGCAGGCCTACGAGATGCTCGCCGAGCGCGGCGACTGGCCGCTGCACCTCGGGGTCACCGAGGCCGGGCCCGCCTTCCAGGGCACGATCAAGAGCTCGGTGGCGTTCGGCCACCTGTTGGCGAAAGGCATCGGCGACACCATCCGGGTCTCGCTGTCCGCACCTCCGGTCGAGGAGGTCAAGGTCGGTCTGCAGATCCTGCAGTCCCTCAACCTGCGCGAACGCAAGCTGGAGATTGTCTCGTGTCCGTCGTGCGGACGGGCGCAGGTCGATGTCTACACGCTGGCCGACGAGGTCACGGCCGGGCTGGAGGGCATGGAGGTCCCGCTGCGCGTCGCCGTCATGGGATGCGTCGTCAACGGCCCGGGGGAGGCCCGCGAAGCCGACCTCGGTGTGGCGAGCGGCAACGGCAAGGGACAGATCTTCGTCAAGGGCGAGGTCATCAAGACCGTCCCCGAGAGCAAGATCGTCGAGACCCTCATCGAGGAGGCCATGCGGATCGCCGAGAGCATGGATCCGGTCGAAGGTTCCAATGCGGAGGTCAGCGTCAGCTGACGGGTCTACTCTGTCCCCAATCCAAGCCGCGGGGAGGTGACCGTGCTCAGCACGACGAACGTCCGCGCCCTCACCGCTCCGGACATCCCGGCGCTGCGTGACCTGCTCGATCGCGACCCGCTCGTCAACCTGTTCGTCCGTCATCGACTGGACCTCACCGGTCTGCAGGAGCGCCTGATGGGCGGACGGATCTGGGGATACTACGAGGAGGACGAGCTCGTCGCCGCCTGTCACGCAGGAGCCAACGTCGTCCCGGTCGAGGCCACACCGCCCGCCATCGAGGCGTTCGCCGATCGTGTACTGGCCGGAGGGATACGGCCGTCGTCGCTCGTCGGCCTGCGGTCGGCGGTGATGCCGCTGTGGGAGCGGGTCGAGTCGGCCTGGGGGCCGGCGCGCTCGGTCCGCCCGTTCCAGCCCTTCCTCGTGCTCGACCAGGATCCGATCGTGGAGCCCGACCCCCGCGTGCGACGAGTGGCGATCGACGAGTTCAACACGCTCTACCCGTCGTGTGTCGCGATGTTCACCGAGGAGGTGGGTGTCGACCCCGAGGTCGGCGGCGCGAGCGGCTACCGCGCACGAGTGGCGCAGCTCATCTCGCAGGGCTGGGCGTTCGCGATCATCGAGGACGGCGAGGTGCTGTTCAAGACCGAGGTGGGCGCCGCGACGCCCGACGGCTGCCAGCTGCAGGGCGTCTGGGTGCGGCCGGACCGGCGCGGCGAGGACATCTCCGTCCGTGCGCTGGCGGCCGTCGTGGAGCAGGTGCGGGCGACGGTCGCGCCTGTCGTCACGCTGTATGTGAACGATCACAACCGGTCGGCTCGGCGCGCGTACGAGCGGGTCGGGTTCGTCGAGACCGAGATGTTCTCCTCGATCCTGCTCTGAGCTTGGCCGCTAGCATCGCCTCATGAGCAGCGGCATCAGGAATCTCGTCGGCATACTCGCGGTGAGCGGTGTGCTGCACTTCGTGATCCCGAAGCCCTACACGGCCATCGTGCCCAAGCCGCTGCCGTACAAGCGTGAGCTCGTCTACGTCTCCGGCGTCGCCGAGATCGGCTGCGCGGCCCTGTTGACGCGGCCCGGCACGCGCCGCCTCGGGGGGCTCCTCTCCTTCGGCCTGCTGCTCGCGGTGTTCCCCGCCAACGTGCAGATGGCCTTGGACGGCTGGCGGAGCAGCAAGGCCCCCGCCTGGTACAAGATCGGCCTCCTGCTCCGGCTGCCGCTGCAGATCCCGCCCTTGCGGTGGGCTGCCAGCGCTGCGCGCGGGGATGCCCCTGTACTGCCGTAAGTCATGACGGCTACCGCTGGATAGGGTTTCGGCCATGCGTATGTCCCGGCTCTTCCTGCGAACCCTGCGAGACGATCCGGCCGACGCCGAGGTCCCGAGCCACCGCCTGCTCGTCCGGGCCGGGTATGTGCGCCGCGTGGCGCCCGGCATCTACTCCTGGCTGCCGCTCGGACTCAAGGTGCTCTGTCGCGTCGAGCAGATCGTCCGTGAGGAGATGGACGCGATCGGCTCGCAGGAGGTGCGGTTCCCGGCCCTCCTGCCGCGGGAGCCCTACGAGACCACCGGGCGCTGGGACGACTACGGCCCCAACCTGTTCCGTCTCCATGACCGCAGGGGCGGCGACTACCTGCTCGGACCGACCCATGAGGAGTTCTTCACGCTGCTCGTCAAGGACCTGTTTTCCTCGTACAAGGACCTGCCGCTAAACCTCTACCAGATCCAGACGAAGTACCGCGACGAGGCGCGGCCTCGGGCCGGCATCCTGCGCGGACGTGAGTTCGTCATGAAGGACTCCTACTCGTTCGACGTCGACGACGCGGGTCTCGAAGCGGCCTACCAGGCGCACCGCGAGGCGTACGTTCGTATCTTCGACCGGCTCGGCTTCGACTACGTCATCGTGCAGGCCACGTCGGGTGCGATGGGTGGCTCGGCCAGCGAGGAGTTCCTCGCGGTGGCCGAGACCGGGGAGGACGCCTTCGTCCGCTCGCCCGGCGGTTATGCGGCGAACGTCGAGGCCGTCACGACCGTCGCACCCGACCCGCTGCCGTACGACGACGTGCCGGCCGCCCACGCGGAGCAGACCCCCGAGACGCCGACCATCGAGACCCTGGTGAATCACCTGAACGTGGCGTTCCCGCGGGGCGACCGCGCGTGGGAGGCGGCCGACACGCTCAAGAACGTCCTGGTCGTGCTGCGGCACCCGGACGGTACCCGCGAGCCGCTGGCGATCGGCGTCCCCGGTGACCGCGAGGTCGACACGAAACGGCTGGAGGCCCAGGTCGCGCCCGCCGAGGTCGAGGTGTTCACCGACGACGACTTCGAGGCGCATCCCGACCTGGCCAAGGGCTACATCGGGCCCGGCGCGCTGGGGGAGGGCGGCGCGAGCGGCATCCGGTTCCTGGTCGACCCCCGGGTGGTCACGGGCACGCGCTGGGTCACCGGTGCCGATGCCGACGGTTCACACGTGATCGACCTCGTCGCAGGCCGCGACTTCACGCCGGACGGCACGATCGAGGCGGCCGAGGTGCGAGCGGGTGACGAGGCGCCGGACGGATCCGGTCCGCTGGAGGTGGCGCGCGGCATCGAGATGGGCCACATCTTCCAGCTCGGCCGCAAGTACGCCGATGCACTCGGGCTCCAGGTGCTCGACGAGAACGGCAAGCTGGTCACCGTCACCATGGGCTCGTACGGCGTCGGCGTCTCCCGGGCGGTGGCCGCCGTGGTCGAGAACTCCTTCGACGACCTCGGCATCATCTGGCCGCGCGAGATCGCGCCCTACGACGTCCACCTCGTCGCCACCGGCAAGGACGAAGCTGTGTTCGAGACCGCGGATGCGCTCGTGGCCGAGCTGGAGTCGGTCGGTGTCGAGGTGCTGTACGACGACCGTCGCAAGGTGTCACCCGGGGTGAAGTTCAAGGACGCCGAGCTGCTCGGGATGCCCACGATCGTCGTGGTCGGCAGGGGGCTCGTCGACGGTGTCGTGGAGGTCCGGGATCGCGCGGCCGGCGAACGCACGGACGTCCCGCTGGCCGAGGCGGTTGAGCACCTCCGCAGCGTCTGCCGCTGACGGCGTCGGCGCTCAGTCGAGGCCCGGGAAGGCGATCGGATCGGCGCCCCAGTCGAGCGAGGCGAGGGCGGCGCGGCGCAACCCGGCCATGGCGAACCGTCCGATTCCTTCGTCGCCGGTGCCGAGCAGGGTCAGGCAGGCTGCGGCGACGCGATTCTCCACGTCGCGTGCGGCCGCGCGGGCCGTCCTGCGCGAGTCGAAGAGCTCGTCCCCGTACGTGAGCGCGGGCCCGACCGGTTGACCGCCGCCGTTGCGCACCACCGCGCGGAGGCGGTCCCGTGCCGCGCGATGAGCCTCGAACGACGTCAGTGCCGGCTCGGCGAGACTGTCCACCCGGGCACCGATCAGCCCGTACAGCCACACGGCCTCGTGCTCGAGCGCTAGCCACGCTTGAAGGTCCTCACGTGTACTCATGAGGCCTCGGCCATCTTGGTGGCGAGCTGGGACAGGCCTGCCGACATCGACGCCAGCACGCGAGCGACGTCGGGTGAGCCGGACGACACCGCGTCGTCCGCACGGGCCGCCGCGGAGTCGCCGGCGAGGCGCGAAAGTGCCACCGCCGCGTCCCGCCGGTTCGTCGGCACGTCGGTGGCCTCGGCCGACGACCTGCGACCACCCACGGCGACAAGCTGTTCGTCGGCCACCATGCGGAGCGGCTTCAGGTCGCGCCCGAGCCGTGGATGACGCGCGATGGTGGCGTCGATCGCCGCGATGAGCGTGCCCTGCGCCTCAGCCGCCCGCCGGAGGCGGCGGGTGTCGCCCGGATCGGGCTCGGGGTGCGGTTCCACGCCCACACGTTGGAGGGCGTCGTCGAGGACACCGCCCTCCCTCGCTGCGACGACGGCGACCGCGACCGTGGCCGCCGTCAGGCCGGTGCCCAGAAGCGTGCGGCGGCTCATCACAGGGGAAGGCTACGACAGCGAGCCCATGGGGACGTGCCCTAGGCTGGTCCCGACACTGTGCGTGGTGCCGACAACAGAAGAGGGAGGCCCGCCATGACGGACCGACTCGAGCAGCTGGCCGAGCGGTGCGTCACCGCCCTCGGCCTCGATCTCGAGGCAGTTGAGCTCTCCCGGTCCGGTTCGAACCGACTGTTGCGCATCGCCGTCGATGCCGATGGCGGTGTGCCCATCGACTCCATCACCCAGGCCACCCGCGAGCTGTCGAAGGCTCTCGATGCGTCCGACGTGATGGGTGAGCAGCCGTACACGCTCGAGGTCACCTCGCGCGGCGTCGACCGACCACTGACGATGCCGCGCCACTGGCGGCGCAACCTCGGCCGACTCGTCATCGCCGACCTCGCCGATGGTTCGCGTCTCAAGGGCCGTATCGCCGCCGTGAACGACGACGAGACATCCGATGGCTCCGTCGAGGTCACCGTCGACGGCCGGCAGCGACGGCTCGTGCTCTCGGATGTTGCGACCGCGCGCATCGAGCCTGAGCTCACTCGTCCCAAATCCCATGCGCCCAAGTCCGGTGCGCCCAGATCCCCCCACCGCAAGGACGCCTGACATGGACATCGACATGAACGCACTCCGTGCCCTCGAGCACGAGAAGGACATCTCCTTCGGCGTCGTCGTCGAGGCCATCGAGACCGCGTTGCTCTCGGCGTACCACAAGACTCCGGGTGCGCACGTGCAGGCGAGGGTCGAGCTGAACCGCAAGAGCGGCCACGTCACGGTGTGGGCCCGCGAGCGGCTCGAGGACGAGACCGACGACGGAGTCGAAGTCGAGACGCAGGACCCCGATGAGCAGCCGGCCCCACGATTCAGCGAGGAGTTCGACCACACCCCACAGGACTTCGGACGCTTCGCCGCCGCAATCGCACGCCAGCTCATCATGCAGCGCCTGCGCGACGCCGAGGACGAGCAGAAGTACGGCGAGTTCTCCGGCAAGGTCGGCGACATCGTGTCCGGCATCATCCAGCAGGGGAGTCGGCCCGGCGACGTCATGATCGACCTCGGCAAGGTCGAGGCGCTGCTCCCGGCCGCCGAGCGGGTCGCCGAGGAGAAGTACGCGCACGGCGAGCGCATCAAGGCATACGTGTACGAGGTCGAGAAGGGGATGCGCGGCCCGCGGGTCAAGGTCTCGCGCACCCATCCCAATCTGGTCCGGCTGCTCTTCGCGCTCGAGGCACCCGAGATCGCCGACGGCTCGGTCGAGATCGTCGCCATCGCCCGGGAGGCCGGTCACCGCAGCAAGATCGCGGTTCGTGCGACCGTGCCGGGTGTGAACGCCAAAGGCGCCTGCATCGGTCCGATGGGCCAACGCGTCCGCAACGTCATCCATGAGCTGCACGGCGAGAAGATCGACATCATCGACCACAGCGAGGATCCCGCCGAGTTCATCGCACACGCACTCTCGCCCTCGCAGGTCAAGGGCGTCACGCTGGTTGACACCACAGCTCGGGCGGCTCGGGTCGTCGTACCCGACTTTCAGCTGTCGTTGGCCATCGGCAAGGAGGGGCAGAACGCACGCCTCGCGGCCAAGCTCACCGGCTGGCGCATCGACATCCGGTCGGACACCGAACCGGGGGCGGGCGACGCGTCATCAGCGAAGGGGTAGACTTGCCCACGGTGTTGCGCACGTGCATCGGATGTCGATCACGTGCCGACAAGACCACTCTGGTGCGAATCGTCGCCGTTCGAACGTCAACGACCACGGTCATGACGCCGGACGAACGCGGATCGTTGCCGGGCCGGGGTGCGCACCTGCATCCCGATCCCCGGTGCCTGGAGCTGGCGCGACGTCGCCGGGCCTTCGGCCGGGCCCTCCGTGTGGAGGGACCGATCGACACGGACCTGCTCGACGCCATCGTCGGACCCGCGGCCCACTGAATGACCACGAGAAATGCACAGAACGCCCGTCCAACGACCGGAATCGGAGCACATGCTCATGAGCACCCGATGAACACCCTCCAATGAGCCTGCACGTCAACTAGTGGTCTGATCCTCCTCCGGGTCGGACCCCCGAAGGAGAAGAGTGGCTGTCAGAGTCCACGAGCTCGCCAAAGAGTTCGGAGTCCCCAGCAAGATCATCCTGTCCACCCTGCAGGACATGGGCGAGTACGTGAAGTCCGCCTCGTCCACTGTCGAGGCCCCCGTCGTGCGCCGCCTCAACGAGGAGCACGGCGACATCTTGCGCCAACAGGGTGAGAAGAAGGCGGCCAAGAAGGCGCCCGCCAAAAAAGCCGCAGAAACGGCGGCCGAACCGGTGGAGGCACCCGCGGCGGAGATTCCCGAGCCTCCCGTCCTCGAGACTGTCCCGGAGATCGTCCCTGAGGCGGTCCCCGAGGTCATGGCCGAGGAGCCCGAGGCACCGGCTGCGCCGGCTGCACCGGAGCCGCCAACCGACGAAACCGCAGAGCCGGCCGCGAAGGCGGCCCCTGGGCCTCGTCCCGGCCCGCGACCAGGTGGAGCCCGGCCTGGCAACAACCCGTTCTCGTCACGCCAGGGCATGCAGCAGGAGCGCGCGCCGCGCCCTCCCGCCGCCCGCGAGGGTGGCGCGCCCGCACGTCCGGGCATGCCGCGCCCCAACCCGGCGATGATGCCCAAGCAGTCCGGCCTGTCCGGCCGACCGGCTGCCCGTCAGGGCGGCCCCGGTGGTCGTCCCGGCGGACCCGGCGGACCCGGCGGACCCGGCGGATCCGGCGGTGGCCGTGGTGCCCCGACCGGTGATCGTCGTCCCGGCGGCGGTGGCGGTGGTGGCTTCGGCGGCCCCGGCGGCGGTCGTCCCGGTGGTGGCCCCGGCGGACGTCCCGGCGGACCCGGCCGTGGCGGTCGTGGTGGCACCCAGGGCGCCTTCGGCCGCGCCGGCGGACCAGTCCGTCGTGGGCGCAAGAGCAAGCGCGCCAAGCGTCAGGAATTCGACCAGATGCAGGCACCGGCCATCGGTGGCGTGCGTGTCCGCAAGGGCGACGGTGAGACGATCCGTCTCGCCCGTGGCGCCTCGCTGGGCGACTTCGCCGACAAGATCGGTGCCGACGCGGCCTCGCTGGTCGAGGTGCTGTTCCACCTCGGCGAGATGGTCACGGCCACGCAGTCGGTCAACGACGACGTCCTGCAGATCCTCGGTGAGGAGCTCAACTACGACGTCCAGGTGGTCTCGCCGGAGGAAGAGGACCGCGAGCTGCTCGATTCGTTCAACCTTGAGTTCGGCGAGGACGAAGGCGTCGAGAAGGACCTCGCGCCGCGTCCGCCGGTCGTCACCGTCATGGGCCACGTCGACCACGGCAAGACCAAGCTGCTCGACGCCCTGCGCGACAGCAACGTCGTCGACAAGGAGGCCGGTGGCATCACGCAGACCATCGGTGCCTATCAGGTGACCACCGACGTCGACGGCACGGAGCGACGCATCACCTTCATCGACACCCCGGGCCACGAGGCGTTCACCGCCATGCGTGCACGTGGTGCGCAGGCCACCGACATCGCGGTGCTGGTGGTCGCGGCCGACGACGGCGTCATGCCCCAGACGGTCGAGGCGCTCAACCATGCCAAGGCCGCCGGTGTGCCGATCGTGGTCGCCGTGAACAAGATCGACAAGCCCGACGCCGATCCGAGCAAGGCTCGTGGTCAGCTCACCGAGTACGGCCTGGTGCCGGAGGAGTACGGCGGCGAATCGATGTTCGTCGACGTCTCTGCCAAGGCCGGAACCGGTCTGGAGCAGCTGCTCGAGTCGATCGTCCTCACCGCGGACGCGTCGCTCGACCTGCGCGCCAACCCCGACCAGAACGCCGAGGGTCTCGCCATCGAGGCGCACCTCGACCGCGGTCGCGGTCCCGTTGCCACGGTGCTGGTCCGACGCGGTACGCTGCGCGTCGGCGACACGCTCGTGGCCGGATCGGCGTTCGGCCGCGTGCGCGCCATGCTCGACGAGCACGGCGACAATATCGAGAAGGCGACCCCGTCGCGTCCTGCCCTGGTGCTCGGCCTCACGGCCGTCCCCGGCGCCGGCGACAACTTCATGGTCGTCGACGACGATCGCACCGCGCGT
Source organism: Aeromicrobium sp. (assembly GCF_050700635.1). Lineage (GTDB taxonomy): Bacteria > Actinomycetota > Actinomycetes > Propionibacteriales > Nocardioidaceae > Aeromicrobium. The sequence goes on from NZ_JBOHDT010000042.1 coordinate 18,035, forward strand.
CAGATCGCCGAGAAGCGTGAGGCTCGTGAGCGCAACGCCGCACTGGCCAAGCGCAGCGGCCGCCGCACGCTCGAGGACTTCATGTCGTCCCTCGAGAAGGGCGAGACCGACGAGCTGCTGCTGATCCTCAAGGGTGACGGCTCCGGTTCGGTGGAGGCTCTCGAGGACGCGCTCTCCCAGATCGATGTGGGCGAGGAGGTCAACCTGCGGGTCATCGACCGAGGGGTCGGTGCCATCACCGAGACCAACGTCGACCTCGCCGCTGCGTCGAACGCCGTCATCATCGGCTTCAACGTGCGGCCCCAGGGCAAGGCCACCGAACTCGCCGACCGCGAGGGCGTCGAGATCAAGTACTACTCGGTGATCTACCAGGCGATCGACGAGATCGAGGCCGCGCTCAAGGGCATGCTCAAGCCGGAATTCGAGGAGGTCCAGCTCGGTACTGCCGAGATCCGCGACATCTTCCGCTCCAGCAAGATCGGCAACATCGCCGGTTGCATGGTCACGAGCGGCACCATCAAGCGCAACGCCAAGGCACGACTGCTGCGCGACAGTGCGGTTGTCTCCGACAATCTCGACCTGGGCAGCCTGCGTCGCGAGAAGGACGACGTCTCCGAGGTTCGCGAAGGCTTCGAGTGCGGCATCGTGCTCAAGGGCTTCAACGACATCAAGACCGGCGACGTCATCGAGACCTTCGAGCTGCGCGAGAAGGCCCGCGCCTGACGGCGCGGGGAGTGAGCCGCCTTCGGCGGCGTGACCATGGCCGGGACGTGGGAAGGGAATCATGGCAGGTCAGCGAACTCAACAGCTCGCAGACCGGATCAAGGTGATCGTCGCCTCGATGCTGGAGCGACGCGTCAAGGACCCCCGGCTCGGGTTCATCACGCTCACCGACGTCCGGTTGAGCGGTGACAACCAGCACGCCTCCGTGTTCTACACCGTCATGGGCGGGCAGGAGGCGATCGACGACACAGCCGCGGCGTTGCGCAGTGCCAACGGCCTGCTCCGCTCCGAGGTCGGCAAGCAGCTCGGGTTGCGGCACACCCCGTCGCTGGAGTTCTACCTCGACGCGGTGCCCGAGACTGCGCGCGAGATCGAGGATCTGCTCGCGAAGGCGCGGGAGTCCGACGAGGCGGTGGCGGCCAGGGCAGCCGGCGCCGAGTACGCCGGCGACGCCGACCCGTACAAGAAGCACGACGAGGACGAGGACGACCCGACCGCGTGAGCGAAGAGGGTGCGGCGGGCCTCGTGATCGTCGACAAGCCGTCCGGCTGGACGTCCCACGACGTCGTCGCACGGATACGCCGGATCGCCGCCACACGCAAGGTCGGCCATGCCGGCACGCTCGACCCGATGGCCACCGGTGTGCTCGTGCTGGGCGTCGGCCGGGCCACCCGGCTGCTCGGGCACCTGCAGCTCACCGACAAGGAGTACCTCGCCACCATCCGGCTGGGCCAGTCGACGGTCACCGACGACGCAGAGGGGGACATCATCGGTTCCGCGTCCGCTGGTCATCTCGACGACGCGGCGATCGTGGCGGAAATGGCCCCGTTGACCGGGTCGATCGAGCAGGTGCCGTCGGCAGTCTCCGCGATCAAGGTCGATGGCAAGCGGTCCTACGCTCGCGTCCGTGCCGGCGAAGACGTCGACCTTCCAGCGCGGCCCGTCACAGTGGAGACGTTCGAGCTCGGCGAGGTGCGCCGACATGACGACGTGGTGGACGTCGACGTGCGCGTGGTCTGCTCGAGCGGAACGTATGTGCGAGCTCTTGCCCGAGATCTCGGTGCGGCGCTCGGAGTGGGCGGTCACCTGACGATGCTGCGTCGCACCCGGGTCGGTGGCTTCGGCGTCGACTCCGCGCACACGCTCGACGAGCTGGAGTCGAGGTTCGTCATGACGGACCTCGACACCGCCGCACGGGTGACCTTCCCGGTCCGCGACCTCGACGCGTCGCAGGCCGCCGACGTCCGCTCCGGACGTCCGATCCTCGGTATCGACCTCGGGACGGCGGATCCCGTGGCCGTGTTCGACCCGGACGGACACTTTCTTGCGCTCTACGAGCAGCGCGGTGACGACGCTCGCGCGATCGCCGTTTTCGCCGTCAGACCCCACTAGGGTCGATCCATGAGCCCGCGTCGTCCGTCCCCGCGCAGGCTGGTGTGGGCCGTCGTCCAGGGCTGGTTCGCGGCCGTGGTGGTCGTCATCGCGGCGCTCATGATCACGACGAGGATCCGCGTTCGCAACCGCGCCAACCGCGGCGACGGCTTCCCGAGGGTCCCGCCGGTCGCGGTGCCGGTCGGCGAGGCCACCACGATCACCACGTACACGTACGGCGACGACCTCTACGACGACATGCTGACCGCCATCGCCGGAGCGCAGGAGCGAATCCTGTTCGAGTCGTTCATTTTCAAGGGTGATGCGATGGGCCAGCGCTTCAAGCGCGCACTCGTCCGGGCGGCTGAGCGTGGCGTCGACGTCAGGATCGTCTATGACGGGTTCGCGAACCTCGTCGTGTCGCCCAGCTTCCTGAGGTTCCCGGCGCCGGTACAGGTGCTGCGGTACCCGCTCATCTCCGGCTGGTTCGTCTTCAACCCTCGCCGCTGGGGCCGCGATCACCGCAAGATCCTCGTCGTCGACGACACCGCCGCGTTCGTGGGCGGGTACAACGTCGGCTCGGAGTACGCCACCGAATGGCGTGACACCCACCTGAAAGTCGAGGGTGGTTCGGTCTGGGACCTCGACAACGCGTTCGTCGACTTCTGGAACCTGAACGCCCGCCGACTGCCGATGCTCAAGGACCGCGGATCGCCCAGCTGGGATCCGCGGGTTCGCGCCCACCGCAACCTGCCGCGTCAGCTGGTGTTCCCGGTGCGGGGCATGTACCTCGAGGCGATGGACCGGGCCACCGACCACATCTACCTGACGGCCGCCTACTTCATCCCCGACCGCGACATCCTGCAAGCCATCAAGGACGCTCGTGATCGCGGTGTCGACGTGCAGATCCTGGTGCCATGGGTGAGCAACCACGTGGTCGCCGACTGGTTGTCACGCGGGTTCTACGGGGAGATGCTGCGCCACGGCGTCCGGATCTTCCGCTACCGCGACGCCATGGTGCACGCCAAGACGGCGACCATCGACGGCCGCTGGTCGACCGTGGGCACGGCGAACATCGACCGACTCAGCCTCACCGGCAACTACGAGATCAACCTCGAGATTCACGACGACGACCTGACCAAGCACCTCGAGACGGTGTTCGCGAGCGACCTCGACAACGCGACCGAGCTGACCCTCGACGAGTGGGAGAGCCGTGACATCGTCGTGCGCGCCTGCGAGCTGCTCCTCGCTCCGTTGCGCCCGCTGCTCTGACGGACACCGAGCTGGCAGATGAGAACGCTCTCATCGCGATCTCACGTCCACTTCACCGCGCCCCGCGAGGTTTGTCTCAACGAAACCTCACCAGGAACGGAGCAGTTCAATGAATGGAATCACCCGCGCCGGCATTGCCGCCGTCGCCTCCACCCTCGTACTCGGGACCGCAGCGGTGGTCGTCAGCGGCGTGGCCTCAGCGGATGACGCCGATCAGGCCGCCAAGCGTGAGGACACGTCCTCGTCCTGGGTTGTGGAATCGGACGACGACAACCGCGAGGACGATGCGGCCAGCGACTCCAACACCAACAACACCGACAACACCAACAACACGAAGAACACGAAGAACACGAGAGACAGCAAGAACACGAACAACACGAACAACACCCGGAACTCGGGTCCGTCGGCGAACACAGGACCGAGCTGATGAGCGACACCTGGCGGCTGGTCGAGGGCGACGCGATCGCCCCCGGTCTGTCCGCCGTCTCCCGCCTCGGCGGCGGCGACATGTACGAGGTGTGGATGGCGTTCGACGAGCGCCTCCACACGCTCGTCGTCATCAAGATGCTGCGTCCCTCGCACGTCGACTCCGCATCGTCACGTCACGTGGTCCGCCGCGAGGTCGAGATGCTCAAGCGTCTCCAGCACCCGAGCGTCGTGCGGATGTTCTCGTACGACGACAGCGCAATGCGCCCCTACATCGTGATGGAGTACGTCGACGGCCCCACACTGTCGTCGCTGATCAGCAAGCACGGCGCCCTGCCCATCCACCAGCTCATGCCGTTGGCTCTCGAGCTCAGCGCGGCACTGCACTACCTGGACGCCGAGGGTGTGAGTCACCTCGACATCAAGCCGAGCAACGTCATCATGGGTGCGCCGGCGAAGCTCATCGACCTCTCGCTCGCGATGGAGTCCAAGGTCGCGGCCGAGCTGGATCATCCGCTCGGCAGCGACGAGTACATGGCTCCCGAGCAGATTGAACCCGGTATCCGGGGTCAGGTGGGTCCGGCCAGTGACGTCTGGGGCATGGGAGCGACGCTGTTCCGTGCCGCCGCCGGGTACCGCGCCTTCGATCGGCAACCGCAGTGGGCCCAGCTGCACGATGCACCGTACGCACTGCCCGACACCGTGCCGCCGATGGTCGGGTCGATCATCCTCGACTGCCTGGCCCCCGACCCTGCGGACCGTCCCACGCCGGCCGAGGTCGTCGCTCGTATCGAGCCGGTGATGGACGCTTTGCCGACCGCGTGGCTGTCGGGCTTCAGCCTCAACCGGAGCTCGTGAGCGTCACTCGACCCGGTAGCCGAGACCGCGAACCGTCTTGATGACGTCGGAGCCGAGCTTCTTGCGCAGGTAGCCGACGTAGACGTCGACGATGTTGGAACCCGGGTCGAAGTCGTAGCCCCAGACGAGCGACAGCAGCTGTTCGCGCGAGAGGACCTGACCCTGGTGCCTCAGAAGCACCTCCGCGAGGGCCAGCTCGCGAGCCGACAGCTCGACCTCCTTGGACCCGACGTAGGCCCGCCGGCTGCGAACGTCGAGCTTGACGTCACCGACCACGATCTCCTCGGGCGCGACATCGCCCAGCGGGCGAAGGCGCAGCCTGATGCGGGCGAGCAGCTCGGCGAAGCGGAACGGCTTGCTCATGAAGTCAGCAGCGCCTCCCTCGAGCGCCGCCACCGTGTCGGTCAAGGAGTCGCGGGCGGTGAGCACGACGATCGGCATCTCCGGGCGCTCCACACTCACCCGCTCGAGGATCGCGAACCCGTCGAGTCGGGGCAGCCCGATGTCGAGAACGACCAGGTCGAACTCGCCGGTGAGGGCGTAGTCGAGTCCGATGACGCCGTCGGCGACGACGGTGGGAGTGAAGCCCTCGGCTTTGAGACCCTTGGCGATGAACGAGGAGATCCGAACCTCGTCCTCGACGATGAGCACGCGGTTCACGGGACGGCCCGGACCGGGATGGACAGTCGGAACGTCGCGCCGGAACCCTCGGGTCCCTGTTCGACGAGCTCGGCTCGACCGTCGTGAGCCTCCGCGATCGCCGAGACGATCGACAACCCGAGGCCGAACCCCTCGTGGGTGGACTCGCCCTGTGAGAACCGCTCGAAGACGTCGGCACGCATCGAGGCCGGCACACCGTCTCCGGTGTCGCGGATCCAGAGCTCGAGCTGGTCCCCGTGCAGATCTGAACCAATGCCGATCTCGTCACCTGGCGTCGTGTGCTGCACGGCGTTCTGGGCGAGCTGGAGAAGGGCTTGCGTGATGCGCTGCGCATCCAGCTGCACGAGCACTGACGTGGTCGAGTCGAGCGTCCACGAACGGTCGCCCAGGGCTCGGGCCCGATCGAGCGCGCCGTTGGTCAGGGCCTCGACATCGGTGGGTTCGAGCCGGACGAAGTCAGGCCGCTGCGCCTTGGCGAGCAGGAGGAGGTCGGAGACGAGCCGCGCCATGCGGTCCACCTCGTCGAGCAAGAGCGCCCGGGTGGCCTCCACGTCCTCGGCGTCGGCCGCGTCGACGACCTCCAGGTGGCCGCGCAGCACAGTCAGCGGCGTTCGGAGCTCGTGCGCTGCATCGTCGAGCAGCCGTCGTTGGCTGGCGAATGCGTCCTCTAGCCGGTCGAGCATCGCGTTGAACGTGCGCTGCAGGTCGGTGAGATCGTCGTTGCCGGTGACTTCGAGCCTTCCTCCGAGGTCCCCCTCGGTGATGCCCTGCGCGGTGTCGCGAAGCCGGGTGACCGGGCGGAGAAGACGACCAGCCAGCCACGAGGCAATCGCGGCGATCAGCACGACCGACAAGGCTCCGAGCAGCGCGTACGTGAGAATGAGACCGTTCAGTGAGTCTCGGGATGCGTTCACGTTGTGACTGACCACGAAGACCGCACGCTCGTCGCTCTGGAGGACCGGCTGGACGGCGATCCGATAGCGGGTCCCGCCGATCACGAGGTCATGCGTCCCCCCTTCGGTGCGCATTCGTTCGACGAGTGCCGGGAACGCTGGAGAATCCTGAAGTCGTGAGTCACTCTCGCCGACGTACGTGGGCTTTCCGGTGGCCGGGAAGTTCCACAGGACCTCGTTGGGGTCGGGAAGATTGCGCTGCAGAAACGCCTCGACGAGCCGGTCGGCCGAGGTGAACGGTTGCTGGGTGTCGGGGTCGATACCGTCCCTCTGCAGTCTTCGGAGCTCGCCGACCTCCTGCGCCAGGGTCTGGTCGACGTCGGCGGCGAGGCGCCGCGACTCCACGGCGTAGAGCGCGATCCCCACCGCCACGAGTGCCGTGGCCGTCAGGAGAGCGACAGCGGCGGTGAGCCGCTGCCGGACGGAGAAGCCCGAAACGGCCGTCGTCTGCATCGCTCAGTCGTCGTCATCGTCGTCGTCGTCGATGGATCGGGGTGTGGGGTTCACCTGGGAGAAGTCGTCGTCGTCATCGTCGTCAGCCGTTCGACTGGGCGACGGAGTTGGTGATGGTGATGGTGCCGGAGATGGCGGCTCGGTCGATTCCACGACGATCGGGGGGTACTCGGCGGGCGGCTCGTCGTTCCCGGCCGTGGCACGTCCCACCGCCGCGGCGGCAAGCGCAAGCCCCACCGCGCCCAGCGCGACGGAGATCACGACCGGACGTCTCATCCGTCAAGAGTGCCGTACCTGGGTCATGACGTCGATGAGGAGTACATGAGAGGTCTCTTATTCTTCGTCGACCCCACGCCATAGAGTTCCGATGTGACGATCTGGCGAGACCTCGACGGTGCCGAGACCACGCCACGGAGCGAACGGGCCGCGGTGACGGTGGGTGTCTTCGACGGTGTCCACCGGGGTCACCAGCACGTCCTTGCCGCCACCCGCGCAGCAGCCGCCGACGGGGCATCGGTCGTGGCCGTCACGTTCGAGCCACACCCGCTCGAGGTGCTCACTCCTGACCGGACACCGAAGCGACTCACCACGGTCGAGCGGCGGATCGATCTCCTGCACGCCCACGGCGCCGACGAGGTGCGGGTCCTGGCCTTCGACCAGCACATGTCCGCCTGGACTCCAGAAGAGTTCATCCAGCGGGTGCTGGCCGATGAGCTGCGGTCGTCGGCGGTGGTGGTGGGTGAGAACTTCAGGTTCGGCTCGCGCGCGGCCGGCGATGTCGATCTGCTGCGCCGCGCCGGTGCAGAGTCGGGCTTCACGGTGGAGGGACTTGCTCTCGACGGGGGAGCGGAGCCGTTCTCTTCGACGCTCGTGCGTGCGCACGTCGCCACCGGGCACCTGCCCGAGGCGGCGGTCATCCTCGGCCGTCCACATGAGGTGAGCGGAGAGGTCGTCGAGGGTGATCGTCGCGGACGCTCACTCGGGTTCCCGACCGCGAACATCCCGGTGGACGACGTGTATGCCGTGCCACCCGATGGGGTGTACGCCGGCCGCGTCGACATCGGCGCCGAGGTGCTCGCGGCCGCGATCTCGGTGGGCACCAATCCGACGTTCGGCGGACGCGACCGCCGGGTGGAGTCGTACATCATCGACCGGCCGGCGGAGGGAGGTCTCGACCTCTACGGGAAGCAGATCCGCGTCGAGCTCGTGCGCTGGCTGCGCGGCATGGACGTCTTCGACACCGTCGACGCCCTGGTGGCGCAGATGCACGAGGACGTCGCGGACACGCGGACGGTGCTCGCCGAGCTCGGATGAGCCGGTTCAGTTCCCGGCTTTCTCGAGCTCCTTCGCCACTGCATCGGCCATCGCCTTCTCGCCGGCTGCGTTCGGGTGCAGGAAGGCGCCGTCGCCGGTCGGGGGCTCGAGGCCGTTGACCCACGCCGCATCGCCGGAGCACAGGTCGTGCCCCTTCGAACGGGCGTGCATCGGCACGAAGGCCACGCCGGCCGAGGCGGCGGCCGACGCCATCGCCGCCGACAGGTCCGACTCCACCGAGGAGAGCCAGGCGAGGTCGCCCTTCGCGTAAGGGGCGTTCTTGCACGTGCCGCTCCGGGGCATGAGCCGCGGATAGCCGACGACCAGGATCTCGGCTCGGGGAGCCTTCGTGCGTACCGCGTCGAGGACGGTGCCGATCTTCTTCCCGATCGCGGGTATGGCCGATCCGACGTCGGTCGCGATCAGATCACGGCACGGCGCGCCTGGGGCGCCGGGTTTCGAGACGTTCGGACAGGTGCCGATCAGATTCCCGTAGAGGCCGAAGTCGTTGCCGCCGACGCTGACCGTCACCACCTTCGACTGCTCCGTGACGGCGTCGATCTGGGCCGGTAGTCCGCGCCCTGCCTGCAGCACGTCCGCGCTCGAGGCGCCTCCGCAGCTGACGTCGGTGAGGGTCAGGTCGAGCGCCTCAGCCACGAGACTGGGATAGTTCTCCGTCGACCGCTGGCACAGGAGTCCGTCGGGCTGGAACGAACCGATCAGGCCGCCGGCCGTGTAGGAGTCGCCGATGGCGACGTACGACGGTCCGGGCTCGGGGCGCGGGCTGCTCGGCACGGGTGCGGGCGTCCGCGTCGGTGCCGGCTCGGGGCCGGCGCTGCTGCACGCGGTGAGGACGAGGGCGACCGAGATCGCGAGCACGCCGCATGCCCGCGCGCTCCTGGTCATGCGTCGAGCGTAGCGATGGGACGGTTGCGATTCGCGCCTCGTGATGGTGCGCTGATACGCTGGCAGTTGCCGTGCAACGGCCACGGATTCCAGTGCCCCGGTGAACCGGCCCGGGCGCGCCGTGCAACGAAACCTCAGAGGAGAAACGTGGCGAAGAAGACTGCCGTGCCCACCGTGGCCGAGCTTCCCAAGGCCGAAATCATCAAGCAGTACGCCGTCAGCGACGGCGACACCGGATCCCCTGAGGTCCAGGTGGCCCTCCTGAGTGGCCGCATCGCGCACCTGACCGAGCACCTCAAGGAGCACCAGCACGACCACCACAGCCGTCGTGGGCTGCTGCTGCTCGTGGGTCAGCGTCGTCGCCTGCTGAACTACCTGCAGAACACCGACATCGAGCGCTACCGCGCGCTCATCGAGCGACTCGGCCTGCGCCGTTAGACCATGAGGTGGTCGCCACACGGGCGACCTCACTCCACAACTTCATACCGCCTCACCAGGACGAGACACTCCAGGCACGACGCTCGGTCCTCGGTAGTGGCCCTCGGGACAGCCTCCACAGGAACGGCCCCGCAGGCCTCGATCGAAGACCGAACTTCTCACCGCCCGCCTGCGTCTCGTCCCTCACAGCAGGCATTTCGCCTGCGGAAGGGACTCGCATGAGCGACTCCACACTGCATACGTCCGAAGCCGTCATCGACAACGGACGGTTCGGCACCCGAAAGGTCCGGTTCGAGACCGGGCTCCTCGCCCGACAGGCCGCCGGAAGCGTGGCCGCCTTCCTCGACGACGACACCATGCTGCTCTCTGCCACCACGGCCGGCAAGCACCCGAAGGAGCAGTTCGACTTCTTCCCGCTCACCGTCGACGTCGAGGAGCGCATGTACGCCGCGGGACGCATCCCCGGCTCGTTCTTCCGTCGCGAGGGCCGTCCGAGTGAGGACGCCATCCTCACCTGCCGACTGATCGACCGCCCGCTGCGCCCGACCTTCAAGAAGGGTTTGCGCAACGAGGTCCAGGTCGTCATCACGGTGCTCGCCCTCAACCCCGACACCCCGTACGACGTGCTGGCCATCAACGCCGCCTCCGCTTCCACGCAAATCTCCGGCCTGCCATTCTCCGGTCCGGTCGGCGCCACCCGCGTGGCCCTCATCGAGGGTGAGTGGGTCGCCTTCCCGACGCACGAGCAGCTCGAGAACGCCGTCTTCGACATGGTCGTCGCCGGCCGCGTCGCGGGCGACGATGTCGCCATCATGATGGTCGAGGCGGAGTCCACCCAGGCGACCTGGGAGCTCGTCCAGAGCGGCGTCCAGGCGCCCACGGAGGAGATCGTCGCCCAGGGACTCGACGCTGCGAAGGGCGTCATCAAGCAGCTCTGTGAGGCGCAGGCCGACCTCGCCGAGAACTCCGCCAAACCGATCCAGGAGTTCCCGGTCTTCCCCGACTACCAGGACGACGTCTACGACGCCGTCGCCACCACGGCATCCGGCCCGCTCGGCGAGTCGATGACCATCGTCAGCAAGGCCGACCGCGAGGCTCGCCAGAGCGAGATCAAGGCCGACGTCATCGAGCAGCTCGGCGAGCAGTTCGAAGGTCGCGAGAAGGAGATCGGCGCCGCTATGCGGGCCGTCACCAAGACGCTCGTGCGTGATCGCGTGCTGCGCGACAACGTGCGCATCGATGGCCGCGGTCTGGCCGACATCCGTGAGCTGTCCGCCGAGGTCGGCGTCATCCCACGCGTGCACGGCTCGGCGCTGTTCCAGCGCGGCGAGACCCAGATCCTGGGCGTCACCACGCTGAACATGCTCGGCCTGGAGCAGAAGCTCGACACGCTGTCACCCGAGACCACGAAGCGCTACATGCACAACTACAACTTCCCGCCGTTCTCGACCGGAGAGACCGGTCGCGTGGGCTCGCCCAAGCGTCGCGAGATCGGTCACGGCGCACTCGCCGGCCGCGCGCTGCAGCCGGTGCTGCCGACGCGCGAGGAGTTCCCGTACGCGATCCGTCAGGTCTCCGAGGCGCTCAGCTCCAACGGCTCCACCTCGATGGGTTCGGTCTGCGCCTCGACGCTCGGACTGCTCAACGCCGGTGTTCCGCTGCGTGCCCCCGTCGCGGGCATCGCGATGGGCCTCATCTCCGGCGAGGTCGACGGCCAGCAGCAGTTCGTCACGCTGACCGACATCCTCGGAGCCGAGGACGCCTACGGCGACATGGACTTCAAGGTCGCCGGCACGCGTGAGTTCGTCACCGCCCTGCAGCTCGACACCAAGCTCGACGGCATCCCCGCCGACGTGCTCGCCGGTGCCCTTACGCAGGCCCGTGAGGCGCGCTTCACGATCCTCGACGTCATGTCCGAGGCGATCTCCGAGCCCGACGAGATGAGCCCCTACGCGCCACGCATCCTCACTATCAGGATCCCGGTCGACAAGATCGGCGAGGTCATCGGCCCCAAGGGCAAGGTCATCAACCAGATCCAGGACGACACCGGCGCCCAGATCTCGCTCGAGGACGACGGCACCGTCTATGTCGGAGCCGACAACGGCGATGCCGCCGAGGCCGCGCGGGCCGCGATCAACGCGATCGCCAACCCGACGATGCCCGAGGTCGGCGAGCGCTACCTCGGCACCGTCGTCAAGACGGTCGACTTCGGCGCGTTCATCTCGCTGCTGCCGGGCAAGGACGGCCTGCTGCACATCAGCAAGCTGCGCGAGCTCAACGACGGCAACCGGGTCGAGCGGGTCGAGGACGTCGTGTCCGTCGGACAGAAGATCCAGGTCGAGATCGCCGAGCTCGGCGACCGCGGCAAGCTGTCCCTCATCCCGGTGATCGACGAGTCCGGCCACGCCATCGAGACTCCTGTCGAGGAGACCGCCGACGAGTCCGCCGAGGTCGGCGCCGACGCCTGATCCTCGGCACGACGAGCCCCGGCACCGCACGGCGTCGGGGGTTCGTCGCGTCCACTCGACGTGACCGGTGGGCATGAGACGATCTCCGGGCCATGAGCGACGCCGAGCTTCGAACCCGAGCAGCATCTCTCGACGCCGAGGACTCGCTTGCCGGGTTTCGCGAGCGGTTCCTCCCCGCGGACGGCCTCGTCGCGTACTTCGACGGGAACTCGCTCGGTCGCCCGCCTCGGGCGACAGCCGAGCGTCTGGCGTCCTTCGTCACCGGGGAGTGGGGCGGCCGGCTCATCCGCGGCTGGGACGAGGGCTGGGTCGAGCTACCGGTCACGGTGGGCGACGAGCTGGCCGCCGCAGTCCTCGGCGCGGCGCCGGGTCAGACGGTTGTCGCGGACTCCACCTCGGTCAACCTGTTCAAGGTGCTGCACGCGGCGTGCCGCCTGCGTCCGGACCGCTACGAGATCGTCATCGACACCACCAACTTCCCCACGGACCGCTACCTCGTCGAGGGTGTGGCCGAACAACGCGGTATGACCGTTCGCTGGATCGAGCCCGATCTGGTCGAGAACGTCACGGCCGCCGCCCTCGCCGAGGTCCTGGGTGAGCGCACGGCCGCCGTGGTGCTCAGCCACGTCGACTACCGGTCTGGAACGATCCTCGACGTCGCGGGCCTCACCCAGCAGGTGCACGCCTCCGGTGGCCTGATCGTCTGGGACCTGTGCCACTCCGCAGGCGTGCTGCCGATCGCACTCGACGCGGCCGACGTCGACTTCGCCGTCGGCTGCACGTACAAGTACCTCAACGCGGGTCCAGGTGCGCCGGCGTTCCTCTACGTCGCCGCGCGACACCTGTCCGAGGCCGCACAGCCGGTGCCGGGCTGGTTCAGCGCGGCAGACCTTTTCGCGATGTCCGGCACCTACACAGCGGCACCGGACATCCGTCGCATGCTCAGCGGCACGCCCAACCTCATGGGCATCCTCGCCGTCCGCGAGGGGGCGAAGATGGTCGCCGAGGCAGGCCTGGAGGCCATCCGCGCCAAGTCGATCCTGCTCACGGAGTTCCTCCTCGAGCAGGTCGACCGTCTTGATGTCGCGATGCTGTCGCCCCGCAGCTCGGAGCGTCGCGGCAGCCACGTCACGATCCAGGTGCCGGACGCCGCCGGCGTTGCCGGGCGGCTTGGTGCGGCCGGCGTCATCCCGGATGTCCGCCACCCCGATCTCCTGCGTCTCGGGCTCTCACCGCTGTCCACATCGTTCACCGAGGTGCACGAAGGTTGGGCGGTGCTCGCCGACATCCTCGGGCCTCCCCACTAGGCTCACCGGCATGACGCGCGTGGCAGTGCTGGGAGCCAAGGGACGGATGGGATCGACGTCGGTGCAGGCGATCGATGCAGCCGACGGTCTCGAGGTCGTTGCCCAGGTCGACATCGACGACGACCTCTCCGCGATCACCGATGCCGAGGCCGACGTGGCACTCGACTTCACCCAGCCCGACGTTGCGCTCGACCACGTGCGATGGTGCGTCGAGAACGGCGTGCACATCGTCGTCGGAACGTCGGGTTTCGACGACACCAAGGTCGCCGTCGTGCGCGAGCTGCTGGGCGACGATCCGTCGGTCGGCGTCCTGGTGGTGCCGAACTTCTCGGTCGGCGCTGTGCTGATGATGCGCTTCGCGGCCGTCGCCGCTCCCTTCTTCCAATCGGTCGAGGTCATCGAGATGCATCACCCGGACAAGGTCGACGCACCGTCCGGCACGGCCACCCGCACGGCGGAGGTCGTCGCGGACGCCCGTCGCGATGCCGGATCTCCACCGCTGCCCGACGCCACCACCTCCGATCCCGACGGTGCCCGCGGTGCACGCATCTCCGGTGTGCCGGTGCACTCCGTTCGCGCCCGCGGATTCGTGGCCAGCCAGGAGGTCGTCATGGGCGGCGTGGGGGAGACGTTCTCCATCCGGCACGACTCGCATGATCGGGAGTCGTTCATGCCCGGCGTGCTGGCCGCCCTGCGCGCCGTGGCGAACCGGCCCGGCGTGACCGTCGGCCTCGAGGGCGTCCTCGGCATCGACTGATCGTCACAACAGCCGCAGTAACGCTGCAGTCGCTGCCGCGGCGATCACCATCGGCAGGAACGGCACCCGCAGCATCAGCAGCACGGCCGCCACGAGCAGTCCCGCCAACCGTGCATCGACCACCAGCTCGTGGTCGCCGCCGAGCACCTGGACGGCGATGAGCGCGCCGAGCAAGGCCACCGGGATGAGGTGGGCTGCGTGCTCGGTGACGTGATGCTCGAGCACCCGGTCGGGCACCGACAGACCGGCCAGCTTGAACGCGAAGCACCCGGCCGCCATCAAGGCGATGCCCACCCACGTCGCGGTCATGGCAGGTCCTCCGGGGGTCGGATGTGGCGCAGGAGTCCGACCAGCACCGCAACGGCGCCGCCGACGATGATCGGCACTCCGGCCGCGGTGAACGGCACCAGCGCGAGGGCCACTGCCGCCGCGAGCGCGGCGATCGCCCGAGCTCCCCGCGAGCTCAGACGCGGCCAGAGCAGCCCGAGGAACGCCGCCCCGACGGCGGCGTCGAGACCGAAGGCGCGGGGGTCGCCGATCGCGGTGCCTCCCAGGGCGCCGAGGAACGTCGAGAGGTTCCACAGCACGAAGATGCAGACGCCGGTCCAGTAGAAACCGAGGCGCGCCTGACGCGTCGATTCCCTGGTGACGGCCATGGCCGTCGACTCGTCGATGACGAGATGCGCGGAGGCGAGTCGGGCCGATCCACGCAGCTGGAGCAGCGGCGCCAGGGCCACGCCGTAGAACATGTTGCGGCTGCCGAGCAGGATCCCGGTCACTGTCGCCGCCAGGGACGTGCCGCCCGACGCAAGCACACCGATGAAGGCGAACTGCGAGGCACCGGTGAACACGGCCAGGGAGAGCACACAGGTCTGCCAGACATCGAGGCCGGCGGTGACCCCGAGCGCCCCGAACGACACACCGTAGGCGCCGGTCGCCAGGCCCACGCCGAGCGAGTCGGTGATGACCGACCGGTCCGAGGTCATGAAGGCAGAGTGGTGTGCAGGCGCACCTGCTTGACCGTGTTGCCGGCCTCGTCCTGGAGCTCACGGTGCGCTCCGTCGGCCGCCCAGCCGGAGCTGGTCACGAACTCACGCAGGGCGTCGTCGGTGCTCGCGATCCACCAGCGCACGCGAGTGAAGCGGTCGGCTGCCAGGGTGTCCATGGCGGCCTGGAGGAGACGTGAACCGTGTCCCTCTCGGCGGTGGGCGGGGTCGACGACGAACTCGCCGACCTCTCCGTCGGCCACTTGATCGGCATCGGGGTCGAACGACGGGTGCACCATGGCGAACCCGCGGACGTCGGCGCGCTCGAGCGCCACGAGCACCCGCATGCGGGCGTCCTGTGGCTTGGTGAGGGCGGCCGTCCACCGCTCTGCGAAGTCGTCGGCGTCGAGCGAGTCGAGAACGTCGGGGGAGAGGAGGTCGGCGTACATGTCGCGCCAGGCGGCGAGCTGGACCCGCGCCATGGACGAGGCGTCGTCCGGCCACGCCAGACGCGCGCTGACGTCAGCGGTCACCACGACCGGAAGGACTCCACGAGCCCGGATTCGGCACCATCGGCGTCGAGCATCACCTCGGTCATAGAGGTGTTGCGCAGCGACGGCCAGGTCTCGAAGACGATGAGCGCGAGACCGGGTACACCACCGATCAACATCGGCCAACCGCCGTAGGGAGCCACGAAGCCGACGATCACGGCGAAGATGACGCTCGCCTCGCAATACGCGAGCTTGCGGACGATCTGACCAGCGAAGACGCCCACGGCCCGTGATCGCAGCTCATCGGGGTCAACCGCAGGACTCAGGGGCCGCGCCGACAACCAGACCCGCTCGGCGAAGAACGCGGAGATCGCGACCGCGAGGAGCAGAAGGAGGACGATCCACCACGGTGGGAAACGCGCGTCGGTGCCGCCGAAGGCCCAGAACAACAGGACGAGGAACACCGCAGTGAGGCCCATCTGGAGGAAGGCGAACGTGCGGACCTCGGCCGGCGAGGTCTCGTATTCCTGGGTCGGCATGACCAGAGTTTCGCACACCGTCCTGTCGGTTTCCGTTGGTACTCTGCCGACATGCAGGTGTACCTCGATCTGATGCAACGAATCATCGACGACGGTGTCGAAAAGAGCGACCGCACCGGCACCGGCACCCGCAGCCTGTTCGGCCACCAGATGAGGTTCCGGCTGGCCGACGGATTCCCGTTGGTCACCACCAAGAAGATCCACCTGAAGTCCGTCGTCGGAGAGCTGCTCTGGTTCATCTCCGGCGACACCAACGTGAAGTGGCTGCGCGAAAACGGCATCTCCATCTGGGACGAGTGGGCCGACGACGCCGGCGAGCTCGGTCCCGTCTACGGGCACCAGTGGCGGTCGTGGCCGGCGCCGAACGGCGAGACCATCGACCAGCTGACCCGCGTCATCGAGTCGCTCCGGGCCGACCCCGACTCGCGGCGTCACATCGTCAGCGCCTGGAACGTCGCCGACCTCGACGACATGGCCCTGGCCCCCTGCCACGCGTTCTTCCAGTTCTACGTGGCGGACGGCCGGTTGTCGTGCCAGCTGTACCAGCGGTCGGCCGACGTCTTCCTCGGCGTCCCGTTCAACATCGCGTCGTATGCCCTGCTCACCCACATGGTCGCCCAGGTGACCGGTCTCGAGGTCGGCGACTTCGTGCACACCCTCGGCGACGCGCACCTCTACCTCAACCACCTCAACCAGGCGCACGAGCAGCTCACCCGCGAGCCCCGTCCTCTCCCGGAGCTGTGGCTCGACCCGTCCATCACCTCCATCGACGGCTTCTCGCTGGAGTCGATCAAGGTCACCGCCTACGACCCGCACCCGCTCATCAAGGCTCCCATCGCCATATGACGGTCACGCTCGTCGTCGCCGTCGGCGCGAACGGGGTCATCGGTGTCGACGGCGGACTGCCGTGGCGCCTGCCCGAGGACCTCGCCCACTTCAAGAAGCTGACGATGGGGCACCCCATGGTCATGGGCCGCACGACGTTCGAGTCCATCGGACGGCCGCTGCCCGGACGCACCACGATCGTGCTCACCCGCGACCCGCACTGGTCCGCTCCTGGCGTCGAGGTGGCAGGGACGATCGAAGCCGCGCTCGAGCGTGCGCAGCAGCTCGACGACGAGGTTTTCATCGTCGGGGGAGCGCAGGTCTACGCTCGGGCGCTCGAAGCCGGGCTCGTCGACCTCATGTGCGTCACCCGTGTGGCAGCCGCCCCCGAGGGCGACACTCACTTCCCGAAGATCGAATGGGAGCAATGGCGAGAGGTCGGCCACGTCCCCTACGGTGGCGACCCGTCGTTCGACATCGTCACGTACGAACGGTAACTTGCAGACAGTAACTTACTGATGCTAAGTTACATCCATGACCGAGCGACTGCACCAGCCCGCGTACGCACTGCACGCCTTGGTGGCGGTGCTCGACCGCGGGGCGGACCAGATCCTCCGGGAGAAGTTCGACATCACGTTCAACCGCTACCTGACGCTGTTGACCCTGCAGCGCCTCGGATCGGCCACCCAGCGCGAGCTTGCGGCTGAGCTCGGGGTGAGCGAACCGTCGGTGAGCCGGTCGGTGCCGCTCCTCACCGAGGAGGGATACCTGACCTCCACGTCCGTGGCCGGCGGGGGCAATCGGCGGCGGGTCGAGCTCACCCCCGGCGGCGAGAAGCTCGTCGACAAGGCCGCCGACCTCCTGGAGGACGCCTTCGCGCAGGTCATGCGGGAGGCGGGTGTGTCGTCGAAGCAGGTTCTCGGCGTCGCCGGCCCGATGCTTGGCGTACTCCACGGCAACTCCGACGACGAAGGAGACGACTCATGACCTGGACCCTGCTCATCGCCACGCACGCGTTCGCTGCGGCGGTTGCCCTGACCCTCGGCGCCTGGCAGCTGTTCTTCTCCACCAAGGGCAACCGACAGCACCGGCTCGCCGGACGGACCTGGGTGGCGCTCATGCTCTACGTGTCGATCACGTCCTTCTGGATTCGTGATCTGCGGGACGGGGCGTTCAGCTTCCTGCACGTGCTCTCGGTGGTCACGATCGTCACGGTGACGCTCGGTGTGGTCGGCGCGGTGCGCGGGAACATCCAGAGCCACCGCGGGAACATGACCGGAAGCTGGATCGGCCTGCTGTTCGCCTTCGTGTTCGCCGTCGCGATCCCGGACCGCCACATTCCGACGTTCGTCGTCAGCGAACCACTCCAGGCCTCGGCCGCGGCCGCATCCGTCCTCCTCACGACGATCGTGGTCGTGGGACTCGCCCGTTCGCTGCCCCAGGTGCGTCAGGAGAGGATCGCCAGCTGACGGCTCTGCGCGATGAGTCGACCCGCCTCGTCCCAGAGCTCGACGTCCTCGTCGTGGTAGCCGTCGATGACGTGCCGGGCGACCACGTGGGCGAGGGCCCAACCGGTCGACGGACGACGCCGGAAGTGGACGGTCAGCTGCACCGTCGCCGACTTGATCTCCCCGATCTCGGCAGTCACCGGCGGATAGGCGTCCACCAGCACCGCCGCCGCCAGGGCGTCGATCGGCCGGCCGTCCTTGGGCCGCACCCAGAATGTCGCCTCCAACTCACCGGTCGGCTCGCCCGTCATCCAGCCCGGGACGGCCTCGTGCCGGTAGTCGAAGCGGTCGATGATGGGCACGGCTCCGGACGGCACGGCCGCCATCACGTCGATGCACTCGTCGGGCCCGGGGATGGGTGGACTGTCGCGCGGTGTGTGCTGGGCGGTGCCGGTGGCGTCGGCGTCGTGCATGCTGACGACCGCGTGCACCACCTGCTTGTCGTCCTGGGTCATCGTGGCGACGAACGTGGCGACGCGCTTGCCGACGCGCAACGGTGCGACCTCGATGGTCGCCTCGCCGACCGCGGGTGGCCGGAAGTAGGAGATGGACGCCGCCAGCGGGTCGGGCAGCGGCGACTCCGTCGTGACCGCCTGCAGCACGAGGGCAAGTACGTAGCCGCCGTTGGCAGTGCCGTTCGGAGTGTTCCACTCGTCCGTCACGGTCACGCTGTGCTCTCCGTCGGCGCTGCGCGATGCCGCGACAGCCCGGTCGAGCTCGAAAGCGGACGGGTCGGAGTCAGCCATGACGTCATCGTGCCCGGTCATCACGACACACCGGCGCTGGGGTCCCGACCTGTCGGTCGCGGTAGCCTCGGAGCATGACGTCCCCGCTCGCCACCGAGGCTGCGCCGTTCGGCCGGGTGCTGACCGCCATGGTCACGCCGTTCACGCCCGACGGTGCGCTCGACGTCGACGCCGCACAGCGGGTGGCCACGTACCTCGTCGACCGCGGCAACGACGGGCTCGTCGTCAGCGGTACCACCGGTGAGTCACCGACGACCACGGTCGATGAGGACGGTCGGTTGCTCACGGCGGTCATCGAGGCGGTCGGCGACCGCGCCACGGTGGTCGCCGGGGTCGGCACCAACGACACTCGCCACAGCGTCGAGCTCGCCGAGCAGGCCCGCAAGGCCGGCGCCCACGGACTCCTCCTCGTCACGCCGTACTACAGCAAGCCGCCCCAGTCGGGCATCGTCCAGCACGTCAACGCGGTCGCGAACGCCGGCGACGACGTCCCGGTCATCCTGTACGACATCCCGGGCCGCACCGGCGTGCAGATCGCCGAGGCCACCTACCCCGAGCTGGTGCGCAATCCCCTCGTCGTGGCCGTCAAGGACGCCGTCGGCGACCTCGAGCGCGGCGCGTGGCTCATGCGCGAGACCGGCATCCGCATCTACTCCGGCGACGACACGCTCAACCTCGGCTGGCTGGCCGTGGGCGCCAGCGGCGTCGTGAGTGTCGTGGCGCATGCCGCGGCCCGCGAGTACGCCGAGATGGTCGCGGCGGTCGACGCCGGCGACCTCCCCACCGCACGGGCGATCAACGACCGTCTCCTGCCCGCAGTGCGGGCCATCATGACCCACACGCAAGGTGCGATCACCGCCAAGGTGGTGTTGCAGCTGCTCGGAGTGCTCGAGCACCGCACCGTGCGTGGCCCCCTCCCCGAAGCCACCGACGACGAGGTCGCCATCGTGCGCGCCGGTCTGGTGGCGTCGGGCCTTCTCGAGAGCTGAGTACTTCTACATGAGCCACATGCACCTGGAGCTCGACCCACCGCCGAAGCTCCGTCCCGGAGGCCTGCGCGTCATGCCCCTGGGTGGCCTTGGCGAGGTCGGGCGCAACATGACCGTGTTCGAGTTCGACGGCAAGCTGTTGATCGTCGACTGCGGGGTGCTGTTCCCTGAGGAGCACCATCCGGGTGTCGACCTGATCCTCCCCGACTTCGGCCCCATCCGGCACCGGCTCGAGGACATTGTGGGCATCGTGCTGACGCACGGCCACGAGGACCACATCGGCGGCGTGCCGTATCTCCTTCGCGAGCGCGACAACATCCCGATCATCGGCTCCAAGCTGACCTTGGCGCTGGTCGACCCCAAGCTGAAGGAGCACCGGCTCAAGGAGGTGCCGCGACACGTCGTCTCCGAGGGGGAGACGCTTGACCTCGGTCCCTTCAAGTGCGAGTTCGTCGCCGTCAACCACTCCATCCCGGATGCCCTCGCGGTCGCGATCAAGACCCCCGCCGGGGTCGTGCTCCACACTGGCGACTTCAAGATGGATCAGCTGCCTCTCGACGGTCGCATCACCGACCTGCGGGCCTTCGCTCGTCTGGGCGAGGCGGGCGTGGATCTCTTTCTCACCGACTCCACCAATGCCGAGGTCCCGGGCTTCACCACGCCCGAGCGCAACATCACCCCGGCCATCGACGCGGTGTTCGCCCGTAGCGAGAAGCGCATCGTCGTCGCTTCGTTCGCCTCGCACATCCATCGCGTCCAGCAGGTGCTCGACGCCGCCGCCCGCCACAAGCGCAAGGTCGCCTACGTCGGCCGTTCGATGGTGCGAAACATGCAGATCGCCCGTGAGCTCGGCTACCTGAAGGTGCCGGACGGTGTGGTCGTCGACAAGATCGACGCCGCGCCTCCCCACAAGATGGTGCTGATGTCGACCGGGTCCCAGGGCGAGCCGATGGCGGCTCTGTCGCGCATGGCCAACAGCAGCCACCCGCAGGTGCAGATCGAGCCGGGCGACACCGTGCTGATGGCGTCGTCACTCATCCCCGGCAACGAGAACGCCATCTACCGCGTCATCGACGGGCTCACCAAGCTCGGCGCCAGCGTGGTGCACAAGGGCAACGCGCTCGTGCACGTCTCGGGTCACGCCTCGGCCGGAGAGCTGCTCTACTGCTACAACATCGTCAAGCCCAGCAACGTGTTGCCCGTGCACGGCGAGATCCGGCACCTGCACGCCAACGGTGCGCTGGCGCGCAAGACCGGTGTGCCGAACGTGCTGCTGGCCGAGGACGGGTTCGTCATCGACCTCATCGACGGGCACGCCGCCATCACCGGCGCACTCGACTGCGGCTACGTGTACGTCGACGGCTCGTCGGTGGGCGACCTCAGCGAGACCGAGCTCAAGGACCGCCGCATCCTCGGCGACGAGGGCTTCATCTCCGTCGTGGTCGTCATCGACTCCACCACGGGCAAGATCGTGACCGGACCAGAGATCCACGCCCGCGGGCTCGCCGAGGAGGACTCCGTCTTTGACGAGATCCAGCCCCGCCTGGTGTCGGCGCTCGAGGAAGCCCTCAGCGAGGGCGCACACGACTCCCGCCAGCTGGAGCAGATCATGCGACGCACCCTCGGCTCGTTCGTGGGCCGAACGCTGAGACGTCGCCCGATGATCGTCCCGATCGTCCTCGAGGCCTAACCGCTCGCGAGAGAGAAGTTCCCCGCTCGCGAGAGAGAAGCTACCCGGCCGCGAGAGAGAAAGTTTCCCCGCGGCGAGAGACGCTCCTGCCGTGAGGTTGCTGTCATCGTCAGCGAGGAGCTTTCTCTCGCGGCCGGGTAGTTCCTCTCTCGCGACAGGGTAGTTTCTCTCTCGCGGCGGGGTGGTTTCTCTCTCGCGGGCGGAATTCACAGCGCGGGTGCCGAGCGTGTGCGGGAAGTGTTACCCAAGTCGACGCTGGCTCCGCTCGTCCTGAAACACGGCGTCCCTAGCGTCGCCGCATGACGACAGTTCAGACCGCACCCCGCCTCGCCCCCCGACGAACCGGTCGCTGGATCGACCAGTGGGACCCGGAGGACCCCGGGTTCTGGGAGTCGACGGGCAAGAGAGTGGCTCGACGCAACCTGATCTTCTCGATCTTCGCCGAGCACCTCGGGTTCTCCGTCTGGCTGCTGTGGAGCGTCAGCGCCGCCCTGCTGATGAAGGCCGGCTTCAACTTCACACCTCAGCAGCTGTTCCTCCTGGTCGCCGTGCCCAACCTGGTCGGCTCACTGATCCGGCTGCCCTACACGTTCGCGGTACCGAAGTTCGGCGGACGCAACTGGACGATCGTCAGCGCGCTGCTGCTGCTCATCCCGACGCTGATGTTCGCCTTTTTCGTGCAACGTCCGGAGACGCCGTTCTGGGTGTTCGTGCTGGTCGCCGCAACCGCCGGTTTCGGCGGCGGCAACTTCGCCTCGTCGATGGCCAACATCAACTTCTTCTACCCGGCACGGAAGAAGGGTGCCGCGCTCGGCCTGAACGCCGCCGGTGGAAACCTCGGTGTGGCCCTGATCCAGTTCTTCCTGCCAGTCGTCGTCGGCGGCGCCGGGATCTTCGGGTTGGTCAAGGCCAGCGAGAGCGGGCTGTCGCTGCAGCGTGCGGGCTACCTCTACGCCCTCCTCGCGATCGTGGCCGCGGTTCTCGCCTACATCTTCATGAACAACCTGACGTCGGCGTACTCGAGGCCACGTCAGCAGCTCGCGGTCCTGAAGTACAAGCACACCTGGGTGATGTCGTTCCTCTACATCGGGACCTTCGGCTCGTTCATCGGCTACTCGGCAGCCATGCCGCTCCTGATCAAGATCAACTTCTGGAACCAGCCGCTGGCGACCATCCCGGGCATCGGCGTCAACTTCGCCTACTACGCGTTCCTCGGTGCCCTGGTCGGCTCCGTCGCTCGGCCGTTCGGTGGCTGGCTGGCCGACAAGTACGGCGGCGCCCGGGTCACCGTGTGGACCTTCGTGACAATGATCGTCGGCACGCTGACGGTGCTCTTCACGCTGACGCGGCTCACGCCGGTCCCGAGGCCCGCGCCGGGGTCACCCGTGCCCGACCCGGCGACCTTCGAGTACTCGGACGCCGTGCGCGCCGCGGTCGACCACAACTCCGACATCTTCCCGTGGTTCCTGCTGGCGTTCCTCTTCGTCTTCGCCGCGACCGGCATCGGCAACGGCTCGACGTACCGGATGATCCCGATGATCTGGAAGAGCCAGGCGATGACGGTCGGCGCCACGGGCTCGCGCGAGCGTGCGGCCGCCGACGCCAAGGCAACGAAGGAGTCGTCGGCGGTCATCGGCATCGCCGGAGCCATCGGTGCCCTCGGTGGCTTCCTCATCCCCATCACCTTCGGTTCGCCGTGGGTCGACGACCCGGTGGAGGCGGTGAAGAGCGCGTTCGTCGTGTTCACCGCGTTCTACGTCGCGTGCCTCGCCGTCACCTGGTACGTGTACCGCCGACCGGCAGCTGAGATGGCGAAGGCGGGCGTGTGACAGACACCCACTGCCCGTACTGCGCCCTGCAGTGCGCCCAGAAGCTCGGCGGCGAGCCACACGCCGCCGAGCCGCGGCAGTTCCCGACCAACCTCGGCGGCATGTGCCGCAAGGGGTGGACGAGCACCGAGCTGCTGGGCGTGGCCGATCGCATCACGTCCCCGTTGCGCCGGGTTTCGACAAGCTCAACCGGCGTGGGGACCTTCGAGGAGGTGTCGTGGGACGAGGCGCTCGACGACATCGCGGCCCGAGTGAGGGCGATCGGAGCGGAGTGCGGCAGCGATGCTGTGGCCGTGTTCGGCGGCGGCGGCCTGACAAACGAGAAGGCGTACCAGCTCGGCAAGTTCGCGCGGCTGGCCCTTCGCACCCGACTCATCGACTACAACGGTCGGTTCTGCATGTCGTCGGCAGCGGCGGCGGCGAACCGCGGCCTGGGCATCGACCGCGGGCTCCCGTTCCCCCTCGCCGACCTGCAGGACGGTGACGCGGTGCTGCTGCTCGGGAGCAACCTGGCCGACACGATGCCGCCGAGCGTCCAGCATCTCGGTCCGGTGCGCGAGCGCGGCGGACTCGTCGTGGTCGACCCACGCCGCAGCGCCACGGCGCGTCTCACCGACGACGGAGCGGGTGAGCACGCGCAGCCGGTCCCGGGCACTGATCTCATCCTCCTGCTCGGCCTGCTGCACGTGGTGCTCGCCGACGGGCTCGCCGACGTGGCGTACCTCGAGTCGAGAGTCACCGGGCTGGACGACGTCCGGCGCAGCGTGGCCGAGTGGTGGCCCCAGCGGGTTGCCGCGACGACCGGGGTGTCCGAGACGCAGCTGCGCCGCATTGCGTACCTGCTCGCCGACGCATCTCCGAACCGCGGCGGACGCGGCGCCTTCGTGCTCACCGGCCGCGGCGCCGAGCAGCACGTCGACGGCACCGACACGGTGACCGCCGCCATCAACCTCGCCCTGGCCCTCGGCCTCGTCGGTGCCGAACGTGGCGGATACGGCGCGATCACCGGACAGGGCAACGGGCAAGGCGGTCGCGAGCACGGCCAGAAGGCCGACCAGCTGCCCGGCTACCGGATGATCGACGACCCGGCAGCGCGCGAGCACGTGGCAGCGGTGTGGGGCGTCGACCCGACCGACATCCCTGGCGCCGGCGTCCCGGCCGTGCCGCTGCTGCGCAGCCTCGGGACGGCCGACGGCCCGCGGGCTCTCTTCGTCCACGGCAGCAACGTGGTCGTCAGCGCACCCGACGCCGACGACGTGCGGCGTCGCATCCGCGAGCTCGACCTCGTGGTCGTCTGCGACTTCGTGCCGTCGGAGACCGCGCTGCTCGCCGACTATGTCCTCCCGGTCACGCAGTGGGCCGAGGAGGAGGGCACGATGACCGGCCTCGAAGGGCGCGTGCTGCGTCGTCGTCGCGCGCTCGAGGCGCCTGACGGCGTCTGGAGTGAGCTCCAGATCATGGCAGCGCTGGCGTCCCGGTTGGACGCGCCGAGCGTCTGGCCGGTCGACCCCAGCGAGGTCTTCGACGAGCTGGCGCGCGCGAGCGCCGGCGGTCGCGCCGACTACTCCGGCATCACCTACGACCGGCTCGACGCTGACGAGGTTCTGTACTGGCCGTGCCCCGGCGAGGGCCATCCCGGCACGCCACGGCTCTTCGCCGACGACTTCCCCACGCCGGACGGGCGCGCCCGCATGATCGCCGTCAGCCCCACCGGTCCTGACGACACCCTGCGTCGCGATGCACCGGTGTGGCTCGTCACCGGCCGGGTGCTCGAGCACTACCAGTCCGGCGCCCAGACGCGCCGCGTCCCTGCGCTCAACGCGTACCAGTCGCGCGCCTACGTCGAGATCCATCCCTCGCTCGCCCAGCGCATCGGCGTCGAGGGACTCGACGACATCAGCGTCACCTCGCGTCGCGGGACGATGCGTGCGCAGGCGCGGATCAGCAAGGACATCCGGCCGGACACGGTGTTCGTGCCGTTCCACTTCGCCGACGAGGGCATGGTCAACGCGGTGACGAACGCCGCGACCGACCCCGTCTCCGGCATGCCCGAGTTCAAGGTGTGCGCCGTCTCGATCCGGCGGGGCGAGTCATGAGGGTGGCCGTCGTCGGAGCCGGCATGGTCGGCAACCGTATCGCCGAGGAGCTGCATCGGCTCGACCCGTCCGTCGAGATCGATGTCCTGGGCGACGAGCCGTACGAGCCGTACAACCGGGTGCTGCTCACCGAGCTGCTCGCCGGACGAGCCGACCTCGCCGGCCTCACGCTGTCGACCCCGGCGGGTGCCCGGGTGCACACTGGACGGCCTGCGCTGGAGATCGACCGCGCAGCGCGTGTGGTTCGCACCGTCGAGGGCGACGTCCACTACGACCACCTCGTGCTCGCGACCGGGGCGCGGGCGATGGTCATCCCCGTGCCTGGCCTTAGAGACGGGCTGCCGCGCGGAGCGCACCTGCTGCGCAGCCTCGACGATGCGCGGGACGTGAAGGCGGCCAGCCTCAACGCACGCCACGCCGTCGTGATCGGTGGTGGGCCGCTCGGCCTCGAGGTTGCCTGCGGGCTGCGCCACCGCGGCGTCCGCGTGACGGTCGTCGACGCCGCCCCGACGCTCCTGGCGCGTGACCTCGACGGGACCGTGGCCGACGTCCTCGAGGCGGCAGCGGGCGACCTCGGCGTCGATTTCGTCGGCAACGCCCGGATTGAGTCGGTGGTCGTGCGGGAGGGACACGTGGCCGGGGTTCATCTCGCCGACGGCACGACCGTCGACGCCGATCTCGTGCTGCTCGCCTGCGGCACCGTCCCGAACACGACCCTTGCGGCCGAGGCCGGACTCGAGACCGACGTCGGCGTCGTCGTCGGGCACGACCTGCGCACGACACTCGACCCGGCCGTGTCGGCCATCGGCGACTGCGCCCAGACGCCCGCCGGTACGAGCGGTCTCGTCGCTCCCGGCTGGACCCAGGCGCGCGAGCTGGCCCGGAACCTGGTGACCGGATCGCTCGTCGAGCCCGTCGAGATCACCGGCTCGGCCATGCGGCTCAAGGCGGTCGGGCTCGACGTCGTGACGATGGGCCGTCGCGGGTCGACGTCCGACTCCCACGACCGTGTCGTCGCCCTCCACGACCGGCAGGCCCGACGGCATCTCGAGGTCGTCGTGCGCGACGACACCCTCGTCGGCCTCACCTGTGTCGGCGACCCGGACGTCGCCGCTCACCTCAGCACCCAGTTCGACCGTCCCGGCATGATCCCGACCGACCCGCTGCACCTGTTGATGGGAGCCGCGGCCGGTGCGGTGGCCGAAGCGCCGTCACCGACCACGATGCCGTCGAGCACCACGGTGTGCCGCTGCAACGGCGTGTCGAAGGGTGACCTCGTCGACGCGTGGGAGACCGGGGCCACGAGTGTGGAGGAGCTCGCCCGGGCGACGCTCGTGACGACCGGGTGCGGCGGATGCAGCAGCCTCGTGTGCGGCCTCGCCGACTGGCTGACCGAGGTCGACCCGCCTGAGGAGAAGCCAGCGGACGTCGTCGTGCCCGGGCCCTACTCGTCCTCGACTGCGGTGGCCACCCGTCGGTGAGCCTCGCGGATCTCCTCGGGCAT
This sequence comes from Aeromicrobium sp., assembly GCF_050700635.1. GTDB lineage: Bacteria > Actinomycetota > Actinomycetes > Propionibacteriales > Nocardioidaceae > Aeromicrobium. The sequence continues at coordinate 45,144 of NZ_JBOHDT010000042.1, forward strand.
GCCGTCGAACAGGTCGAGGTGCTCCTCGCGATTGGCGATCTCCTGGCGCCAGCGGTCCGCGTCGATGCTCAGGATCTTCTCGAGGTCGCCGGCGCTGACCTGGACGTCGTCGAGGTTGAGCTCGTCCTCGGTGGGCAGGATGCCGACGGACGTCTCACGCCCCTCGACCTCGCCGTTCTTGAGCTGCAGCAGCCACAGCAGCGGGCGCAGGTTGTCGCGGTAGCCCGGCCACAGGAAGTGCCCGTCATCGGGGTCACGCTGGAACCAGTTGACGTGCGCGAAGATCGGCTGCTCGGTGGCCTGGCCGATGATCTTGAGCCAGTGGGCCGCGTAGGCGCCTTCCGGGTAGGCCATGAAGGGACGCATCGACATCGGGTCGTAGCGCAGCTGGCCTTCGATGCCCTCGGTGGCGAACGTCGCCTCGGCGCCCAGGGTGAGGCCGTCGTAGACGCCTTCGGCGACGTCGTGGATGGCGCGGATCAGCGGCTCACGGTCGCGCGTGCGTCCGCCGAAGATGACGGCGTCGATCGGCACACCCTTGGGGTCCTCGAAGTCGCCGGCGACGTTCGGGACGTTGGCGAGCGTGGTGGTGAAGCGGCTGTTCGGGTGCGCCCACGGCGAGTCGTCGCGTGAGGAGCGATCGGCGATCTCGTTGCCCATCCAGTCGTGCCACCCGGTGACGTCGGCCGGCGGGTGGGGTGTCTTGCCCTCCCACCAGACCTCCTGCGTCTCGGTGTTGTAGGCGACGTTCGTGAACAGCGTGCCGGTGCCCTCCTCGATCGAATCGAGGGCGACCGGATTGGTGGACGCATTGGTGTCCTTGGCGACGCCGAACACACCGTACTCGGGGTTCAGCCCGTAGAGCCTGCCGTCGTCGGGGTCGACCCACAGCCACGCGATGTCGTCGCCGTAGAACGTGACGTGGTACCGCTCGCCGAGCACGTCGGGGGCCAGCATCATCGCCAGGTTGGTCTTGCCGGACGCGCTCGGGAAGCCTCCGCAGATGTGGTGGGTCTTGCCGGTCTCGCGGTCCTCGATGCCGATGAGCATGAACTGTTCGGCGAGGAACTCGCCCGACGCCCACCCGTCGTAACAGGCCTGGCGCAGGCCGTGCGCGATCTTGCCGAGCAGCGCGTTGCCGCCGTAGGACGAGCCGAAGTGCAGGATCAACCGCTCGTCGGCGACCGTGACGAAGTAGCGCTGGTCGTCGGGGGTGCCCTGGCCGAGGTGCTCGAGGTCGCCGGTGACGTGCACGGCGCGCACGAAGCTTTCCGGCTCGGCCAGGTTGTCGATGTGTTCGACGCCGACCCGGGCCATGCGGATCATGTGCAGCACCACTGTGCGGTGGTCGGTGAGCTCGACGCCGGCCGCGTACTTCTCCAACGGGGAGCCGGGGGGAGCCATGAGGTAGGGAATGACGTACATCGTCTTGCCGGCCGACTTGCCGCGCATGCGCTCGGTGAGCAGGGGCTTCATCTCGTCGGAGTGGCGCCAGTTGTTGTAGACGCCGGCGTCGTCGGGGTTGCTGGTGGCGACGATGGTGCGTTCCTCCGAGCGCGCCGTGTCCTTGTGGTAGCTGCGCGAGTAGTAGCGGCCCTCGCCGGCGGGGAAGATCTCGCCGGCCGCGAGCGACTCCTCGATCAGCCGGGCGTCGTCGCTCGCGCTCACGACCTCGACGCGTTCTGCTCCGGTGTGCTCGGCCCAGTGGCGGACGTACTCGCGCACGTGGGGGTTCTTCAGACCTGCTTCGTCCAGTGCTGCTTCGACGTCTGCCATGCCCGTAGTTTCCTCTCCGGCTGTCGTCCGCGCCACTGAGCCACTAGATCGGGGTCACCGCGGTGCGGGTCACACGGCCGAAGGCTACATGCAGCGGTGCTCACGCCGGGGTTCCGAGGCCCGTGAGCGAACCGTTCCAGCGCCGAAACACGTGGCTGGTGGGCAGGAAACGTCGCCTCCTTACCGTCGGTCCATGGCTGAGAAGAAGAGGCTCGTCGTCATCGGCGCCGGCATGGTTGCGCAGCGTCTGGTGGAGGCGCTGGACGCCCGCGGGGCTACGGACGGGTGGGACATCGATGTGTTCGGCGAAGAGTCCCGGCCGCCCTACGACCGTGTCGCGCTGACGTCGTTCTTCAGCGACCGCGACCCGGACGACCTGCTCCTCGGCGACCCCGGTCTGTGGCACCGACCGGGCATCCGCCTGCACCGCCACGTACCGGTCACGGCCATCGATCGCGGGGCACGCACGGTCGAGGCGAAGGGCCGCACGTTCGGGTACGACGCGCTCGTGCTCGCGACGGGCTCGTACGCCACCGTGCCTCCTGTCGACGGTGCCGACGTTCCCGGCGCGTTCGTCTACCGCACGGTCGATGACGTCGCCGAGCTGCGGGCCTGGGTCGAGGAGCGTCGTCGTCGCCTCGGCCGCACTGTTCGCGGTGCCGTGATCGGGGGTGGGCTGCTCGGCTTGGAGGCCGCCGGCGCGCTCACCGCACTCGGTGCCCAGACGACCGTCGTCGAGTTCGCCGACTGGCTGATGCCGCTGCAGGTCGACCGGGCCGGAGGGGAGTCGCTGCGACGGCTCATCGAACAGCTCGATGTGACCGTCCGTACGTCCACCGCGACATCCGGGCTCAGACCGGGCCGGGACGGACGTGTCACGCGCATGCAGTTCGCCGACGGCGAGAAGATGCCGGTCGACGTCGTGGTGTTCGCCACCGGCGTCCGGCCGCGCGACGAGCTGGCCCGCGAGGCCGGTCTCGACGTCCACGAACGCGGCGGCGTCTTCGCCGACGAGGCCTGCCGGACGAGCGATCCCGACGTGTACGCCATCGGAGAAGTGGCCCATGTCGCCGGCCGGGTATGGGGTCTCGTCGGACCCGGCTACGACATGGCCGAGGTGGTCGTCGACCGCCTGCTCGGCGGCGAGGCCACCTTCGAGGGCACCGACCGGAGCACCAAGCTCAAGCTGCTGGGCGTCGACGTCTCCAGTTTCGGCGACGCGTTCGCAGCCACCCAGGGCAGCCTCGAAGTCGTCTACGCCGACCCGGTCGCCGGCGTCTACAAGAAGCTCGTCATGAGCGATGACGCGTCCACCCTGCTCGGCGGGATGCTCGTCGGTGACGCCTCGTCGTACGCGAGCCTGCGACCTCTGGTTGGGAGACCACTCGGAGCCGACCCCACCGCGTGGCTGCTGCCCGAGGGTGTCGAGCCGCCGAGCGGGAGCAGCCTGCCCGACGAGGCCAACGTGTGCTCCTGCCACAACGTCACCGCCGGCGGGATCCGCTGCGCCGTCGACGAGGAGGGTTGCACCGACGTGGGCGCGGTGAAGACGTGCACGAAGGCCGGCACGGGCTGCGGCTCGTGCGTCCCGCTGGTCAAGCGCCTGGTCGAGACACAGCTCGTCGAGGCGGGCATCGAGGTCAGCAGCGCCCTGTGCGAGCACTTCGAGCACAGCCGCGCCCAGCTGTTCGACATCGTGCGCGTCAGTGGCATCACCACGTTCACCGAGCTGATCGACAAGCACGGATCGGGGCGCGGATGCGACATCTGCCGACCGGTGGTGGCGTCGATCCTGGCCTCGCTCGGTCAGGGGCACGTGCTCGACGGCGAGAACTCGGCCCTCCAGGACACCAACGACCACGTGATGGCGAACCTGCAGAAGGACGGCACCTACTCGGTCGTGCCGCGCATCCCGGGTGGCGAGGTGACCCCCGACGGCCTCATCGCGATCGGTCAGGTGGCGTCCGACTTCGGGCTCTACACGAAGATCACCGGCGGCCAGCGCATCGACCTGTTCGGCGCCCGCATCGAGCAGCTTCCGTCCATCTGGGCCCGGCTGGTCGACGCCGGCTTCGAGTCCGGCCATGCCTACGGCAAGGCGGTACGGACCGTGAAGTCGTGCGTGGGTCAGACGTGGTGCCGCTACGGCGTGCAGGATTCCGTCGGCCTCGCGGTCGCCCTGGAGCTGCGCTACCGCGGACTGCGCTCGCCGCACAAGATCAAGCTCGGCGTCTCCGGATGTGCGCGGGAGTGCGCCGAGGCGAGGAGCAAGGACGTCGGCATCATCGCCACTGAAGAGGGCTGGAACCTCTACGTCGGCGGCAACGGCGGTTTCACCCCGCGGCACGCGCAGCTGTTCGCCGAGGACCTGTCCACCGACGAGCTCGTCCGCGCCATCGACCGGTTCCTCATGTACTACGTCCGCACCGCGGACCGGCTGCAGCGCACCGCGCCCTGGCTCGAGTCCGTCGAGGGTGGCATCGAGGAGGTGCGACGTGTGGTGCTCGAGGACGGCCTCGGCATCGGCGCCGATCTGGACGTCGCGATGGCTGCCCATGCCGACGCCTACGAGGACGAGTGGGCCGCGACACTCGCCGACGACGAGAAGTTACGCAAGTTCGCCTCCTTCGTTAACGCCCCGGAAACAGCCGACCCCGATCTTGTGTATGTGGAGGAACGCGGCCAGCGACGGCCCGCGTCCGAGGAGGAGTCCGCCGTGCTCATCGCCGGTGGAACGTTGCCGATCAGACGGGAAGGAGCGCCGGCATGAGTTGGTCGTCCGTGTGCAGGCTCGCGTCCTTGGATCCCGACCGTGGAGCCGCGGCGCTCGTCGACGGACATCAGGTCGCCCTGTTCCGGCTGCTCGGGACCGACGAGGTGCTCGCCGTCGACCATCGCGACCCGTTCAGCGGCGCCAACGTCATCGCGCGTGGATTGGTGGGGTCCCGCGGTGACGCGGTGACCGTCGCTTCACCGGTGTACAAGCAGACCTTCGACCTTCGCACCGGCGCGTGCCTCGACGACGAGTCGGCATCGCTCGGTGTCTGGGAGACCCGGGTGGTCGGCGGCGTCGTGGAGGTCCGACAACCGTGACCACCCTGGGGCCTGTGCTGTCCGGCGCGCGCGTGCTGGTCACGGCCCAGCGCCGCGCGGGCGACTTCTCGGTCGCCCTCGAGCGGCGCGGATGTGATGTCGTCGTCGCCCCCTCGCTCGGCATGGAGTCGCACATCGACGAGGAGACGCTGCTCGCGCAGACTCGGCGCATCATCGACCTGCACGCCGACGTCGTCGTGATCACCACTGGCATCGGGTTCCGCGGCTGGCTCGAGACGGCCGAGGTCGCGGGCCTCAGTCACGAGCTCCTGGCCACGCTCGAGGACACGAGGCTCATCGCCCGCGGGCCCAAGGCACGCGGTGCCTTGCAGGCCGCCGGCCTGGTGCCCGACTGGGTCGCGGAGTCCGAGACGTCGGCCGAGATCGCCGACTTCCTCGTGGCCGAGGGTGTCCGGGGACAGACCATCGCGGTCCAGCACCACGGCGCCGGTGACGACGGCCTCGAATCGCGACTCTCCGGTGCCGGGGCGCGGACGGTCGGCCTCGTCGTGTGCCGCTGGGGCCCACCGCCCGATCCGGACGACCTCGTCAACTCGATCCAGGACACCGCCGACGGCGGCTTCGACGCGGTCACGTTCACGTCTGCACCCGGCGCCGCCGCTTGGATCACCGCGATGCGGGCGGCCGGCGTCGAGGACGAGATCCTCCGGCTGACCAAGAACGGCCGCCTGTCCTTGCTGTCGGTCGGCCCGGTGACGGCCGAGCCGCTCCGCGTCGCCGGGTTCGAGCCGTTGGTGCCGGAGCGGGCGCGCCTCGGGGCACTGGTACGTCTGATCGTCGTGCACCTCGGCGACGACGCGGCGAGCGTCCCGACCCCGGTCGGGGGGCTCCGTGTGCGGGCCACCGCCGCGACCCTCGATCACCAGGAGCTGGCTCTCTCGCGGGGCAGCCTGGCGATCCTGCGTGAGCTGACGCGTGAGCCTGGCCGGGTGCGGTCACGCGAGCAGCTGCTCACCGTGATGCCGGGGGAGTCCGACGATCCTCATGCCGCCGAGGTCGCCGTGGCTCGCCTGCGCGACGTCGTCGGACGCGACGTCGTGCGCACCGTGGTCAAGCGTGGCTACGCGCTCGCGCTCGCATGAGGCCGGCGCTGGTCGCCGTCAGTCACGGCACCGCCTCGTCGGACGGCCAGGTCGCCGTGGCCGAGCTCGTCGGGGCAGTGCGACGCCGCCTCGTTGACGTCGACGTGCTCGACGCGTTCGTCGACGTCCAGGAGCCGGCGCTCGCGTCGGTTCTCGAGGGGTCGCCCGGTCCGAGCGTCGTCATACCTCTGCTGCTGACACCGGGCTTTCATGTGCGCGTCGATGTCGCCCGGGCCATCGCGACCCGGCAGGCGACGGCCGCGCCGGTCCTCGGACCTGATGCGGCCATCACCGCGATCCTTCTCGACCGGCTCGACGCCGTCGGCCTCCGCGACGACGATGCCGTGGTGCTCGGCGTGGCCGGGTCGAGTGACGTACGGGCGCGTCACAGCACCGACCGTGCGGCCACGCGCCTCGCGATGGCACTCGGCCGCGAGGTGCGCGTCGGTCACCTCGGCGGAATCGGGCGGCCCATCGGTTCCGTGGCCGCCGAGGCCGCGGCGGCCGGTCGGCGCGTCGTCGCCGCGACCTACCTCCTGGCCCCCGGGCATTTCACCGACCTGATGAACAGATGCGGCGCCGACGCGGTCACACGTCCGGTGCTCGGAGGCGGGTCGCCTGACGATCGGCTCGTCCAGCTCGTGGTCGACCGCTACTCGGAAGCGGCCGCCAAGTGGCAGCTGAGGCGGGCCTCGTGATGGTTACCTGCCCGAAACCTGGAGTCTGCCGGGGTGAAACACGTCACACCTAGCGTCGGAGACGTCCGACGACGGGGTCGGAGCACACGGAACAGAGGTGCGGCCGGCTGGCGGGACGTCACGCACGTCCCAGGCCGGCCGCGCCGCCCGTCCGGAGAGGATGACCGGTGACCAGAAGGCGCGCGGACGAGACGCTGCTGGTCTGCTCGTCCGGACATGCCGACCCGGCCGAACGTGCCGCGATGGGTGCACTCGTCAATGCCGTGCGGCGCGACGCACCCAGCGTCGATGTCCACGACGTCCTTGTCGACCAGCTCCACCCTGACAGCTCGTGGCCGCCGGTCCGCGTGGCCGTCCCGCTCGCACTGACCGACGGCACGGACGTGTCGGCCGCCCTGGCCGTCGCCGGGCGTCACGATCCGGCGCTTCGCATCGCGCGATCGCTCGGTCCGGACTGGGCCCTCGCGGAGATCTGCGTCCAACGACTGATCGAGGCGGGCGCACGCAAGGACGACACGATCGTGCTGGGTGTCGCCGGTTCGCACGACCAGACCGCCATCGACGGCTTCTCGCGTGCCGCCCGGCTCGTCAGCGCCGTCTGGGGCGGACCGGTGCACATCGGTTCGGTCGGCGGTCGCGACACGCCGTTGACCGACGCGGTCGACATCGCTCGCGCCCACAGCCGCCGCGTCGTCGTCGCGTCGTACCTCCTGACGCACGGCCGGTTCGCCGACAAGCTGCGACACTGCGGCGCTGACCTCGCAACGGCACCGTTGCTCGACGGAGGAGCGCCCGACCAGCGACTGGTGTCGCTGGTCCTCACCCGCTTCCACCAGGCCCTCGGCGCGGTCGCGCCTGCGTTCTGACCTCGTATCGCGGCGTGGGAGCGGTCGAAGCCTCGAGTTCTCCTTTAGGCTTTCGCCATGGCGACCCGAACGTCTTCCCCGCCGCGCAAGCGGCCGTCCGGCAGCCAGGCCCGCAAGAAGAAGCCTGCAGCCCGCAAACGTCCTGCCCAACGACGACCTGCCCAGAAGCGCAGATCGGCGCAGAAGCGTCGACAGGCCCGTTCCGGACCCAATCCGATCACCACGGTCGTCATCGGGTTCTTCAGCCTGCTCGGAGCCATCTGGCTCGGCCTGGCCGGGGCCGTGGGCGCCGTCGCGCGCAGCATCGGCCACTCCGCCGGCGACCTCGAGAAGGAGCAGCGTCGCGACGGAGTCGGCTTCACCGTCCTCGGTCTGGCGATCGTCGT
>NZ_JBOHDT010000043.1:0-13404 GCF_050700635.1 Aeromicrobium sp.
GGCCATGGCTCGAGTCGCGAGGCGGTCATGCACAACGACTTCGTGCTGGTGGGACCGCCCGACGACCCGGCAGGGGTCGCCGACGCCGACGACGCCGCCGAGGCTCTGAGCCGGATCGCCGACCAGAAGGCGTCGTTCGCCTCGCGCGGCGACGACTCGGGCACCCATGCGAAGGAGCTGTCGATCTGGGAAGAGGCAGGGATCGAGCCGAAGGGCTCGTGGTACATCGAGACCGGCCAGGGGATGGGTGACACGCTGACCATCGCCGACCAGAAGCAGGCCTACACGCTTGCAGACCGCAGCACCTTCCTGGCCACCAAGAGCTTGGAGTCCGGTATCGCGTTCGAGGGCTCGGATGACTTGCTGAACAACTACCACGTGATCGTGGTGGACCACGAGGGCACCAACACGGCCTGTGCCGAGGAGTTCTCGAGCTGGATCCTTGGCGCGCCGGTGCAGGACACGATCGGCAAGTTCGGAGTCGAGGAGTACGGCGAGCAGCTGTTCGCGCCTGAGGCGAGGAACTGATGGTCGAACCGCTGCACGAGGTGCTGGCACGATCTGCCTACGTGTCGTTGTCGGCAACCCTCATCGCGTCGGTGATCGGCATCGGGCTGGGCACCGCACTCGGGCTGGCTCGGTTGCCCGGACGCGGGTTCCTGACGGCCGTCGTCAACACCGGGATGGCAGTACCCACGGTCGTCGTCGGCCTGGCAGTGGCGCTGCTCCTGTGGCGCAGCGGCCCGCTCGGTGACCTCGGCCTGATCTACACCGTGCAGGGCATGATCATCGCGCAGGTGTTGATCGCCACGCCCCTGATCACGGGTATCACCATGGCCGCGTTGCACCTGCTCCCGCCGGACCTTCCGGACCAGCTGCGCTCACTCGGGGCGAACCGCGCCCAGCTGGTGGTGCGCCTGTGGATCGAGGCGCGGCTTCCGCTGCTGGCCGCCGCCATGGCGGGCTTCGGACATGCCATCTCGGAGGTGGGCTCCGCCACGATCGTCGGTGGCAACATCCACGGCCAGACACAGGTGATGACGACTGCCATCGTCGAGTACGTCGGTCGCGGTGAGTTCGGTGTCGCGATCGTGTACGGGGTGATCCTGCTCGGACTGGCGTTCGTCATCAACGCACTGCTCGTCTCGGTCCAGCGGCCGGGGGCATCGTGGGCGCGGAGCTGAGCCTGACCGATGTCCGGCACGTCCGCGGCGGACGCGAGGTGTTACGCGTGGACAGCCTGGTCGTCGGCCGCGGCGAGCACCTGTCTGTGCTCGGTCCCAACGGCGCCGGGAAGACGACCTTGCTGCGTCTCCTCGCGGCAGTCGAGTCGCCGCACGCCGGTGATGTCACCGTGGACGCTGTCAGCACGAAACGTGGGGGAGTGGAGCTGCGTCGCAGGGTCGCCTACGCGACTCAGCGACCGGGGCTGCTCAGCACCAGCGTCCGGCGCAACGTCGAGCTACCGCTGCGCTGGCGGAAGGTCCCGCACACGCTGCGCGGCGAGCTCGCAATCGCCGCGTTGGAACGGTTGAACGTGGCCCACCTGGCGGACCGGCCGGCGGGTGCGCTCTCCGGGGGCGAGCAACAACGAGTCAGTCTTGCCCGGGCTCTTGCCATCGACCCGGCCGTGCTACTTCTCGACGAGCCTGCCGCAGGTCTCGACGCCCAGTCGCGCTCAGCGTTCTTCGCCGACCTCGAACAGGCCCTCGCAGACCGGGCGACCACCGTGGTCCAAGTGTCGCACCGCGCGGAGGAGGTACTGCGACTCGCCGACCGCGTCGTCGTACTCGTCGACGGGCGCGTGCACCAGGTCGGCTCGCCGGACGTCCTCAACCGGTTTCCGGCCGATGCCAGAGTCGCTGCACTGGTCGGCTACGAGAACCTGGTCGATGCCTACGTGGAACCGGACGGAACCGTGCTCATCGGCCAGGCACAGACGGGGTTGACCTGCCACGAGCTACTCGGTCCGGTGACTGTCGCAGTCTTCGCCAACGGTGTGCGGATCGTGGGTGCCGATGCGCCTGGCCTGCCCGTGCGGGTCACCCGGGTGACGCCGGGGCCCGGACACCGGGCCGTCGCGCTCGAAGGCAGCGTCTCGCTGCTCGCCCAGATGCCGATCAACGGCTCGACCCTGTCGGCTGGCGACGATGTGAAGGTCGGCTTCGATCTCGCGCTCACTGCTGTGCTGCCGAAAACAGCAGGATGAACACGCGTATCTCGCTGTGCGCTTGACCCTGTTCGGCATACCGACCTACTGTATGCCGTATACAACAGGAAGGCGATCATGGACAACGCCCTCGTTCGCGGCCCGCGATATGCCGTCAACTGTTCGATTCTCTTCACCGAGCTGCCCCTGCTCGAACGACCCGCAGCCGCCAAGGCCGCCGGCTTCGATGCGGTGGAGCTGTGGTGGCCGTTCGAGTCCGCGGTTCCCGACGACGCACAGGTGGAACGGTTCGAACGAGCCATTCGGGACTCGGGTGTCCATCTCGTCGGGCTGAACTTCGCGGCAGGAGACATGCCCGGCGGCGACCGTGGTCTTGTCTCCTGGCCGGAGCGTTCTCAGGAGTTCCGCGACAACATCGCGGTGACCCTGGAGATCGGCGAGCGGCTCGGCTGCCGCGCCTTCAACGCGCTCTACGGCAACCGCGTCGACGGTGTCGACCCCGCTGCTCAGGACGATCTCGCGGCCGAGAACCTGGCACTCGCGGCGACCGCCGCGGCCACCATCGGGGGCACAGTCCTGGTCGAGCCGGTCAGCGGAGCCGACAGGTACCCGTTGCTCACAGCAGCCGACGCCGTGGACGTGATCACCCGGGTCGAGCATGAATCCGGAGTCAGCAACGTGGGGCTGCTCGCGGATCTCTACCACCTCGCCGTCAACGGTGACGACGTGGACAAGGTGATCGCGGCGCAGGCCGACCGGATCGCACACGTCCAGATCGCCGACGCCCCAGGGCGCAACGAACCCGGCACCGGGACGCTGCCGCTCCTCCGCCAGCTGGAGGACCTGTACACCGGCGGCTACGACGGCTGGGTAGGCCTGGAGTACAAGGCCAGCAGCACGACCGACCTGAGCTTCGACTGGCTGCGCTGAGATTTCGCAGCAACGACTGACTTCAAGGAGTACTTCCATGGCACGTATGACGGCTGCTCGTGCAGCGGTGGAGATCTTGCGTCGTGAGGGCGTGACCCACATGTTCGGCCTGCCGGGTGCGGCGATCAACCCGTTCTACGCGGCGATGCGCGCGCAGGGTGAGCTCACCCATGTGCTGGCACGCCACGTGGAGGGCGCCTCGCACATGGCCGAGGGGTACACCCGGGCTGAGGCGGGCAACATCGGCGTATGCATCGGGACGTCGGGACCGGCGGGCACCGACATGGTCACCGGCCTGTACTCGGCATCGGCGGACTCGATCCCGATCCTGTGCATCACCGGCCAGGCGCCGGTGGCGAAGCTGAACAAGGAGGACTTCCAGGCCGTCGACATCGAGTCGATCGCCAAGCCGGTCACCAAGTCGGCGGTGACGGTGATGGAGGCCGGCCAGGTGCCCGGTGCGTTCCAGAAGGCCTTCCAGCTGATGCGATCCGGGCGGCCGGGTCCGGTGCTGATCGATCTGCCGATCGACGTCCAGATGACCGAGATCGAGTTCGACCCCGAGACCTACACGCCACTTCCCGTCGCGAAGCCGGCCGCGAGCCGTGCCCAGGCGGAGAAGGCGCTCGCCATGCTTGCCGAGGCGGAGCGTCCGCTCATCGTCGCCGGCGGCGGGATCGTGAACGCCGACGCCGCGGACCTGCTGGTGGAGTTCGCAGAGCTGACCGGCGTCCCGGTCATCCCGACCCTGATGGGCTGGGGCACCATCCCCGATGACCACGCACTGATGGCCGGCATGGTCGGCCTGCAGACCTCGCACCGCTACGGCAACGCGACCATGTTGGAGTCCGACTTCGTGCTCGGCATCGGCAACCGGTGGGCGAACCGGCACACCGGTGGGGTGGACACGTACATCAAGGGCCGTACGTTCGTGCATGTCGACGTCGAGCCGACTCAGATCGGTCGGGTGTTCGCGCCCGACTTCGGGATCACTTCCGACGCGAAGGCAGCACTGGAGATGTTCGTCGAGGTGGCGCGGGAGCACGAGGCGGCCGGATCGCTGCCTGACCGGTCGGCGTGGGTCGAGTCGTGTCAGGAGCGCAAGGCCACCCTGCAGCGGCGCACCAACTTCGACACCGTCCCGGTCAAGCCGCAGCGCGTATACCAGGAGATGAACAACGCGTTCGGTCCTGAGACTCGCTACGTCTCCACGATCGGTCTCTCGCAGATCCAGGCAGCCCAGATGCTGCACGTCTACAAGCCGCGGCACTGGATCAACGCGGGCCAGGCGGGTCCGCTGGGTTGGACCGTCCCGGCCGCGCTGGGGGTCGCGTCCGCGGACCCGGAGGCAACCGTCGTCGCGCTCTCGGGCGACTACGACTTTCAGTTCATGATCGAGGAGCTCGCGGTCGGGGCACAGTTCAAGGTGCCCTACATCCATGTGGTGGTGAACAACGCCTACCTCGGCCTGATCCGTCAGGCTCAACGTGGCTTCGAGATGGACTACAACGTGGACCTCTCGTTCGAGAACATCAACACCCCGGAGATCGGAGCGTACGGCGTCGACCATGTGAAGGTCGCCGAAGGCCTCGGCTGCAAGGCGCTTCGCGTGTCCGAGCCCGACGAGATCCTGCCGGCCCTGGAGAAGGCCAAGAAGATGATGGTCGAGCACGAGGTGCCGATCATCGTCGAGGTCATCCTCGAACGCATCACCAACGTCTCGATGGGCGTCGAGATCGACAACATCAACGAGTTCGAGGACCTCGCAAAAACCCGTGAGGACGCACCCACCGCGGTTGCATTCCGCGGCTAGCCAAGCCAATGGCGCAGGTACTCGTCGCTCCGGACAAGTTCAAAGGCTCCCTCTCCGCACCACAGGTGGCCGACTGCGTGATCCGTGGTCTCCAGGCGGTCGACGGCAGCATCGACGCGATCGCGATCCCTGTTGCCGACGGGGGAGAGGGGACGCTCGAGGCGGCTCAGGCGGCGGGGTATACGCGTGTGCCCGTCGTGGCCAGCGGGCCCACGGGTCGGCCCGTGCAGACGGCTTACGCGCGCCGGGACGGGTTGGCGGTCTTCGAGATGGCCGACGTCTCCGGGTTGGGCCGGCTGCTCGACGGACGGCTCGAACCGCTGCGCGCCTCGAGCAGGGGTACCGGAGAAGTGATGGCGGCTGCCCTCGATGCGGGCTGCACGTCAATCGTGCTCGGCATCGGCGGCAGTGCCTGCACTGACGGTGGAGCCGGCCTGGCCCAGGCGCTGGGAGCGAGACTTCTCGACGCTCACGGCAGCCAACTGCCTGCCGGAGGCGCCGCCCTGACCGGGATCGACAAGGTCGACCTGTCCGGGATGCATCCCGGGCTGGCGGGAGCCGACATCGTGATCGCCTGCGACGTCGACAATCCCTTGACCGGGCCCGCCGGTGCGGCCGCGGTCTACGGCCCGCAGAAGGGCGCGTCCGTCGCCGACGTGGCCATTCTGGAGCAGGCCATGCAGAGTTGGGCCGCAGCCCTGGCGGCGGCCACAGCGTCGGATCTGTCCGATCGTCCTGGGGCCGGGGCTGCCGGCGGGGTCGGTCTGGCCGGCCTTGCGCTGCTCGGCGGCAGCCTTCGTTCCGGGATCGACCTCGTTCTCGAACTGGTCGGCTTTCACGGCCGTCTCGGTGGCGCTCGTCTGGTCGTCACGGGTGAAGGGGCGCTCGATGCGCAGACGTTGCGCGGCAAGGCGCCGGCGGGAGTGGCGGCGGCCGCCGCTGCCGCCGGGGTTCGGACGGTGGCTGTGTGCGGGACGTCGAAGCTGTCGCGCACTGACTTGCACGGCGCCGGCATCGACGCGGCGTACGCCCTGGTCGACCTTGAGCCGGATGTCGCCCGCTGCATGACCGAAGCCGCGACGCTGCTCGAGCGGCTGGGCCAGATGATCGCACGTGACGAGCTCCGGACTCGAGACAGGCCCTTGACGCCAGGCCAACATCGCATACAGTAGACAGAACATCATAAACCTTTGATGAAGGGGAGCGCGATGAGGGTTGCAGTCCTAGGGGCAGGGGCCATCGGCGCCTATGTCGGCGCAGCTCTCCATCGCGGCGGTACCGACGTCCACCTGATCGCTCGTGGAGCGCATCTGGAGGCAATCCGTGAACGTGGAGTGCAGGTCCTGAGCCCACGAGGAGATTTCGTCGCGCACACGAACGCGACCGATGACCCGTCTGAGGTCGGTCCTGTCGACGCTGTCTTCCTTGGCTTGAAGGCCAACTCCTACGCGTCGTGCGGTCCGTTGATCACCCCGCTGCTGCACGAGAATACGACCATCATCGCGGCGCAGAACGGCATTCCCTGGTGGTACTTCCACCGCCTCGCCGGACCATACGAGGGGCGTCGCATCGAGTCGGTCGACCCCGGTGGTGCGGTGACCGAGACGTTGCCGCTCGACCGCGCTGTCGGCTGCGTCGTCTACTGCTCGACCGAGGTCGAGGGGCCAGGTGTGATCCGACACCTCGAGGGCACGAGGTTCTCGATCGGGGAGCCGGACGGCAGCGCCTCAGCGCGCACCTTGGCGTTCAGCGAAGCCATGATCGCCGGCGGGCTCAAGTGCCCGGTGGAGAGTGACATCCGCGAAGACATCTGGATCAAGCTGCTCGGCAACGCCGCCTTCAACCCGATCAGCGCTCTGTCCCGAGCCACCATGGTCGAGATAGCGAGCCACTCGGGCACCCGCGCCACCATCCGCCTGATGATGGAGGAGACACTCGAGATCGCGGCGGGGGTCGGATGTCGACCGGACATCTCGGTGGACAAGCGCATCGACGGCGCGCGACGCGTTGGCGAGCACAAGACCTCCATGCTGCAGGACCTCGAGCGCGACAAGCCGTTGGAGCTCGACGTCATTCTCGCCGCCCTGATCGAGCTCGCCGACCTCACCGGCACACCGGCCGTGACGCTGCGCGCCGTCCACGCGGTGACTGACCTTCTCGCGACCAAGGTCGGCGCGGAGCCAGTCCTCCAGTCGGAGCCGACTGCGGCGACCTGAGGCCGACCGCTCGGGGGGCGGTCGGACCTCAGCAGCGCTTCTGGATCTAAGCCACGTCAGCGGACGTCCGCCCGGACAGCTCTTCGATGACACTCAGTAGTGCGGAGTGGTCGAGCGATCCGTGACCCATCGCCCGGGCCGAGGCCACGAGCTGCGCCACGAGTCCGGTGACAGGCAGCGAGACCCCTGCCGACCGCGCCGAGGCCAGCGCGATGCCCATGTCCTTGTGGTGGAGGTCGATCCGGAAGCCTGGCGCAAACTCCCTGGCCAGCATGGAGGCAGCCTTGCGATCGAGGATGCGGTTGCCGGCCAGGCCCCCGGCCAGGACCTCGAGTCCGCGTTCACCATCGACACCGGATGCCTCGAGCAGGACGATGGCCTCGCCGACCAGCGAGATGATCCCGGCCACCATCAGCTGGTTGGCCGCCTTCACCGTCTGTCCGGCGCCGTGATCGCCGACGTGGACGATCGTCTTGCCCAGGTGCTCGAGGATCGGGCGGGCCTGCTCGAAGGTTTCCTCGTCGCCGCCGACCATGATCGACAGCGACCCCTCGATGGCTCCCGGTTCGCCGCCGCTCACCGGAGCATCGAGCACGCGTACCCCCTTCTCGCGGGCGCGCTCCGCCATGGCGACAGACGTCTCGGGTGCGATCGTGCTCATGTCGATGAGCAACAGATCAGGGCGTGCGCTGGCGAGAACTCCGTCGTCCCCGAGAACCACCTCACTGACTTGGGGGGAGTCGGGCAGCATCGTGATCACCACGTCCGACTCTGCGACGGCCTCCTCGACGCTGCCGGCCGGCTTCCCGCCCGCCTGCACCAGGCGCTCGGTCGAAGCCGACGAGCGCGCGTAGCCTGTGACGTCGTGACCCGCCTTGACGAGGTTCGCGGCCATGGGCGAACCCATGATGCCGAGTCCTATGAAGCCAATCTTCTGCATGGTTGCAGTCCTTTCGGTCGATCTCGGTTGTTGAGGGCGGGCGCGGTCAGCCGGGGAACGAGACGAGAAGAAGCTTGTCGAGCGCCTCCCGCGTCAACCGCGCGGTCGCGGACGGTGTCTTTCCGACCTTGACCCCGACCGCCTCGAGCGCTTCCTGCTTGGCCTGCGCCGTGCCGGAGGATCCGGACACGATCGCTCCGGCGTGGCCCATCGTCTTCCCTTCCGGGGCGGTGAAGCCCGCGACGTAGCCGATGACCGGTTTGGTCACATGGTTCTTGATGTACTCCGCGGCACGCTCCTCCGCGTCACCGCCGATCTCGCCGATCATCACGATCGCGTCGGTCTCCGGGTCGTCCTCGAACGCCTGAAGGCAGTCGATGTGGGTGGTCCCGACGATCGGGTCGCCTCCGATGCCGACAGCGGTGGAGAAGCCCAGGTCCCGCAGCTCGTACATCATCTGGTAGGTCAGCGTGCCGGACTTCGACACCAGACCGATCCGGCCCGCCTGAGTGATGTCGGCGGGGATGATGCCGGCGTTGGACCTGCCGGGACTGATCAGGCCGGGACAGTTGGGGCCGATGATCCGGGTCGTGCCCTTGGCCTCCGCGTAGGAGAAGAACTGCGCGGTGTCGTGCACCGGAACCCCCTCGGTGATCACCACGACCAGGGCGATGCCCGCGTCGACGGCCTCGATGACCGCTGCCTTGGTGAACTTCGGCGGCACCAGGACCACCGACACGTCCGCGCCGGTTGCCTGCACGGCTTCCGCACAGGAGCCGTAGACGGCGACCGAGGCACCCTCGAAGTCGACCGTCTGCCCACCCTTGCCGGGCGTGACTCCACCGACGATGGTGGTTCCGCTCGCGAGCATCCGCTGCGTGTGTTTCCTGCCCTCCGAGCCGGTCATGCCCGCGACAATGACCTTGCTGTTCTCATTCAGAAAAATAGTCATGATGTCCTCGCTCAGTCAGTTCTGGTTGGCAAGTTCGGCGGCACGGTCGGCCGCGCCGTCCATGGTTTCGGCGAGGGTCACCAGAGGGTGGTTCGCGTCGTTGAGGATGCGCCGTCCCTCCTCAAAGTTGTTGCCGTCGAGGCGTACGACGAGGGGCTTGTTGGCCTCGTCGCCGAGCATCTCGAGCGCGTGCACGATGCCGTTGGCCACCGCGTCACAGGACGTGATGCCGCCGAAGACGTTCACGAACACGCTCTTGACCTGCTCGTCACCGATGATGATCTGCAGCCCGTTGGCCATCACCTCCGCCGACGCCCCGCCTCCGATGTCGAGGAAGTTCGCCGGCTTGACGCCGCTGTGGTTCGCTCCGGCGTACGCGACGACGTCCAGGGTCGACATGACCAGGCCCGCGCCGTTGCCGATGATGCCGACCTCACCGTCGAGCTTGACGTAGTTGAGGCCCTTGTCCCTGGCCTCCTGCTCGAGCGGGTCGGTCGCGGCCTTGTCCTCGAACATGGCGTGGTCTTCGTGGCGGAAGTCGGCGTTCTCGTCGAGAGTGACCTTGCCGTCGAGAGCCTCGAGGGTGCCGTCTCCGAGACGGACCAGGGGGTTCACCTCGACCAGGCTTGCGTCCTCCTTGATGAAGACGTCCCACAGCTTCTTGACCAGGTCGACCGCTTGATCCGCGACCGCCGCGGGGAAGCGGGTGGCGGCCACGATCTCGGCGGCCTTCGCGTCGTCCACACCTGTCTGCGGGTCGATCGAGACCTTCGCAACAGCGTCCGGGTTCGTCCGGGCGACCTCTTCGATCTCGACGCCGCCCTCGATGCTGGCGATGCACAGGTAGGCACGGTTCGACCGGTCGACAAGGAAGGAGAAGTAGTACTCCTCGGCGATGTCGGCGGCAGGCGCGAGCAGGACCCGTTGCACGGTGTGGCCCTTGATGTCCATGCCCAGGATCTCGTTCGCTCGGGCCACCGCCTCGGTGGGGTTCTCGGCGAGCTTGACACCGCCGGCCTTTCCTCGGCCACCGACCTTGACCTGCGCCTTCACGACCACGCGTCCACCGAGCTGTGCGGCTGCCGTCTCTGCTTCCGCGGCGTTCTCGATCACGGTGCCCAGAGTGACCGGCACATCATGCTTGGCGAAGAGCTCCTTCGCTTGGAATTCCATCAGGTCCATGGTGATTGGCCCCCTCGTGGCAAAACACGATCGTATGCTGTATCCACGCTGAAGAACAAGGGCGTCGTCGGGTGATGCCTCTGGACAACGCGGTGCTACAGGAGTATGACTTATCTCATACAGTATTCTGTAGACAAAGCAAGGGAGCGGGATCATGGACTCATCCGAGAGTCCGGATACACGGGAAGTGCGCGACTACTACGGTCGCCTGCATCGCATCGGTGAGCCGGCCCACCAGCTGACCGGCCACTCTCGTCGCTGGCAGGCGTGGTGTGCCTGGGCCTGCATGGCGGCCATCAGCCTGCTCCAGTACACCTTCGGGATTGCGGCGCTGGGCCTGCAGGCCGCGCACGGGTGGAGCCTGCGAGAGACCATGTGGTTGCTCGCCCTGTTCGTCGCGTTTCAGGCCATGGTGGCGATTCCTGTGGCCTGGATGCATCGGCGTCGACCGACGTCTCCCGCCCCGTGGGTGGTCGTGGGTGGAGCACTGGCCGCGTGCGGTGTGCTGGCGCTGGCCCACGTCGACGGCTACCCCGCCGCCGTCGTCGGCTACGCGCTCGTGGGTGGGGTGGGTGCCGGCTTGGTCTACACGACGTGCATCACGACCGCCTCGAACTGGTTCCCGGACAACTGGGTCGCGACCAGGAGCTTCGTCACTGGCGGGTTCGCGCTTGGTGCTGTGCCCAGCATCGCGTTGTTGACGGTCTTCTCGTCGCCGCGCGGACAGACGGTGGTGCTCGATGTCGCAGCTCTCGTGACCCTCGTGGTGGTGACGGCTGCCGGCCTGCAGCTGAAGGATCCGCCACCGCGCTGGTGGCCGCCGGACATCGACGCCCAGCTCTGGGCGGTGGACCGCGAGCTGAACCCCAGCCTGCCGCACAACATCCCTGCCGCCCGCCACTACGCGCCGGGGGAGGCAATGCGGACGGGAGCTCTCCCTCTGATGTGGCTGATCCTGGCCTTGATCTCGGCCGTCTCGCTTTTCGGGATCGCGTTCATTCCCAGCTACGCCGTTGAGGCAGACCTCGGGCTCGTGGTGGCAGGGCTCGCCGCAGGGCTTCTCGCGACAGTCAATGGGCTGGGGCGCTCTGCTGCCGGTCGGTTGTCCGATCGGTTCGGCCGCCGCAGAGTGCTGGCCGCCGTCCTGGCGGTGGAAGGGCTCACCCAGTTCGGTCTCGCGCTGGCCGGACAGGCCGGTAGCTCGTGGGCGTTCGTGCTGTGCGCGATGCTGGCGGGTGTCGGCGGGGGTGCCTTCTACACCATTCTCGGGAACCTCGTCCTCGAGTACTTCGGCGAGCCCAGCCAGCTCCAGAACCACGCGATCCTGTACAGCGCGAAGGCTGTAGGTGCATTGGTCGGAGTGGGCGGGGCCGCGCTCCTGATCGATGCCGTTGGCTACGAGCGGTTGTTCGTGGCTGCGGGGCTGGTGGGCCTCGGAACTGCAGTGATCGTGCGCTTCTTGAAGCAGCCTGGCCGGCCCTTTCTGGTCAGTTAGGTCCGACCCCTCGCTCCGCGGAAAGGCGTGAGCAGCGGGGTTATCACATACTGAAATGCAGGGGCGGCATCTCTGGACAATGACCCAGCAGTGGGGTAGGACTGAGTGCTACACCACATACGGTATGCAAACGACAAGAACCCCGGGGTTGAGCCCCCACAGACCTTCCGATCAGGAGTTGACAGCACAGATGGCACAAACAGTGTCCGAGCCCAACGTCGAGGCGGGCGTACCGGAATCCGAGCAAGGCGCCACGACAATCTCCGGGGGGCACCTGGTCGCCAAAGCCCTCAAGGCCGAGGGCGTCGACGTGATCTTCACGTTGTGCGGCGGCCACATCATCGACATCTACGACGGATGTGTCGACGAAGGCATCGACGTCGTCGACGTACGCCACGAGCAGGTAGCAGCCCACGCCGCTGACGGTTATGCCCGAATCACCGGTCGCCCGGGTTGCGCGGTAGTGACCGCGGGACCGGGCACGACCGACGCCGTGACCGGTGTCGCGAACGCATTCCGCGCGGAGAGCCCGATGTTGCTGATCGGCGGCCAGGGCGCACTGAGCCAGCACAAGATGGGCTCCCTGCAGGATCTGCCGCACGTCGACATGATGACTCCCATCACGAAGTTCGCCGCGACAGTGCCACACACCGCACGCGCCGCCGACATGGTCTCGATGGCATTCCGGGAGTGCTACAACGGCGCGCCGGGCCCCTCGTTCCTCGAGATCCCGCGCGACATCCTGGATGGTTCCGTACCCATCGACCAGGCCACCATCCCGGAGGCCGGAAAGTACCGCGCCTCGACCAAGAGCGCGGGTGACCCGGCTGCGGCCGAGAAGCTCGCCGACCTCCTGGTGCACGCCGAGAAGCCGGTCGTGCTGCTCGGTAGCCAGGTACAGACCGCTCGCGCGACGGACGCCGCGATCGAGTTCGCCCGGACGTTGAACATCCCCACGTTCATGAACGGCGGCGCCCGCGGCACCCTGGCGCCCAAGGACCCGCACCACTTCCACCTGTCCCGCCGTTACGCCTTCAACAACGCTGACGTGATCGTCATCGTGGGCACCCCGTTCGACTTCCGGATGGGGTATGGCAAGCGGCTGCCCAAGGCGGCCAAAGTGGTCCAGATCGACATGGACTACAAGACCGTCGGCCGCAACCGCGACATCGACCTCGGAATCGTCGGTGACCCCGGCGCCGTACTGTCCGCGGTCACCCAGGCAGCGTCGGGCCGGCAGAAGAACGGCTTCAAGGACCGGAAGGAATGGTTCACCGAGCTGCGATCCGAGGAGGACGCAGCCTACGAGAAGCGGCTTCCCCGTCAGCTGTCAGACGCGAATCCGATCCACCCGCTGCGCCTCGCGCACGAGATCAACGAGTTCCTCACCGAGGACTCGATCTACATCGGTGACGGTGGCGACGTGGTGACCTTCTCTGGTGGCGTCGTGCAGCCCAAGTCTCCTGGCCACTGGATGGACCCCGGCCCACTGGGCACCCTCGGGGTCGGCATCCCGTTCGTGCTGGCGGCGAAGTACGCACGGCCGGACAAGGAGATCGTCGCACTTCTGGGTGACGGTGCCCTCTCCCTGACCGGGTGGGACTTCGAGACGCTGGTGCGGTTCAACCTGCCCTTCGTCGGAGTCGTCGGCAACAACTCGTCGATGAACCAGATCCGCTACGGGCAGGAGCAGAAGTACGGCAAGG
>NZ_JBOHDT010000044.1:0-10673 GCF_050700635.1 Aeromicrobium sp.
CTCCGCTACGTCACCCAGGCCGGCGGAAAGCTCGCCCCAGAACGGGTGACGCAGTACCTGCGACTCGGGCAGCGCCGCGGCTGGGACTTCTTCGTCATGTACGGCGCGACGGAGGCCACCGCACGGATGGCCTACCTGCCGCCCGCACTGGCGGAACGCCATCCGTCCGCGATCGGCGTCGCCATCCCAGGCGGCCAGGTGCGACTCGATCCGGTCGACGACGTCCCCGACCCGTCGATCGGCGAGCTCGTCTACTCCGGCCCCAACGTGATGATGGGCTACGCAAGCTCCGCGGCCGACCTCGCTCGCGGGCACGAGCTCGATGAGCTGCGCACCGGCGACCTGGGCCGGTTGCTCCCGGGCGGTCTGCTCGAAGTGGTCGGACGCCGCAGTCGGTTCGCGAAGGTGTTCGGGCTCCGGCTGGATCTGGACGAGATCGAGCGACACCTGCACGCGGCCGGGATGCCGGCGGCCTGTGCGGAGGTCGACGGGTCACTGGTGGTGGTCGTCGAGCGGCGCCGGCACATGGCGCGCGCCCGTGACGCCGTCGCCGAGCTGTGCGACCTGCCGCTCTGGGTGGTCCACGCGGTTCGAGAAGACATCCCGACGACTGAGTCGGGCAAGACCGACCACCGAGCGGTGGCGACGATCGCCTCCGAAGTCGCCGAGCAGGCTCCACGACGCGCCGGCGGTGCATCTGCCGACGACCTGTGCGAGCTCTACGCCGGCCTGCTCGGCCGCGACGGCGTCACGCCAGCGGACAGCTTCGTCGGACTCGGCGCCGACTCCCTGTCGTACGTCGAGCTGTCGGTGCGTCTCGGCGAGCGCCTCGACCGCCTTCCCCGCGACTGGCACCTGCGCTCCATCGCCGAGCTCTCGTGCGGGACCCGAGAACCACGCCGGGGAACGAGCATCGACCCGAGCGTGCTCCTGCGCGCGTTGGCCATCGTGCTGATCATCGCGACGCACGCTAACCTGCTGACCGTCATAGGCGGTGCCCACGTGCTCCTCGCCGTCGCCGGATACAACGCGGCCAGGTTCCTGCCGCGCCACCGGCACGCGGCTCTACGACTAGCCGGCACCGCCTGGCGTATCGCCTTGCCCAGCGGCCTGTGGATCGCCGCGCTCGTCCTGTTCACGTCGGACTACGAGCCGGCAACCGCGCTCATGGCGAACGGGTTCCTCGGCTCGGACCGCTGGACGCTCGACTGGCAGTTCTGGTTTCTCGAGGCGATCGTCTGGACGTTGCTGGGCGTCACGGCCGTCCTCGCCGTCCCGGTCGCGCGACGGCTCGAGCAACGCGCACCGTTCGCCTGCGCGCTGGGACTCGTCGCGGTGGCGGCCGGTCTGCGCTTTGCCCTGGTCGGCGTCGAAGCCGGCCCCACGGAGCGCTACATCGGCACGATCGTCCTGTGGTGCTTCGCTCTCGGCTGGGCCGCGGCGCGCGCGCAGTCCGCGATCCAGCGCGCTCTCGTCACGGCCCTCATCCCGCTGCTGACGTTCGGGTTCTTCGGTGACACCTGGCGCGAGGCGATCGTCGTCACGGGCATCGTGCTGCTCATCTGGGCGCCCCCGCTCCGCCTGCCCGCCGCGGTGGCCAGGGCCTGCGGAGCCTTGGCCGCCGCCTCCCTGTCCATCTACCTGACGCACTGGCAGATCTACCCTCACCTGGAGATGGATTACCCGTTGCTCGCGACGCTCTCGTCACTCCTGGTCGGACTCGCCTACCACCGGCTGTCGACCCCGCTGCTCGACGGGGTCGAGCGCGCCGTCGTCAGCCTTCGGCAGGCCCTGGTCCGCGTCGTCGCGCGGGTGCCGCTCGGCGTCGATGGCCGCGTTGATGGCGGCGCCGATGAGTACCGAGATCGACAGCACGTATAGCCACAGCAGGACAGCGATCGGGGCGGCGAGCGGACCGTAGATCGAGGTGCCGGCCGCCGAGAAGCCCAGCGCCCAGCGCACGAAGTAGCTGCCCAGGATCCACAGCGTCAGGGTGAACACCGCACCCGGCACCCCCGACCGCCATGTCTTCTTGGCGGGGACCGACAGGTGGTACAACGACGTCGTGAACCCCACCGACAGCACCAGGACCGACGGCCAGTACAGCTCGCGCAGGTACGCAGTGCTGTCCGGGATGATGTCGGCGACCACGTCCGGTCCGGCCAGTACCAGCGGAACCAGCACGATGCCGATGAGCAGCGCGACGACGTAGAGCGTGAACGAGAGCGCGCGGGTCTTGACGATGCTGCGGTGCCCGCCCATCCCGTACATGATCGAGATGGTGTCGATGAAGACGTTGAGCGCCCGCGAGCCCGACCACAGAGCCAGCACGAAGCCGACCGAGATGACGTCGAGGCGGCCACCGCGCAACACGTCGTCGATCGTGGGGGTGATGACCGCGTCGACCGTGGACGGCGTGAGTGCCTGCGAGGCGAGATCGATGACGCGGTTCTTGAGGACGTCGATCTGGGTCACCTCGAACGACCGCGCGATGTACCCGATCGTGCCGGCGAGCCCGAACACCAGCGGCGGAAGCGACAGGATCGCGAAGAACGCCGCTTCGGCGGCCAGCCCGGTGACGCGGTACCGGAAGCAGCTGCTGACGGTTCTGGCGACCAGGCGGCGCGCGAGGTCGACGACCTGCGGGCGGCCCGCCTCGGGGACGCCCGGCTGATCTACCGGTTCCGCCGCCATGGCCCTACGGTATCGACATGGATCCCCTCCAGCGCACACCGAGCAACCAGTCGGTGCCGCTGGTCGACTACGACGTCGCCGCAGCTGACCAGGCGCTGCTCGACGCCGTCGACGCGTTCGGAGGCGACCACGCGGCCGACGTCCGCTTGTCCCTGACGCCGATCGGCCGGCTGGCCGGATCGGCCGAGACCCGGGAGCACTGGCACCTGGCCAACGAGAACGAGCCGGTGCTGCATGCCGCCGACCGCTTCGGTCGCCGCATCGACGAGGTCGAGTTCCACCCGTCGTGGCACTGGCTGATGACACAGGGGGTCGGCTTCGAGCTCACGGCGGCTCCGTGGGTGTCGCAGAGCCCCGTCGCCCATCTGCAGCGGGCAGCCGGCTTCTTTGCGTGGGGTCAGTCCGAGCAGGGCCACATGTGCCCGATCACCATGACGTACGCCGTCGTTCCCGCATTGCGCACCGACGACGCACTCGCCAAGCAGTGGATCACCGGCCTCGCCTCGACCACGTACGACTTCGGCCTGCGTCCGCCCGAGGAGAAGGCCGGTCTGCTCGCCGGCATGGGCATGACCGAGAAGCAGGGCGGATCCGACCTTCGCACGAACACCACAGTCGCTCGCCCCACCGACGCGCACGGTGAGTACCTCCTCACCGGGCACAAATGGTTCACCTCGGCCCCCATGAACGACGTCTTCCTCGTGCTCGCGCAGGCGCCCGAGGGCGTCACCTGCTTCGTGGTCCCCCGCGTGCTGCCCGACAGCAGCCGCAACACGATGCAGATCGTCCGACTCAAGGAAAAGCTCGGCAACCGCTCCAACGCGTCCAGCGAGCTGGAGCTCCACGATGTGTGGGCCACCCGGCTCGGCGACGAGGGACGCGGCATCCGCACCATCATCGAGATGGTCTCGGCCACTCGGATGGACTGCATCCTGGGTTCGGCGAGCATCATGCGCAAGGCGCTGGCCGAGGCGTCGTTCCACGCCGCGCATCGTTCCGCCTTCGGGGCCACGCTCGCCGACCAGCCGGCGATGATCAACGTGCTGGCCGACCTCGCCGTCGAGAGCGAGGCGGCCACGACGGTCGCGCTCCGGCTCGCCGCCGCCGTCGACCAGCCGCATGACGCCCACGAGCAGGGGCTTCGGCGCATCGGCCTGGCGCTCGAGAAGTTCTGGGTCTGCAAGCGGACGCCCTTCATGGTGGCCGAGGCCCTGGAGTGCCTCGGCGGCAACGGCTACGTCGAGGAATCGGGTATGCCCCTGCTGTTCCGCGAGTCGCCGCTCAACTCCATCTGGGAGGGCAGCGGCAACGTCAATGCCCTCGACGTGCTGCGCGCACTCGGCCGTGAGCCGGAAACACTGAACGCCTGGATCACCGAGGTCGGAGCGGCCCGAGGCGAGGATCATCGTCTCGACTCAGCCGTCGAGGACGTGCTCACCGAGCTGGCCGACCTCAGCGACGCCGAGCATCACGCCCGCCGCATCACGTCCCGGATGGCGGCATGTCTGCAGGGCGCACTGCTCGTGCGTCATGGCGACCCTGCCGTGGCCGACGCGTTCTGCGCCTCCCGTCTCGCCGGCGACTGGGCAGGTACGTTCGGCACACTCCCCCGCGGCCTCGACCTCGCCGGAATCGTCGCCCGGACCACACCACACATCAACTGAGGATTCACCTGATGCGATCCCTGACCGTGGCTGCGCTCCTCGCAGCCATCACCACGTTCGTCGCCGCCCTCGCGCTGAGGGCCCCGGACGCCACGCTGGCCGTGCTGGCTGTTGCCGCGGTCGCCGTGCTGACCACCTGGATCGCCACGCTGCACACGACCGAGGACGAGTCCGGCCTCGCCCTCTCCAATCCCGCCGCCGCGGTGACGCTGACTCTCGTCGGCCGGCGCTCCGCGTCGTTCCTGCTGCCGATCATCGCCGCCCAGGTGGTCGGTTCCGTGCTCGGCGGCTTCGCGGTGCTCGGGCTGGACGACCGTCTCGGCGGCTCGCTCGTGTGGACCGACCCGACGCGCATCGCCACCGGGATCGTGGTGGCGGTGCTGGCCATCCTCTCGTCCTGGGTGTTCCTCGCGATCGACGGCGGAGAGCACGCGATGTGGGCGGCGGCGCCGGTGGTGCTGGCTGGCGCGGCACTCGGCGTGGGGCTCGCCGTCGCGCTCAACCCGGCGGCGGTGCTCGGTCTGGCCACAGCCGGTCTGGTGTCGTGGACGACGGCCGGAATCGCGGCCGTCGCGGGTGTCGTCGCCTCGGTGGTCGGTGCGTACGCGATCAC
Source organism: Aeromicrobium sp. (assembly GCF_050700635.1). GTDB lineage: Bacteria > Actinomycetota > Actinomycetes > Propionibacteriales > Nocardioidaceae > Aeromicrobium. Next base: position 4,972 of record NZ_JBOHDT010000044.1, read on the forward strand.
CCTGGTCACTCCGGCCGAGGAGTGATCCAAGCCACACCCTCCGCGTGGGAAATGCCTGACCGTCTCGTATCGTGGGCAGTTGTCCCGAGTATCGAGACAACTGTTTGTCTGAGCGCACCTCGCTCCGCAGACTGTCAGCATGCTGAACGCGCGGACCACCTGGCTCGTGGAGCGACTCCACGTCGACCTCGGTCGCGCGCGCACGATGATCTGTCGCTGAGTATTCGCGCGCATCCACCAGCATTCGACCCCCGGCGCGCGGCGAGCCCGCTCCCCTGACGCGTCCGCCGTGTGCCCTCCCCCGAAGGAAGTTCATGGCACCGGTCACCGACACCAAGGCACCGAGGGCACCGAGCCGCCCGGCGCGCCCGCGACCGAAGCGCGGCGAAGGTCAGTGGGCGCTGGGTTACCGGGAACCCCTCAATCCCAACGAGCAGTCCAAGAAGGACGACAATCCGCTCAACGTCCGCGCCCGCATCGAGAACATCTACGCGCACCGCGGCTTCGACTCGATCGATCCCGGCGACATGCGCGGGCGGTTCCGCTGGTGGGGTCTTTACACCCAGCGCCGTCCCGGAATCGACGGCGGCAAGACCGCGACGCTCGAGCCGGAGGAGCTCGACGACCGCTACTTCATGCTCCGCGTGCGCATCGACGGCGGGCAGCTCGATCTCGACCAGCTGCGCACCGTCGCGGACCTGTCCATCGAGCACGCCCGTGACACCGCCGACCTGACCGACCGACAGAACGTCCAGTACCACTGGATCGACATCCGCGACGTCCCGAACGTCTGGGAGCGCCTCGAGTCCGTTGGACTCTCGACCCAGGAGGCCTGCGGCGACTGCCCGCGCGTCATCCTCGGCAGCCCGGTCGCCGGCGTCGCCGAGGACGAGATCATCGATGCCACGCCGGCGATCGAGGCCATCGAGAGCCGCTACATCGGTGACCGTGCGTTCTCGAACCTGCCCCGCAAGTACAAGACCGCGATCAGCGGTCACCCGGGCCACGACGTCGTTCCGCAGATCAACGACATCGCCTTCGTCGGCGCCGTCCACCCCGAGCACGGCCCGGGCTTCGACGTCTGGGCCGGCGGCGGCCTGTCCACCAACCCGATGCTGGCCAAGCGCCTGGGAGCGTGGGTGCCGCTCGACGAGGTCCCCGAGGTGTGGGAGGGCATCACCAGCGTCTTCCGCGACTACGGCTACCGTCGTCTGCGCTCGCGCGCGCGGCTGAAGTTCCTCATCGCCGACTGGGGCATCGAGAAGTTCCGCGAGGTGCTCGAGAGCGAGTACTTGAAGCGTGAGCTCATCGACCTCGATGCACCCGACATGCCCGAGACGCCCGTCGACCACGTGGGTGTGTTCCGGCAGAAGGACGGCCGCTTCATCGTGGGCGCCGCCCCGAGCGTCGGCCGCGTCTCCGGCACGCTGCTGAACCAGATCGCCGACGTCGTCGAGGCACACGGCTCCACTCGCGTGCGCACCACACCGATGCAGAAGCTGCTCGTTCTCGATGTCGAGGAGGATCGGGTCGAGTCGCTCATCACCGCGCTGGACGAGCTGGGCCTGCGCGCACGTCCGTCCCAATGGCGGCGCAACACCATGGCGTGCACGGGCATCGAGTACTGCAAGCTCGCCATCGTCGAGACCAAGCAGCGTGCGGCCGAGCTCGTCACCGAGCTCGAGGAACGCGTGCCCGAGCTCGACACCCCGATCACCGTCAACGTCAACGGCTGCCCCAACTCCTGTGCGCGCATCCAGACGGCCGACATCGGGCTCAAGGGCATGCTCGTGCTCGACGAGGACGGACAGCAGGTCGAGGGTTTCCAGGTGCACCTCGGCGGAGCGCTCGGGCACGACGCCGGCTTCGGCCGCAAGCTACGGGCCCACAAGGTGACCACCGAGCACCTCACCGACTACGTCGAGAAGGTCGTCCGTCACTTCCTCGACGACCGCGCCGACGGCGAGAACTTCGCCACCTGGGTCGCCCGCGCCGACGAGGAGATCCTGCGATGACCACCGGCGCCCGCGCAGTCCCGTTCCACTGCCCATACTGCGGCGACGAAGATCTCCGCCCGCACGGTGAGACCCACGGCGAGTGGGAGTGCCGCTCCTGTCAGCGGGCTTTCAAGCTCGGCTTCATCGGAATCCTCAACCCCCAGCACGACCCCACAACCTCTGGAAGGAGGGATGCACCATGACCGCTCCAGCACTCATCGCGCTGGCCCACGGCAGCCGCGACCCGCGCTCTGCCCAGTCGATCACTGCCCTGACGGAGGCCGTGTCGTGCATGCGTCCCGACCTGCGTATCGAACCGGCGTTCCTCGACCTCGTCGAGCCGTCCTTCGACGAGGTCGTCGACCGCCTCGTGGCCGAGGGACACGGCGAGATCGTCGTCGTGCCGCTCCTGCTCACCGACGCCTACCACGCGTCCGTCGACGTCCCCGGCGTCGTCGACACCGCGCTGCGACGTCATCCGGGCGTCAAGATCGCGATCACGAAGGTGCTCGGGGTCGAGCAGGCGCTGCTCCACGTGCTCGACCGGCGTCTGCGTGAGGCCCTCTCGAAGAACCGCGTCCGGGAGCTCGACGCGCTCGTGCTCGCCGGGGCCGGCTCGTCCGACCCACTCGCCAACGCCGCCATCGCCCGCGCCGCGCGGGCCTGGGGTGCTCGCCACAAGCTGCCGACGATCGCCGCGTTCGCGTCGACCGCACCGCCGGCCGCTGGTGAGGCTGTGCGCACGCACCGCGCCGACGGGCGGCGTCACATCGCCGTCGGCATGCTCTTCCTGGCGCCTGGGTTCCTCAGCGACCGCGTCACCGAGCTCGCCCTCGAGGCCGGCGCGGTGGCGGTGGCCGAACCGCTTGGAGCCGACTCCGTCGTCGCCGAGGTGATCCTCGCCCGATACGCCGTCGGTGCCGTCGACCTAGTGCCGCTGGAGGCCATGTTCGCCTGAGCCCGACTCAGCCGGCGGACGGCGGTCGGACCAGACGCCGGGCGACTCGCGCCAGACCCGACGGTCGCGGGTCCCAGGGCTCGTGATCTTCGGCGTCCCAGGCGTAGGCGGGAACTCCGTCGTCGAGGAGATCGCGTAGCTGCGGGAGCCCGAGCTCGCGCGACGACCATGCGTACAGGTGGGAGAACCTGGGCTGGATGACGCCGACGTCCAGGAGATGGCCGAAGCCGTGCTCGGCCTCGACGTACTAGTGAACGTCTTCACCAAGCGGATACCTGTCGGGAAGAACCCGGGACAGGGACAGAAAGATCGCGGTCATCCCCAGGCGAGGATCGCCGAGCGCGGGTGCCACGGGAGCGAGCCAGCCGAGCGCGATCCGGGGCGCGGCGACGAGTGCATGGGCGTAGAGCACGCGGACCAGGACGAGATTGATGAAGAAGCGCTCCACCCGATCCTCACGCCAGGCCAGGTCCTCGTTCTCCAGGTAGGCGCTGACGATGCTCAGGTTGTGAGCCCGGTACCAGTTCCGAGCGGTCGGCTCCCGAATGAACGTGAGCGTGGCGGTCACACTGGGTGAGCTCGGGTCACCAGCACGGCCGAACGCCAGCGCACGAGCCTCGCAACCGTCGTGAAGGAGCCGCTCGTTCACAGCGCGCCACCACGAGCTCCCGCCCGGCGAAGCGTGGGGCGGGTTGAGGAGTTGGCGGTGCAGCTGCCAACCCATGAACGCCGACGCGGCTCGCCGGTAGGGAAGGTGCGTCCTTCGGGCCGGCGTCCGGTACGTGCGCCGCAGCAGCTCCAGCCGCTCATCGGGGTCGTCACGAACCCGGTCGACCTGCGCCGAGGCGATCTCAACGGCCGAGCGGGCGACATCTGCCATCAGGACGCGGCGACCCGGGCCTTCTCGGCGTCGACGTCGAAGTCGGCGGCCGGCCAGGTGAGCCCGAGCGCTCGCAGGTGCTCGAGCAGCAGGGTCGCCACAGCCCAGTTGCGGTACCACTTACGTCCGCTCGGAACCACGAACCACGGAGCCGGCTCGGTGGAGCATCTTGCCAGTGCCAGGTCGTAGGCCTGCTGGTAGTCGTCCCACAGCGCCCGCTCGTCGACGTCGCCTGGGTTGTACTTCCAGTGCTTCGTGGGGTCGTCGAGGCGCGCGGTGAGCCGCTCCTTCTGGTTGTCGGCGGTGATGTGCAGCAGACACTTGATCATGGTGCCGCCGGCTTCGACGTAGGCCTGCTCGAAGTCGTTGATCGCGTCGTACCGTCGTTCGATCTCCTCTGCGGCCGCGAGCTCGCGCACGCGGCAGATGAGCACGTCCTCGTACTGCGAGCGGTCGAAGATCCCGATCTTGCCGGGCGGCGGCAACGCCTTCTCGATGCGCCAGAGGAAGTCGTGCTCGAGCTCTTCGGGTGTCGGCTTCTTGAACGACGTGATGCGCAGGCCCTGAGGATCGACGAGCCCGGCGGCGTGCCGGATCGTGCCGCCCTTGCCCGACGTGTCCATGCCCTGAAGCACGAGCAGCACCGTCCGCGGGTCGTCACGCGTGCCGTTCGCCCAGAGTCGTTCCTGCAGGTCGGCCAGCTCCTCGCCGAGTTGCGCCATCGCATCCCGGGCGTCCTTCTTGTCGCCGTCGAAGCCGGGCGTGGATCGCGAGTTGACGTCCGCGAGCGTCGTGACTCCGGACAGCAGCTCACGCAGCGAGGTCGCCATGACCGGCAGTATGCCCGAGCCACACCCGACGGACGCCCTAACCTCGTCGTCATGGACCCCGATCTCTACGCCTATCCGGAAACCGATCGTCCATGGCTGCGGACGAACTTCGTCTCCACGGTCGACGGCGCCGCCCACGACGTCAGTGGCGTCACGGACTCGCTGGGCGGGGAAGCCGACCGCGAGGTGTTCCAGCTGCTGCGCCGACTCGCGGACGTGGTGATGGTGGGCGCAGGCACGGCGCGCATCGAGAAGTACCGGTCGGTGTCGACGCCGCTGGCCCTGGTGAGCCGGCGTCTCGACATCCACGAGCGCCTGGTCGGTCCCGGCCTGTTCGTCATCACCACGACCGACGCCGCGTCCGATCGGGTCGAGACGTTGCAGGCGGCCGGCGTCGAGGTCATCGCGCACGGCGAGATCGAGATCGACTGGCCGGCCGTGCTGGACGACTTCCAATCGCGCGGGTGGCGTCGCATCCTGTGCGAGGGCGGTCCGACCCTGCATGGCGACCTCGTCACGCACGATCTCGTCGACGAGGTCTGCCTGACCATCGCGCCGATGCTGACCTCGGGCGATGCACCGCGCATCGCCCACAGCCGACTCCCCGTCGCGCACGGGATGACGCTGGGGCACGCGGTCCCCGTCGGCGACGTTCTGCTCACCCGCTGGGTGCGCGATCGGACGTAGAATCTCAGGTGAGGTACCTGGCGAAGGGAGCTCGACATGTATGACGTGACCCTGCTCATCGAGCGGCAGCTCTCCGATCTTGATTCCGAACAAGTGGTCGCGCTGCACGAGGGGCTCGACGACACCGTTATCTACCACCTGCTCCTGCCGGTCGACACGTCCGCGTCGCTGCTCGCGTCCTCCATGAGCGCGCTGGGCGGCGGCCAGATCATGACCATCGCCGACGCCGACATGATCGCCGACGTGCAGAACGAGCTGTCGTCCGCCGGCCAGGCCGAGCTCGATGCAAGCGCCGCGCTCCTCACCGCTCGCGGCCAGCAGGTCACCGTCACGCTCACCGAGGACGACCC
>NZ_JBOHDT010000045.1:0-22545 GCF_050700635.1 Aeromicrobium sp.
GGGTGCGCCGAGTCGATCTCCAAAGGCGTCGTGCCGTCATCGCCGAGTCGGTCACCCCGGTGCAAGGGAAGGGGATGGTGTGGGGCACCACCAAGACGCACCAGCGCCGTGAGGTGCCGATCCCGCGCTTCCTCGTCGACGACCTGGCCCGGCACCTGGCGAACCGAGAGCCTGACGACCTCGTCTTCGCCGGCATCCGCAGCGGCAAACCGCTGCGCGTTTCGGCCTTCCGCAAGGTGTTCAGACCAGCGGCCCAGGCGAGCGGCATGCCCGACCTCTACCCACACGAGCTCCGGCACACCGCCGCATCCCTCGCGATCGACTCCGGCGCGGACGTCAAGGTCGTGCAGCAGATGCTCGGCCACGGGTCGGCCACGATGACCCTCGACACCTACGGGCACCTCTTCGAGAACCGTCTCGACGAGGTCGCTGACGCCATGCATGCGGCCCGGGATGCAGAGCGTCAAGCGGCTTTCGCGGTTGTCCCCGCTGATCCTCCTGTTGCCCGAGTGTTGCCCGAGGCTGGGCAGGGCGAGGAGGTGAGCAACCAGGTTGCAGGCATCTCCGCAGGTCAGGAAATTTTCGTTAGTAGCACCCCCAACGGGATTCGAACCCGTGCTACCGCCGTGAAAGGGCGGCGTCCTAGGCCGCTAGACGATGGGGGCCTTGGAGCGCGTCCAGCATAGAGGGTGGGCGCGTACCGGGGGTCGGGCAGGATGGGCCCATGGTGGAGGTGAGTGACGACCGGTTCGCCGAGTTGGTCGAGGACGCGTTCCGCGCGGTGCCACCGGAGCTGGCCGCGCTGCTCGACAACGTCGCCCTGTTCATCGAGGACGACGCGCCGGCCGACGACCCGGACCTGCTCGGCGTCTACGACGGTGTCGCCCTCACCGAGCGTGACTCCTCCTACGGTGGTCAGCTGCCCGACCGCATCGTCGTGTTCCGCAACCCGACGCTGGCCATCTGCGATACCGAGGCCGACGTCGTGCACGAGGTCGGCATCACGGTCGTCCACGAGATCGCCCACCACTTCGGCATCGACGACGACCGCCTGCACGAGCTCGGCTACGCCTGATGGACGTGTCCCGCATCGTCGACCTCGACGGGATCTCGCTGTACACCGAGGTGCACGGCGACGGACCACCCTCACTGCTGGGCATCCACGGCACCCCGAGCTCGGTGCTGCTGTGGGTGGACGCCGCGAAGGAGCTGGCCCACCACGGACGATGCATCATCTACGACCGCCGGGGCTTCGGCCGCAGTGAGCGACCCGACCCGTTCGACCGCAGCGACCTCGATGAGAACGTCACCGACGCGCTGGCTCTCCTCGAACAGCTGTCGGCGACGCCGGCGGTGGTCATCGGCCGCAGCACCGGCGGAGTGGTTGCCCTCGAGCTCGCCCGCCGTCACCCCGACGCCGTGAGTGCGCTGGTCCTCCTGGAGCCGGCGTTGTTCACCGTCGATCCTGCCGCGAAGGCCTGGGCCGAACGGCTTCGCGCTGCGGTCCTGGCGTCCGCGTCCCGTGATCCCGCGCGGGCCTCGGAGTCGGTCATGCGCACCGCGCTCGGCGACGAGACCTGGGAGTCGTTCCCGGACGACCTCAGAACGTTGTTCGCCGAGGCTGGCCCGGCGGTGCTCGCCGAGATGCGTGGCACCGGACTCGACCTCAGCGCCGAGCCGCTCGACCTCTCCGATGACGAGCTCGCGGCCATGGAACGGCCGACCCTACTCGTCTCCTCCGAGGACTCACCCGACGTCCTTCGACGCGTGAACGACCGGCTGGCCGAAGCCCTTCCGAACGCCGAGACGGCGCTGGTTCCCGGCGGTCACCTCATCCATCCGGCCCACCCGGTGGTGCTGGGCTTCGTGGATCGGCTGAAGGGGGAGTGATGGACATCCAGCGCTCCGCGGAACGGTTCGTCACCCGGACCGACGAGGTCACGACGCATCACTCGTTCAGCTACGGGGCGCACTACGACCCGGACAACATCGCGTTCGGGCCGATCATCGCGATCAACGAGGAGCTCGTGGCACCGGGCGCCGGCTACGACGCGCACCACCACGCCGACGTAGAGATCGTCACATGGGTCCTCGACGGCGCACTTGACCACGAGGACACCACCGGCCACCGCGGGCTCATCGAGCCCGGCACGGCCCAGCGGCTGAGCGCGGGCACGGGCGTCCAGCACGCCGAGCGCAACGCCTCGCGCACCGCGTCGCTGCGATTCGTGCAGATGATGCTGGCGTCGGAGCACCTCGACGAGCCCGAGTACGCGAGTGTCGACCTCGATCTCCAGCCCGGGGTCCTGACGTCGACGGTGCCCGTTCACGCACCGGCCGAGCTGTTCGTCCTGCACCTCGACGCCGGCCAGGCCGTCACCGTGCCCGCTGCCGGCCGAAGCCTGGTGCACGTCACCCGCGGCTCGATCGAGGTCTCCGGGGAGTCGCTCAAGACCGGCGACCAGGCCCGGACCAGCGACGGAGTTGCGTACGATCTGAGTGCGTCCGCCCCCGCGGAAGCATTGATCTGGCAGCTGAGGTGACCTAGAGGATATGTCTTCCCATCCGCGCGACGCGAGCACGACCCCGCATCCCGACCGGCTGCGTTCTCGTCGGTCGTCCCATTCCCCAGTGCGCCTCCCTCGTCGGCCTTGCCGGATCGGACGCGGATGCCGCGCTCGCTTCCCGCGCGGATTGAAAGGCATGCCCTGATGACCGTCCTCGTCCTCAACGGCCCCAACCTGGGCCGTCTAGGCGTACGCGAGCCCGACGTCTACGGCACCGCCACGTACGACGACCTCGTCGCGCGCTGCGAGGAGGTCGCCAAGGAGGTCGGGCTCGACGTCGAGGTCCGCCAGACCGACGACGAGGCCGAGATGATCACCTGGCTGCACGCGGCCGCCGACGGCGGCTCGCCGGTCATCCTCAACGCCGGCGCCTGGACCCACACCTCGGTGGCGGTGCGCGACGCCGCCAGCCAGCTGGCCGGACCGCTCGTCGAGGTGCACCTGAGCAACGTGCACGCCCGCGAGCCGTTCCGCCGCACGTCCTACCTCAGCGACATCGCCGCCGCCGTCGTCGTCGGCATGGGCCTCGAGGGCTACGCCGCCGCCCTGCGCTACCTCGCTGAGTAGTTCCTTTCGCTCTTCCGGATGGTCCGTGGCAGGCCATAGGGTTGGCCGCGTGAAGGGTTGGGTGTCGCACGAGAAGGCTGTCCGAGCGCTCACGGCGTCGTACGCGGCGATCGCGCCCGGTGAGCCGGTGCGCCTCGCGAAGCGCACCTCCAACCTCTTCCGTCCCCGCAGCACCACGGACGCGCCGGGCCTCGACGTCAGCGGGCTCGACGGCGTGATCGCGGTCGACGAGACGACGTCCACCGCCGACGTCCAGGGCATGTGCACCTACGAGACGCTCGTCGACGAGCTGTTGCCGCTGGGGTACATCCCGCAGGTCGTTCCACAGCTTCGCTCGATCACGCTCGGCGGCGCGGTCACCGGCCTCGGCATCGAGTCCACGTCGTTCCACAGCGGCCTTCCGCACGAGTCCGTCACGGAGATGGACGTGCTCACCGGCGGCGGCGAGATCGTCATGGCCACTCCCGACGGCGAGCACTCCGACCTCTTCGACGCCTTCCCCAACTCCTACGGCAGCCTCGGCTACGCCACACGCCTGCGGATCAAGCTCTTGCGGGTCCCGGGATTCGTGACGCTCCGGCACGTGCGCTTCGACGACGCCACGTCGGCAGCGAAGGCCATCACGGACGTCGTGGAGGCGGCCGCGTGGGAAGGGGAGCGCGTCGACGCCGTCGACGGCACGTCGTACAGCCCTGGCGAGATCTACCTGACACTGGCCAGGTTCACCGATGACGCCGACGACACCAGCGACTACGCCGGCCAACAGATCTACTTCCGGTCCATCCAGCAGCGCGAGACCGACGTCCTCACCATGTACGACTACTTGTGGCGCTGGGACACCGACTGGTTCTGGTGCTCGGGCGCGTTCGGTGCACAGAACCGCTGGGTCCGCCGGTTCTGGCCGCGCCGCTTCCGCCGCAGCGACGTCTACCACCGCTTGCTCGGCCTCGACGCGAAGATCGGCCTCGGCGGCGTGCTCAACCGCGTCAAGGGCGTCCCCGCGGTCGAGAAGGTCATCCAGGACGTCGAGGTCCCGGTCGAGGCGCTGCCCGACTTCCTGGCCTGGTTCGACGCCGAGGTCGGGATGCGGCCGGTGTGGCTGTGCCCGCTGCGCACCACGCGTCCGTGGCCGACCTATCCACTGCGTCCGGGTGAGACGTACGTGAACGTCGGGTTCTGGGGACAGGTCGAGGTGCCGGCAGGGTCCCCGCCCGGCATGGTCAACCGCAGCATCGAAGAGCAGGTTCACGCCCTCGGCGGCCACAAGTCGCTCTACTCTGAGGCGTTCTACGACGAAGAGACGTTTCAGCAGATGTACGGCGGCGAGGTGCTGACCGCCGTACGCGACCGGTACGACCCGGACGGCCGGCTCAGCACCCTGTACGAGAAAGCGGTGAGGAACTCATGACCATCGACACCGGTGTCCGCCTGACGATCGCCCAGGCGCTGGAACGACTCATGAAGGACGGCATGCCGTTCCGTTTCGAGGCCTACGACGGCAGTGTCGCCGGCCCCGAGAGCGCGCAGTACACCTTCCGCCTTCTCAACGAGCGCGGCCTCGCCTACGTCATGACGGCGCCGGGCGACCTCGGGTTCGGCCGTGCGGTCGTGGCCGGCGACCTCGAGGTCGACGGCGTCTGCATGGGCAATCCGTACGACGTCCTGGCTCACGTGCAGAACCGTCTCAGCCTCAAGATGCCGACGCCGTCGGAGGTCGTGCAGATCGTTCGCAGCCTGGGCGTCGGCAAACTCATGCCCCCGCAGCCACCGCCGGAGGAGCACCTGCCCCGGTGGCGTCGGGCTCTCGATGGCCTGCGCCACTCAAAGGCGCGGGACGCCGAGGCCATCCACCACCACTACGACGTCTCGAACCGGTTCTACGAGTACGTGCTCGGGCCGTCGATGACGTACACGTGTGCCGTCTTCCCGCGTGAGGACGCCACGTTGGAGGAGGCACAGTTCGAGAAGTACGATCTCGTGGCGCGCAAGCTCGGCCTCAAGGCCGGCGATCGCCTGCTCGACGTTGGCTGCGGCTGGGGCGGAATGGTGCGCCACGCCGCGGCGCACTACGGGGTCAAGGTCATCGGTGTCACGCTCTCGGAGCAGCAGGCCGCCTGGGCGCAGGAAGAAATCAAGCGGCAGGGGCTCGACCACCTGGCCGAGGTGCGGTTCGGCGACTACCGCGACGTCACCGAGACCGGGTTCGACGCGGTCAGCTCCATCGGCCTCACCGAGCACATCGGCGTGCGCAACTACGCGTCGTACTTCACCTTCCTGGCTGGGAAGCTCAAGGTGGGCGGCCGGCTGCTCAACCACTGCATCACGCGACGCGACGGGTCGATGTCGCCGAAGACGGGCGCCTTCATCGACCGGTTCGTGTTCCCCGACGGCGAGCTCGCCCCGATCGGACGCATCGTCTCGGCCGCGCACGACAACGGGCTTGAGGTGCGCCACGTCGAGGATCTCCGCGAGCACTACGCGCTGACCCTCAAGGGCTGGAGCGAGAACCTCGAGGAGCACTGGGAGGAGTGCCTCGAGGAGGTCAGCCTCGGCACGGCCAAGGTGTGGGGCGTCTACATGGCCGGCTCGCGGCTGGCGTTCGAGCGCAACGAGCTCGGTCTGCACCATGTGCTGGCCGTCAAGGTCGGCCCGGACGGCGACGCCCACTTCCCGCTTCGGCCGACCTGGGGTTCCTGAGGCTCAGCCGCCGTACGGCACGGTGATGATCTCGAGGATGTGGCCGTCGGGGTCGTTCCAGTAGAGCCCGCGACCGCCGTCGTTGGTGTTGATCTGGTTCTCCTTGGTGTGGAACGGGTCCGCCCAGTAGGTGAGCCCGCGCTCGACGATCCGTGCCTGGATCTCGTCGAACTCGGTTTCTGAGACCATGAAGGCGTAGTGCTGCCAGTGCGGTCGCCCCTGGTCGTCGGCGTAGTCGAGCGAGACCTCGTTGTCGACCTGCACGACCACGAACGGCCCATAGGTGGTCGGCTCGGGCAGCCCGAGGATCTCGGTCAGGAATCGCGCCGAGGCGTGCTTGTCGGTGCAGCGGACGATGTGGTGATTCAGCTTGACGCTCATGCGGTCCATGACATCACGTCCGAGCCGGACTTTGCCTGCCTTTAGGGCCAGACGAACCACACCCGCGGCGGTCGGCGTCGCTGTGGCGCTCGTCGCCGTTCTCCCCGGGTGTGGCGGCACCACCACGGTCGTCGACACGGCGAAGCTCTCGAAGGACATCCGGGCCACGATCGGCGAGAACGCACCCGGCACGGTGGCGGTCGAGAAGGTCGATTGTCCGAAGGACCCGGAGGCCGAGGCGGGCACGACGTTCACCTGCTCCTTCGAGCTCGCCGACGGCTCGGCGGGCGAGGTGACGGTCAAGGTCCGCGGCGACGGTGCCGCACGTTGGGGCGTCACGCGACCGGCGAGCGGACAGGTCGAACAGGACATTCTCGCCGACAACCGCGGAGAGGCTGAGAAGGTCAGTACCGTCGACTGCGATGACCCGATCAAGGTCGGCGGCAAGACCGACTGCGTCATCAGGTTCGCCAACGGAGCGAACATCGAGGTGACCGTGAAGACCGACGACACGGGCAACTTCCGTTGGGAATCCCGCTAACTGGTCAGTCGAGCCGTTTGACCTCGAGCGTCATGCCGGCCGCGCGGAGGCGGTCGACCAGGGCGTCGCCCATGGCGGCCACCGGAGTGAGGATGCCGCGACGGTCGGGGAGCTTCTCGCGGTCGAGCGCCAACGTCAGTGCGCTCTCGCCCAGCATCATGGCGGTGGCCTTGTAGCCGGGGTCGCCCTGCGCCGCGACCTTGGCCATGTAGCGCCTGCCGGTCGTGGTGGTCGTGTAGGTGCGCATCTCGAAGAAGCCGTTCTCGCGGGTCTTTTCGCTCGGACCCTCGCCGGGCTCCGGCAGAAGACGATCCAGGACGGCACGCGTCGGCCTGAAGCTCAACCCGCCGAAGAGACCTCCCATCCCGGCCGCGATCGCGCCGGCCGTCAGTCGCGAGAGCACCGGATTGCGTCCCGCTGCCATCGCCTCGCCGTACCGGAACCGTTCGCCGTAGACGCCGTCGAGCAGGTAGTTCGTGCGGCGCACGATGCGAGTGTTGTAGCTGGCCATGATGAACGGCGCCAAGGCACCCTTGAGCGACGGGTCCACCTTCGCGGCGCTGCCCATGGCCATGTCGGTCGGTTCGGACCCACGCTCGACCCGCTTCACCTCGCCGGGCCCGGACGACAGGGCGTGCGGGTTGGTGAGGACACGCCGTTCCTCGGGCTGCTTGGCTAGATCGGCGACGACCCGCATCGAGTCGAACGTTCCTCCCGAGAGCCCGCCCTTCATCCTCGCGACGAGGGTGGTATCGGTGAGCTCGCCCTCGCCGTCTTCGGTGACCTTCTGGTGCAGCAGGTGGACGCCAACGTCGGACGGAATCGAGTCGAAGCCACAGGCGTGCACGATGCGGGCACCAGTGGACGCAGCCTGCTCGCCGAGCTTGTCGATGGAGTAGCGGACGAACGGCACCTCTCCCGTGAGGTCGACGTAGTCGGTGCCTGCGTTGACCACGGCGGCGAGCAGCGCCTCGCCGTACTTCAGGTAGGGCCCGACGGTCGTGCAGACGACGCGGGTGCGCGCCGCCATCGCGTCGAGGGCCGCCGGCGAGTCGGCGTCCGCGACGATGATGGGCCAGTCGTGGGCAGCCGGCGGCAGCGACGTGCGGGTCTGCTCGAGCTTGGCCTCGTTGCGGCCGGCCAGCGCGATGCGGGTGCCGGCGGGTGCGTGCTCGGCCAGGTACTTGGCGGTCAGGACGCCGACGAAACCGGTGGCACCGAAGACGACGACGTCGAATTCTCGGGAGTTGTCAGTCATTCTCGGAGCCTATCCCTCACGCAAGTTCGACGATCACGGGCGCATGGTCGCTGGGACTCTTGCCCTCCTCGCGCTCGATCCACGCCGAGCGGACGCGTTGGGCCAGTGCCGGCGAGGCGAGCACGAAGTCGATGCGCATGCCCCGCTTCTTGGGGAAGCTGAGCTGTTTGTAGTCCCAGTACGTGTACACCCCGGGTCCCGGTGTGTGCGGACGGACGACGTCGGCGAACCCGGCGTCGACGACGGCACGGAACGCGGCCCGCTCCGGTTCGGAGACGTGCGTGCTGTTCGCGAAGAACGCCATGTCCCAGACATCGTCGTCCTCGGGAGCGATGTTCCAGTCGCCGGTGAGCGCGACCTGGGCGTCCGGGTCGGCGGCGAGCCAGCCCGAGGCGGCGGCGCGCAGACTCTCGAGCCAGCGCAGCTTGTAGTCGTAGTGCGGATGGCCGAGCTCACGCCCGTTGGGAACGTAGAGGCTCCAGACGCGCACGCCGCCGCACGTGGCACCGATCGATCGGGCCTCGAGGGCCTCGGGCTCGCCGAACCTCGGCTGGTCGTCGGCGAACGACGTGGCGATGTCGTCGAGACCGACCCGGGAGAGGACGGCCACGCCGTTCCACTGGTTGAGGCCGAAATGGGCGACCTCGTAGCCCATCGCGCTGAGCTCGAGCGCCGGAAACTGGTCGTCGCGGCACTTGGTCTCCTGCAGCGCGACGACATCGATGTCGGTCCGCTTCAGCCAGTCGGTGAGCCGGTCGATGCGGCTGCGGACGGAGTTGATGTTCCAGGTCGCGATGCGCACGCTGCGACGCTATAGCAGCGCGATCACCCGTCTCTCGGGGCATGATGGCGGCATGAGCGAGGACGAGGCCGACCGCCACGGCAAGCCCCACCACGAGCACGACACCGTCGAGGAACGCCACGGGCCACCGGACCACCGCCATGGGCCCGAAGAAGGTCACGGCGACGCCGACCACGAGCACGGTGCCGATCATGGGGACCGTCCGCCCCACGAGCGCCGCTACGACCGCGAGAGCGTCAAGGCCGGCACGTGGGTCAACCGCGCGGTGCTGCTGCTTGTGCTCATCGCGCTCGCCTACGTCGTCTACGCCGTCTCGGCCGCATTCTTCCCGCGGTGGTGGTCGCAACGGGTGGCCGATCAGACCGACCGCAGCCTTGCTGCAGGCACGCTTTGGGGCTTGTTCTACGGGTTCGTCTTCACGCTCATCCCGCTGCTGGTGCTGGCGCAGATGCGTCGGCGCTTCTTCAGCTGGACCTGGCGCTTCATCCTCCTCGGACTCGCGGTGATCCTGGCCGTGCCAAACCTGCTCACCCTGTCCGTCGTCATCTCCAACAGCAACGCCGCGCACGCGGGCGAGCGCACGCTGGACGTCTATGCTCCCGGTTTCCGGGCCGCGACCACCTTCGGCGCCATCGGCGCTGCCGTGGTCGCGTTCGTGCTGGTCGCCGCAGGTATGCGCCTCTCCAGTCGGCGTCGTCAGGTCAAGGAACTGCAGGGTCAGCTGAGCGAACGCGAGCGTGCTGATCGTGAACGGGAGCACGCCGAACGTGAGGGCGAGCATGGCGACGAGCGTTGAGTTGCGACCTGCCACCGTGGTGCTATCTGTTAGGGGCGGCGCGCTCCGGTGCCGTTCGATGACGAGTGAGGAGCAACCATGACGGAAACCACACCTGAAGGACCTGCGGACGGCGGTGCCGAAGGCACCCCGGGCCTTCACGACGGCGGTGCCGATGGCGGCGCCGAGGGACCTGCTGACGGTGGCGCCGAAGGCACGCCGGGCGTGCAGGACGGCGGAGCGGACGGTGGCGCCGATGACGGCGGGGCCGACGGCGGTGCCGACGAAGGCGGAGACGGCCTCATCGACGACCCCGCCGACGTCGCCGAGGACGATCCGACGAGGTGACGTCAGCGACCGACGCCAGGGTGCCCGGTCACACGACCGGGCATCCGGCGTTGCGCCGGTTGGTCGCCGACCCGGACGCGTTCGCGCGTGACGTCTGGGGCCGCTCGGCACTTCTCACTCCCTCGGAAGATCTCGCCGGCGGTTTCGGGGACCTGTTCGACGAGGCGGCGGTCGACGAGCTCGTCTCGCGCCGCGGGTTGCGCACGCCGTTCATCCGGGTGGCGAAGGACGGCACCACGCTCGCCGCGCGCGACTACACCGGCGGCGGGGGGGTCGGCGCCGGTGTAGCCGACCAGGCGGACGACTCCCGCCTCACCGCGCTGCTCGCCGATGGAGCAACGATCGTGCTCCAGGCGCTGCATCGCACCTGGTCGCCACTGCTCGACTTCTCGCAGCAGCTGTCCGCGGAGCTCGGTCATGCGGTGCAGGTCAACGCCTACATCACGCCGCCGGCGTCGCGCGGCTTCGCCGACCACTACGACGTGCACGACGTCTTCGTGCTGCAGATCTCGGGCGAGAAGCGCTGGTCCATCCACGGACCTGTTCATCCGTCGCCCTTGCGCGACCAGCCCTGGACCGATCGAGGCGAGGCGGTCGCTGCGGCCGCCGAGGCGGCACCGCTGATCGACGCGGTGCTCACTCCCGGCGACTGCCTCTACCTGCCACGTGGGTACCTCCACGCCGCCACGGCGCTCGGCGACGTGAGTACCCACCTCACCATCGGCGTTCACACCTGGACCCGTCACGCCGTTGCCCGCACCATGCTCGACCGCACCCTGCTCGAGGTGGCCGACGACATCGACGTCCGCGCGTCGTTGCCACTCGGGGTCCATGTCGACGACGCGCAGGACATCAGCCCTGACGTCGAGCTCGTCCGGGCCCGGCTCATCGAGTCGCTCGGCGCGATGTCGGCCGAGGACATCGCGGCCGTGCTCGCCACGAAGTCGGCGGCATCCGGTCGGCCTGCCCCCGTCGGCCCGCTGGCCCAGCTGCGCGCGGCCCAGTCGCTCACTCCTGACACCGTTCTTGAGCTTCGACATAACCTCCAACCGCGGCTGGAGTCGCACGACGACGGCGTTCTGCTCACGACCCGGGCCGGCGAGTTCGACCTCGGCCTGGCCGACGAGGCGGCGCTCGGACGCCTTCTCGACGGCGAACCGGTCACCGCCGATGCCCTCGGCCTCGACCTGGCGCTGCGGCTGCTGCATGCCGGTGTCGTCGTCACCACCTGAGACGCTGTTCGCATGCCCCCCGCTCCGCAGTGCGCGGACACCGCCCGCGAGCGCGGCGACCCGATGCATGGCACCGCCCTGAACGTTCGGCGTTTCCTCCTCATCGAGCACCCCGGCCCGTGGCCGTTCGACGCCCTGCGGGCCATCCGCCAGGACATCCACGACCTGCTCGTAGCCGCAACGAACACCGCCGGCAGTCGCACGTTGCTGATCCGCCGCCACGGTCGGGCGACAGCCACGCCGGAACGCGCGTGGGCGGTGGCCGACGTCATCGGTGGACGCATCCGGTGGGGAACGTGGGGTGACGACTCCGACCTGCTCGACGCCCACGACGCCCTCTCCGAGCCGACCACCAGCTGGTCCGACGAGCCGGTGCTCCTCGTGTGCACGCACGGGCGTCACGACACGTGCTGCGCGGTCCGCGGTCGCCCCGTCGCCGCGGCCCTCGCCGAGCGCCACGGTGATCGGGTGTGGGAGTGCAGCCACGTCGGCGGCGACCGGTTTGCCCCGACGGTCGTCGTGCTGCCGGACGGTACCTACTACGGCGGTCTCGATGACGATGACGCGGGCGACATCATCGATCGCCACCTGGACGGCACCGTGACGCCGTCGCGTTTGCGCGGATCGAGCCTGTTTGCGCCGGTCGCGCAGGCGGCGGCGGTGGCCGTCCACGAGCGGTTCGGGCCCGGAGGCGCGCGTGACGTCACCTCGGCGAACGTCGAGACCACCGATCGTGGGCGGTGGCGGGTCGAGCTGCGGTGCACCGGCCGGTTGCCCGAACGGGTGGTGGTCGAGGTCGAGGCCCGTCAGTCCGCGCCGGCCATGCTCACGTGCCGAGCAGTCAAGCCCTCGTCGGCCCGGACGTTCGAGGTCACCGGCCTACGGGCCGTCTGATGTTCGCCTTCAGGAAGGCCCTGGCCCGCCGGTTGAGCAGACGCATCACGAAGGTGTAGACGAACGGCACATACCGCTGGGCCAAGTGCAGCAGCCGGATGTCCGACGACGTGTAGACCAGGTAGCGGTCCTTCTCGACGCCTCGGATGATCGCGCCGGCGGCCTTCTCGGAGGTCACGGCATGACGGCTGAACGACTCGATGGCACGTTGGACGGCTGGATCGTCCCGGTCGATGCCGACGATGTCGACGCTGCCGACGAGCGGAGTGGCGACTGCGCCCGGACAGACCAGCGTCATGCCGATGCCGTGCGGAGCGAGGTCGAAGCGCAACACCTCGCTGACACCCCGCAGCCCGAACTTCGCGGCGCTGTACGGCGCGTGGATCGGCAGCCCGAACAGCCCGGCTGCCGACGAGACGTTGACGACGTGGCCGCCCCGGCCGGCTTCGATCATGGCCGGTACGAACGCCGCGAGGATGTGGATCGGGCCCATCAGGTCGATGTCGACGGTGCGGCGCCAGTGCTCGGTGGTGAGGTCCTGGATGCGTCCCCACGTTGAGATGCCGGCGATGTTCATCACCAGGTCCACCGGACCGGCCACCTCGTGGGTTCGGGCCGCGAAGGCATTGACGGCGTCGACGTCGCGCACGTCGAGCGCCTCGTGGTGGGCCACGGTGCCACCCGCCGCCGTGACGTGCCGGACCGTCTCGGCGAGGCTCTCGGCGGACACGTCGGTGAGCACCAGACGTGAACCTCGCTCGGCGGCGAGCACCGCGGTGGCGCGGCCGATCCCGCTACCCGCCCCGGTGATGACGGTCGTCGTGTCGCTCAGCTTTGTCATGAAACCTTTCCTAAACCGGTGCAAATGTACCGCTTTGTTGTGTCGCTCGCCGCCGCTGTCCGGACCCAGCCCTAGCGTTGATCCCAGGAGGTCAGCGCGTGACAGCACATGGGTTCCACGGCTGGTGCGCCGTCTGCTCGCCCAGGCCGCCCGGCCGTGGCGACCACGACGGTTGGCACCGCCTGCCGTTGGCGTCACTCGACTTCGAGACCACCGGCATCGACCCGCATCGCGACCGCGTGCTCAGCTTCGCACTGCTCGATGAGCCGGGCTTCGAGATCACCGGGCTGGTCGATCCGGGCGTCCCGATTCCGTCGGCATCGGCCGAGGTCCACGGCATCACCGAAGCCATGCTGGCCGACGCGCCGCCGTCGGCCGAGGGGCTGGCCGTGGTCGTCGACTGGGTGCAGTCGCTCGTCTCCCGGCAGGTGGGGCTCGTCGTCTTCAACGCCGCCTACGACCTCACGATGCTCCGGGCCGAGGCCGCGCGCCTGGGGCTCACCCAGCCCGACTGGTCGCGTCTGCTCGTCGTCGACCCCTTCGTCGTCGACTGGGGCATTGCGCGTGGCGCGCTCGGTCAACGCCGACTGGTCGACGTGGCGGCGTACTACGGGATCCCTGTCGCGCACGCGCACGACGCCACCTGTGACGCCCGCGCGGCGCGCGACGTCGCCGTCGAGCTGGGGGCCCGGCACGCGCACGTCGGCACGGCCACCCTCCTCGAGCTCATGGCCAGCCAGCGCACTTGGTTCGCGCACCGGGCTCACGACTGGAACGCCCGTGCCCAGCAGAAGGGACGCCCGCTCGACGACCCCGCCGGCTGGCCCCTCGCCGGCTGAGTGTTACACGTCCGGGAGGGCCTCAATGATGCGGATCTCCCGGTCGGCGCCGCCGTCGAGCGCCTCAAGTGCAGCCTGGTAGCCGGGGCTCGAGTACGCGGCGACCGCAGCGTCCGCGCTGGAGAACTCGATCAGCGTGGTGCGCCCGTAGGTGCCGCCCTCGAAGGTGTGCACCACGTCGCCGCGGGACAGGAAGCGTCCGCCGGCATCCTGCATCGCCGGACCGGCGAGCCGGATGTAGCTCTTGAGCTTGTCGTCGTCGTGCACGGCGGTGAACGTGTTGATCCAGTAGGCCTTGGTCATCGACCCATCATCACGTACGCCCGGCGTCAGCCACGGAGGCGGTCGAGGGTGGCGTCGGCAAGCACGGCCGGGGCCTCCTCGGGGATCCAGTGGCTCACGTCCGTCAGCTCGACGAACGTGAACGGGCCGGTGACGTGCTGTTCGCAGGCCTCGGCCGACGCTCGGCCGATGGCCCAGTCGCCGTCGCTCCACACGAACGTCGTCGGCACCGATACCGAGGGCAGGTCGGCGAGGGCGGCCGTCATGGCCCGGTACCACGCGAGCGCGCCGGTGAGTGCGGCCGGCTCCCGAAAGAAGTCGAGGTACGCGTCGACGTGGGTGGCCGGGATCTTTCCGTCGTACATGGCGCCGAGGCGTCGTCCGTCGTCGGCGGACAGGACCTCCTCGGTCTTGCCCTCCTGACGCATCAGCCTGATGTACGACGCCCGCTCCTGCTGGTCGGAGTCGCCGCGCAGGGCTGTGTTGTAGGCAGCCAGGTGGGGCACCGACACGGCGGTGAAGGTGCGCAGGCGGTCGCCGTGGTGGGCGGCGACGACCCAGCCGACTGCCGCGCCCCAGTCGTGGCCGACGAGGTGGAAGGTCCCGAGTCCGAGGGCGTCCGCGAGGCCGAGGACGTCGGCGACGAGGTTCTCCATCGCGTAGTCGCTGATCGACGTCGGGCGCGCATCTGGGGAGTAGCCGCGTTGGTCCGGTGCGAACACGCGGAAGCCGGCCTCGGCGAGGATCGGTGCGACTGCCGACCAGCTCAGCGACGTCTCCGGAAAGCCGTGCAGCAGCATCACCGGCTCACCGTCGTCGGGCCCGAGCGTCCGGACGTCGAAGGTCAGGTCGCCGACAGTGACCGGCTCGAGATGGTCGAACGTCATGCCGTCATCCTCTCAGTCGAACGGCTGGTTGATGCGTTCGAGTGCGGCTCGGTCGAGGGCGGCGGCGAGCGCCGGCTCGGGCGCCGTGCCGCCGCGATCGTGCGGGAGCCACCAGCGGTCGGCGTCGGAGCGGGGGGCGTCCGGGTAGCTGTCGAGGGCCTGGCCGAGCAACGCCGTCATTGCCGCGTGCAGCCGCTCGGTGAGAGCGGGGATCGTCTCGCCGTCCGCGGGGTGGAGGGGCTCACCGAGGAGAATCGTGATCGCCTTCCCCCGTCGCAGGCTTCGGCGCCCGTCGACGGTCAGGATGCGGTGGGATCCCCACACGATCGCCGGGACGAGCGGCGCGGAGCGGGTGATGGCCATGCCCGCGGCACCCGGCTTCAGTCTCTTGACCAGCCACGACCGGCTGATCGTGGCCTCCGGGAAGACACCGACGATCTCGCCCTCGTCGAGCAGACGCCGCGCTTGCCGGTAGGCGATTGCACCCGACCACCGGTCGACCGGTATGTGTCGCATCGCCCTCATCAACCGTCCCGAGAGCGGGTTCTCGAACGTCGAGAACTTGCTCATGAACCGCACGATCCGTCCGCGCTCCCGGGCGGCGTAGCCGACGAAGGTGAAGTCGAGGAAGCCGGTGTGGTTGCACGCAATCACTGCCGGGCCTGACGCGGGCAGGTGCTGGGACCCATGAACCGTGATCCGCAGTCCGAGCAGGCGGAAGACTCCGGCGATGAGCCGTTCGACATGGCGATACGTCCGATCGGAGGGCCGGCGTGGGTCGCTGCTCATGTGGATGATTCGTTGCCAGGGCGGCCGGAGATGGTCAGGCCCGCTCGGGGAGTCGGGGCCAGCAATCGGTGCGGACGGTGGGGTCGAAGCCGTCGGCGGCCAGCCGTTTCGTGCGGATCTCGCGGTTCAAGATGCCGGCGGACAGGAAGAAGATTGCCAGGATGTAGAGCCCCATGATGACCAGGCCGTGCCAGGTCGCATCCTTGTCGAACCGGCCGGCCTCACCGAGGGCGATGAATCCGTCGGACACGAGGAACAACAGGCCGCCGAGCCCGGCTCGTCCGTCGAGGGCGAGCGACGTCGAGGCGGTGCCGACCAGCAGTAGCGCGTAGACCGGGACGAACGGACGTACGTCGCCCGCGAGCCCGTCCCAGGCCCAGACCACCATGGCGACGGCCGCCGCGAGGTAGACGATCGCGGCCCACGGGTTCGCGCGCAACCGGGGGAGCGCCCCGCGTTGCACGAAGATCGTGATGAAGCAGACGTGTGCCGCCGCGAACGAGGCCATGCCGACGACGAAGAGCGCCTCGATCTCGAGGAACAGGTCGCCACCGAAACAGAAGACGAGGGCGGCGACGAGGAGCCATGGGCCGTTCAGCTGCACGACCCAAGCCGCGAGCAGCGGTGCGAGAAGGCACTTGGTGATGCTGTCCCACGGCGAAGCGTCGACGGCGTTGAGCACGAGATGCACCACGGCCACCACGGCGAAACCGATGATCCACGGGCTCTTCACGGCCGTCATGGCGGTCACGCTACTGTCTCGCAGTTTCGTGAGTCGATGCTTCGGCAGGATGTGCAACGGTGGTTCCGTGAGCACACCCGAGATCGTCGAGGTGCCGGTCCGCGACGGCGGCATCCGCCTGGGGCAGTTCCTGAAGTTCGTGGGTGTCGCCGGTTCGGGCGCCGAGGCCGGAGCACTGGTGACCGACGGCGAGGTGCTCGTCGACGGTCGCGTCGAGACGCGTCGCGGTCGTCAGCTCGAACGCGGCACCGTGGTCGAGGTCAGGGGACCGAGGGGAGCGGAGAAGTTCAGGGTCACCTGAGGCGCCCAGCCGATACCGTGATCGGATGGTCCTCACCGTTCTGGCGATCATCGTGACTGTCACGTTCCTCGTCACGGGCGGGGTCAAGCTGTTCAACGTTCCGGCTTCGCTCGCGATCCGTGACTCTCTGGACGTTCCGCCGGGCCGGTGGCGGATGATCGGGGTCTTCGAGTGGCTCGGCGCCGCCGGTGTCGCCATCGGTCTGGCCTACCACCCGCTCGGGATGGCCGCCGCGGTCGGGCTCGCCGTTCTTCTCCTGGGTGCCGTCGTCACGCGGTTGGCGGCGGCGCGTCGTCATGACCGCTCCGAAGCGGCTGGGCTCGCGATCGACGTGAGTACGCTCGCACTGACGATCGTGACGGTGGGCGCATTCGCCAAAAACCTCTGACGACGACAAGGTGCATCCGGCAGGATGTGCGCATGCATCGCTCCCGGCTCCTCATCGTCGTCGCAGCGATGATCGTGCTTGCTGCCTGCCAGTCCGACTCGTCCGACCCGCGGGATGACGTCGCCGCGCCCGGGGGTTCGACGCCGGTGGCCCAGAGCGACCAGCCGGCCAACGTCTCGACGCTCACGCCGTACCCGGTGCCGACGCCGTCAGACGTCGATGCGCCGAGCGGGTTCGAGCCGGTCTTCGCCCAGTTCGTCGCCCGACACGGAGCGCGATCGCTCACCGGCGGCGAGCCCCTCGAGGACGTCATCGCGTTGTGGGAGGAAGCAGAGCAGGCGGACGCGCTGACCGAGACGGGGCGACGGTTCGGACCGGATGCCCGCGCGCTGTACACCGCGATGAAGGAGGTCGGGTTCGGCGAGCTCAACACCCTCGGCGCGGAGGAGATGCGGGGCATCGGCAAGCGTGAGGGGAAACGACTGGCCACCCTGTTCGAGGACGCGCCCGGCGAGGGCGCGAAGGTCGAGATGGTTCACTCCGGCAAGTCGCGGGCCGAGGACAGCGCCAGGATGTTCGGCAAGGGCCTCGGCTCGGTCCATCCCGAGCTCGCGATCGAGCCTCCGGAGGAGAACGAGAACCTGTTGAAGTTCGACAACGAGAACGACGAGTACGAGGACTTCCTGGACGGTGACGCGTGGAAGCCCGACTACTACAAAGTGCGCCGGCTCTCGAAGATCGACGCAGCGGCGGTCGACGCGCTCGAGCACCTTTTCACGCCGAGCTTCGTCGCCGGCATCGATGAACCGCTCTACTACGGCAACGCCGTGTTCGACGTCTACCGGGCCGGACCGTCGATGAGCCGTGACGTCAACGTCGACACGACGCGACTCATGCCCAAGGATGCGGCCGCCGCCTACGCCTACGTCGAGGACGCACGCTTCTTCTACCGGCGCGGACCGGGCGTCGAAGGCGACGACAGCACCTATCAGGCCGCCCAGATCCTGCTGGACGACTTCTTCGAGGTGATCGACGATCGCCTCGAGGGCCGGGGTTCGCACCCGCATGCCGCGGTCTACCGGTTCGCGCACGCCGAGGAGATCACGCCGTTCGCCGCGATGCTCGAGCTGCCGGGATCGGATGAGCAGGGCAAGCCGGGCGAGGCGTTCACGCTCGAGAACAACGACTTCCGCGTCTCCACCGTCGCTCCGCTGTCGGCCAACATCGGGTGGACCGTGTGGCAGAAGAACGACACGAACATCGTCTCGGTCCGCTACAACGAGGTCCCGACCACGATCGGGCGCGACTGCCAGCCGTACGAAGGGACGAAGAACTTCTACGAGCTCGACGAGCTCAGGAGCTGCCTCGGCGCGACCGGCTGACTAGACGAACACGATGGCGTAGGAGTAGACGTTCGCGATCACCGCGAGTACTCCGATCACGAGCGCGGCCTGTGACAACCGGCGACCCCTCGCCGCATCGACACCCGCCCATCCGAGCAGAGCACCACCGGCGGCCACGGCGGGTGGTACGCCGGTCCAGAAACCGGGAGCGAGCAGGAACCCGACGACCGAGAGCGTCAGTGCAACGGCCCCGACCCGCTGACGGTGGATGGCCCATGGCATCACCACGGAGAAGACAGTGATGGCGGTGGCAACTGCGATCGCCACGTAGCCCAGGAACAGGCCGAGACCGATGTCGGTGTCGCTCTCCGCGCCGTAGAAGTCGTTGGCGGGGTAGGAGATCGTGAACAGGACGATGGCGATCGCCACTGGCCACCGCAGGCGTAAGGCCTGATCGACGTGGCCGCTGTGGTCGGTGCTGCTGGTCGAGTCGCTCATGCGGGACGCCCTTCTTAGGCCGTTCCCCACTCGGCCTTCGCAGACTACTCCGGCGCTCAGGCGTCGTAGTCGAGGCTGAGCTCGTCGGAGACCGGCAGGCTCTGGCAGGTGAGCACGTAGCCGTCGGCCAGCTCGTCGTCCTCCAGTGCGTAGTTGCGGCGCATGTGCACCTCGCCGCTGACGACCTTGGCCCGGCAGGTGCCGCACACCCCGCCCTTGCAGGCGTAGGGGAGGTCGGCGCGGATCTCCTGGGCGGCGTCGAGGACGGGACGGTCGCGCGGCAGGGTGAGCGCCGTGGTCCGACCGTCGAGCGTCATCGTGACCCGGCTGGACGGTCCCTCGAGACCGGCCTCGGCGTGCTCGACCGGGGGCGGCGGGATGTCGTCGACGAAGAACAGCTCACGATGCACCCGCTCCGCAGGAACACCGAGTTCGCGCAGCACGTCCCGAGCGGACTCGATCATCTCGAACGGTCCGCACAGCCAGTAGCCGTCGACGGCGGCCACCGGGACGAGCGCGGTGAGGATCCGGCGCAGCCGGTCGGCATCGAGGCGACCGCTGAACAGCTCCACGTCACGAGGTTCACGGGAGAGCACGTGGATGACCTCGAAGCGCGCCGGGAACCGGTCCTTCAGGTCCGCCACCTCATCGGTGAACATGACGGTGTTCGCGCGTCGGTTGCCGTAGAGCAGCGTCACCTCCGCCTCCGGGTTGGCGAGCAGCGACGACGCGATCGACAGGACCGGGGTGATGCCGGATCCGGCAGCGATGAGCACGTGGTGGCCACCCAGGTCCGGATCTGGTCCGAAGGTGCCGGACGGCGTCTGCACCTCGATCTCGTCGCCCGCGCGGACCTGCTCCACCAGCCATTCCGAGAACAGCCCGTCCGGCACGACCCGCACGCCGACGCGTGGCGCCGCCCCGACCGGCGCGCAGATCGAGTACTGGCGTCGCTCCTCGTGGTCGTCGATGCGGCGGCGCAGCGTGAGCGACTGCCCGGCACGGAACCGGAACTCCTCGGTGAGGTCGTCGGGGACGTCGAACGTGACGGCGGCCGCGTCGTCACAGAGCCGGTCGACGCGCGCCACCCGGAGTGGGTGGAAGTCACCACGCACCGCCATCAGATCTCCTTCATGTGGTCGAACGTCTCGCCGCACGCGCGGCACGTGTGGAGCGACCGGCAGGCGGTGGTGCCGAAGTGCGAGACCTCACGGGTGTCGGTGGACGCGCACAGGGGACAGGCCGGTGGACGTGACGGCATGAGCAACAGGTCGGTCGGCCCATCGTTCGCACGAGGCGGCGCGATGCCGTGTTCGGCGAGCGCGGTGCGTCCTTTGGTGCTGATCCAGTCGGACGACCACGCCGGCGTGAGCGTCGTGCGCACCTCCGCATGGTCGTACCCGGCGCGTCGGAGCGCGACCAGCACGTCGGCTCGCATCGTCGCAAGCGCCGGGCAGCCGCTGTAGGTGGGGGTGAGGGTGACGACGACCGTGTCGTCGTCGACAGTGACGTCACGCAGCACTCCGAGGTCTTCGAGCGTCAGCATCGGCAGCTCCGGGTCGACGACCTGCGCGACGACGGCGCGTGGATCCGTCATCACCATCGCCCCATCGGGTGCTCGCGGGCGAGACCCTGCATCTCGGTCAGCAGCTCATCGAACGGCTCGGTGTGGATGCCATCGCGTCCGCTCCCTGCGCCCGGTGTGACGGAGGGACGCTGCAGGCCGGCCAGGTCGAGAACCTGGTCGACGACTCGCATCGCCTCCTCGAAGGCGTCGCCGGGATCCGTGCCTTCGAGCTCTGGGACATCCGGCCAGATCGTGTCGAAGCCGGCGATCATCCGCTCCCGTGAGAGGTCGGTGCCCTGCGCGAGCGTGACGCACCAGCGCGCCGCGTGCTCGCGGTGGTAGCGCACCTCCTTGACGGCCTTCTCGGCCACGGCGGCGAGCACCGGGTCGGCGTGCGTGCGCAGATGCTCGAGAAGGGCGAGGCGCCACGCGGAGAAGACGAGAAGACGCCCCATCGTGGCCGTGAAGTCACCGTTCGGCTGCTCCACGAGGTGCACGTTGCGGAATGCGTCGGCGTCGCGGAAGTACGCGAGCCGGTCATCGGGCGGCACGGGCGATCCGTCCGGGAGTCCCGGTACGACCGACGGGTCCGCGGCGGCGGCGCGCGCGAGCAGCAGCCGCGCCTGACCGAGCAGGTCGAGGCCGATGTTGGCGAGCGCGACCTCCTCCTCGAGCTCTGGCGCGTGCGTCGTCCACTCCGCGAGGCGCTGGGCGAGCACGAGCGCGTCGTCGGCGAGCATCAGGCAGTACGCGGCGAGCGCACTCGAGTCGACGCCGTCGGGCACCGTGGTGTCGACGCCGGCCAGCGGGTCGTCGAAGCTGGTGCCGAACGCCCAGCGCGCGTCGTCGTCGGCCTCGACGAGGCTCGTGTAGGCGTTGTCGTGTTCGGTCATGTCACATGTGGGGGACGTGCTCGGGCACGTCGTAGAAGGTGGGGTGGCGGTAGACTTTGTCGCCGCTCGGCGCGAAGAACGGATCCTTCTCGTCGGGGCTCGAGGCGGTGATGTCGGACGACTTGACGACCCAGATGCTCACGCCCTCGTTCCGGCGGGTGTAGACGTCGCGGGCGTGGTGCAACGCCATCTCGTCGTCGGCGGCGTGGATCGAGCCGACGTGCACGTGGTTGAGGCCGCGCTTGCCGCGCACGAACACCTCGTAGAGGGGCCAGTCGGTCATGCCACATCCTCCTGCCGGTTTGCGTACGCGGTGGCGGCCTCGCGGACCCACGCGCCCTCCTCGTGAGCGGCCTTGCGGCAGGCGATGCGCTCGGCGTTGCACGGGCCGTCGCCGGAGATCACCCGCTTGAGCTCGTCCCAGTCGGGCGGCCCGAAGTCGTACGACCCGCGCTCGTCGTTCCAGGCGAGCTCGGGGTCTGGCAGCGTGACGCCGAGCGCATCCGCCTGCGGAACGGTCATGTCGACGAAGCGCTGACGCAGCTCGTCGTTGGTGTGCCGCTTGATGCCCCAGGCCATCGACTGCTCGGTGTTGGGGGACTGGTCGTCGGGCGGCCCGAACATCATCAGCGACGGCCACCACCACCGGTTGACCGATTCCTGCACCATGGCGCGCTGATCATCGGTGCCGTTCATCATCGTCATCAGCAGCTCGTAACCCTGCCGCTGGTGGAACGACTCCTCCTTGCAGATGCGGATCATCGCCCGCGCGTACGGCCCGTACGAGCTGCGGCACAGCGGCACCTGGTTGCAGATGGCGGCGCCGTCGACGAGCCAGCCGATGGTGCCGACGTCGGCGTAGCTGGGGGTCGGGTAGTTGAAGATCGAGGAGTACTTCTGCCGTGACGTGATGAGCGCGTCGGTGAGGTCGGCGCGGTCGGCACCGAGCGTCTCGGTGGCGGAGTAGAGGTAGAGCCCGTGGCCGGCCTCGTCCTGGACCTTCGCCATCAGGACGGCCTTGCGGCGCAGCGACGGTGCGCTCGTCAGCCAAGCGCCCTCGGGCTGCATGCCGATGATCTCCGAGTGCCCGTGCTGCGCGATCTGGCGCACGAG